>JBDKUM010000289.1:0-16899 GCA_039679715.1 Phycisphaerales bacterium
TGAAAAAAATCCTCAAAAAACCGACAGCCTTGTTATCGGCAGTGCAACACACCTCGTGATTAAAAAAATGGATTTGGAAAAAGAAATTACCGAGAAAACAATTAATCAGGCGATTGATGAGCTTGTAAATAGCCGCTGTATTAGCGCTCAAATTGCTAAAAAGATAAATATAGCCTCTATAATGAAATTTTTCA
The DNA here is from genome assembly GCA_039679715.1 of Phycisphaerales bacterium. Taxonomy (GTDB): domain Bacteria; phylum Planctomycetota; class Phycisphaerae; order Sedimentisphaerales; family UBA12454; genus UBA12454. The sequence goes on from JBDKUM010000289.1 coordinate 195, forward strand.
GAAGCGATTTAGGAAAAATTTTGAACGGCAACAATAGAATCATGCGTGAATGGCCTTTTACTTATGCCGCTTCCGTTTCCCAGGTATATCCTGAAAAGAAAAATTTTGACGATGAGAAAATTATTATCCAGGGAATCATCGATATGCTTGTTCAAACATCCGACAAGGCAATTATTATCGATTTTAAAACGGATAATATCAATTCAGCAAAGGTTTCGCAGAGAGCCGAGAATTACAAAACTCAAATCGAATGGTACTGCAAAGCGGCTGGAGTAATTTTGGGACTTAAAAAAGTCGAAGGATGGCTGTATTTTCTAAATGCAAGCGAATCTGTTAAGGTTGTTTAATTTCCTCATCAGGTTCGACGTGAACCGTGATGTTTACAGGCTGTGAAAATTGCCTGTGCATTTCTTCTTCAAGCGATTCGGCTATATCATGTGCTTCGGTTATCGAAAGTTTCGGGTCGACAAGAATATGTAAATCCATAAATAATTCTCTGCCGATAGTTCTGGTCCGCAGCTTGTGCCACTTTCTAATTTGCTGCTGTGAGGCGATAATTTTTGTTATCTGTTCTTTTGTTTCCAGGTCTACCGCTTTTGCTGTAAACTGGCTTGACGCATCAATCAATATTTTAACAGCAACGAATACAATCATAAGGCCGACTACAATCGTGGCTATCTGGTCGGCGTAATTTATGCCGAACATTGAAGAAACCGCGCCAATAGCTACCGCAAGTGAACTCAACGCGTCGCTGCGATGATCCCATGCGTTGGCATACAGCATTGAACTGGATAATTTCACAGCAACTTTTTTTGTTATTCTAAAAGAATATTCTTTCAGGAAAATCGCGACTATAGCAACTGCTAGAACAGGAATTCCGATTTTTGTCATCACATGGTCGGCGATACTGTGTACGGCTTTGATTACCATATATCCGCCGGCAATGCCCAGAGGAATACCGGTAAAGAAGGTTATCAGGTTTTCAGCCCATCCATGCCCATAAGGGTGATCCTCATCAGGCTCTTTTTTGCTTATGTGAACTCCGAAAATAATCGCAAAATCAGTTAGAAGGTCAGATAGAGAATGAATGCCATCTGCAACCATCGCCATTGACGATACAGCTAAGCCTGTAATGATTTTAATTATGACGAGGATAACATTGATGAAAATACCGAGCCATGTTACTTTTATAATCTGTTTAAATGCTTCAGCATTTTTTTCAATGTATGGCGTCATACGTCATCCTGCTATAAAGTTATCCCGCTATTTTTTCGATTATCGTCGTCATTTTTTCGATATATTTTTCAGCGTCCTTAGCGTCTTTTCTGAATTCCGAAATAAGCCTGATTACAGGTTCTGTATTGCTGGTGCGAAGATGCATCCAGCCGTCTTCGAAATCGAATCGGCAGCCGTCGCTTTCGTTAATTTCCGCTTTCTTGAATGTTTTTTTCGCTTGTGTAAATATTTTTTCAGCTTGTTTTTTATCAGCCGTGAATTTCTGTTTCTTCATTTCATAAGCTGGTATTTCGCTCACAAGCTGACTGATTCTTTTGTTGGTTTCTGCGCACAATTGCAGGATAAGCGCGATTCCAATAAGGCTGTCCCTGATTGGTCCGACTCGCAAATCGATGATGCCGCCATTGCCTTCGCCGCCGATTACCGCGTTATTTTTAATCATCGCCTGAGCGACATTTGCCTCGCCGACAGGCGTGCGTATTACTTCGCATCCTGCAGCTTTCGCGATATCATCAACCATTCTTGAAGTTGAAAGATTCGTTACTACCGTTCCCTTGTTGTAGCTTAAAACATATTTTGCTGCCAGCGCTAAAGTATATTCTTCGCCGATGTATCTGCCGTTTTCATCTACTATTGCTAATCTGTCCGCGTCTGGGTCCTGCGCAAATCCCATATCGGCGCCTGTATTTTTCACCGCCGAACAAAGCGTTGTAAGATTCGCTTCTGTAGGCTCTGGAGTATGCGCGAACATGCCCGTTGGTTTATCATTCAATGCTGTTATACGGCAGCCGAAAATAGAAAGCAGTCTTTTCGTCGGCCTTCCACCGGCTCCATTTACGCTGTCGAGCACTACTCTGAATCTGCATGGAGCTATCAGGTTTCTTTTTACATTTGCAAGAATGTTTTTAATGTGAACCGAATCACCGCTGTGGTCTACTGTGATTTTGCCGCATTCAACAGAAGGAACAAAACTGAATTCGCCTTTCTCAAAAATGCTTTTGACTTTTTCAGCCATTCCCGCCGGCGGAGCTATACCTTTGCTTGTCAATAATTTGATACCGTTATATTCGATCGGATTGTGCGATGCAGTTATCACCAAACCGCCGTCGCACATTAATTCGCGAACCATAAGTCCGACAGTAGGAGTCGGCACAAGTCCAACATCGAAAACCTCCGCGCCAAGAGAGCACAATCCTGAAGCGACCGCCGCTTTGATCATATCTCCGCTTATTCTTGAATCCGTGCCTATCGCTATTTTAAGCTTCGGCTTACCTTTGGAAGCTTTCAAAAATGTTCCAAACGCCAAAGCGTAATTTAAAGCTGTTTGTGCATTAAAATTTTGTCCGACAATACCTCTAAGGCCGCTGATTGAAATAATTAAATCCTGCATTTTCTTTCTCTAAAAAAAAATAATAATCTTAATCCTATACCCGAAAAATCAAGTATAGACGCTATTTTAACAAATTTCCTGAGTATGTAAATAACCTAACCGCCCAATTTTTTTAATTTTTCCGCCCAAATTTAACTGGCTTATTTGCTTATATTATATCTGCCTTGTTTTTTCAAGCACTTCTTTCAGACGCGACACAACAGTTTTTACCTGTTCTTCTTTTAGCGTAAGAATTTCTTTTAATGCTTCGCCGATAAATGGCAAATAGGTTTCGATATAACCCCTTTTTTGCATTTCCATTTTAATGCGTTTCTGTTTACGCAAATACATTCCGAGCAATCTTCCGCATTCCTGGATCGCAAGTCTGATTTCTTTTATGATTTCAGGATAATGCGCGATAGCTTCCTTGCTTTCAGATGTAAACGGTACCCAGACCGAAGCCATGTGAATCATCAGAACAATCGGCCCCATCGGCAATGACCCGCGTGATTGTGAAAGACTGTAATTTCTCCAGTTCGTTTCAACCACTGCTTTGTGTATCGCGCACGCGCTCTGCTGATACAGCAGGGGGACACGGTTTGCAAACCTCTTGAGTTCCATCTGCGGCAATTTATCCGTATCGTCGCTGTTTTCACTCTGCTCGGCTTTGAAACCATATGCTATTGCCGCTTCGATCAAAAATGGATTACCGCGGTAAACGTCCGGCTTCCTCGTGCAGGCGGCGTAAAAATCAGCTTCAACTACACGTTTCAATCCTTTTTCAAGTTCAGATTCACCAATTGGCCCGATACAATTTACAGGAGGAGCCATTATCTTGGTCCCGTTAATGGCATTGTGAACAGCCTCAACTTCTTTCAGGCTCATGTCCGCAGGTCTCGCATTTTTCGATACCCCGGCTTTTTTGCATATTTCATCCGCAACTTTACTGCTGATTCGTGAAAAATCATGCTGCAAAAACGCGGTTAAATGTTTATCCGTGCTTTCACGCGCCATCTTATACAGCAAACCTAGTTCAACGCCGTATGGATGAGGCTTGATTTCGATCGGAATGAAAGGCATTTGTTTTGTCTGCCTGATAAATTCGAATTTTTGCCCGTCAGGTGCGTTGTAGATAATTGTCGCATGAGGATTCGCCATAGCCGTTTGAGACACATATTCGTCTACCGATTGCTTGCCTTTTTGATATTTTCCTTCAAGCGTGATTGTTACCTGCGTTCCGGTAGGCAAATCGTAATCGCATTCTTCGCCCAATATAACCATAGGCTTGTTTTTAGCTGTGTCTATCTGAACATGGCATTTGTATGCTTTTTTATTTTTATCAGTTCTAGAAATAATTTGAACAGCTTCGCCGGTCGTGAGCAATCCATACATGCCCGCCGCGGAAATACCGATTCCCTGCTGACCTCGCGACATTTTCAAACTATGAAATTTGCTTCCATATAATAATTTCGCGAAAACGTTTGGAATCTGTTTGCTGATAATCCCCGGCCCGTTGTCTTTCACAATGACCGTAAATTTCTTTTCCGTTAGTTGATTTATTGTAATCGTGATATCGGGCAGAATGTGTGCTTCTTCGCACGCATCGAGCGAATTATCTACAGCCTCTTTGATTGCCGTAAGCAGCGCTTTGCGCGGATTATCAAAACCTAAAAGGTGCCTGTTTTTCGCAAAAAATTCGCTGACGCTGATATCGCGCTGCTTGGCCGCCATTGTTTCAGCCGTTGCTGCGCCTTTCTGACGTTTAGGCTCCTTTGTTTCTTCTGATGCAGGGGATTCCTTTGCCTCGCTTCGCCCTGACTTTCTTGGTTTTTTGCTTTTCGTTTCCGTCTCCGATTCTTCAACAGGTGCTTCTTCCAGTAAGCTGGTTTCGCTTCCTGCGTTTTTGCCATCAAATTCAAAACTCATCTGATTTGGTGTGTTATCCGTGTTCTTTGCCATATTCAATTTTAAGTAAATCCCCCGCCATCAAGACGGGGGGTTTGTTTCTTCCACTGCTAACTTAATTTACATGTATAAACTTCATTAACGAAATCCAATCCGTTAATATCTTTTAATGTTTTATCATCAGGCATCGCGTCAAGACTGAATGCCAAAACGGCTTTCTTTTGGTCCATTTTCTGACCTACGCCCATTGTCTGAATATTTATACCATGTTTACCAAGAACCGTCCCGACCGCACCGATAACTCCGGGCTTGTCTTCGTTAAAGATAATCATAGCGTTATCCGCAGGCGTCATTTCGACATGGAAGCCGTTAATTTCAATAATTCGCATTATTCTATCATTGAAAACCGTTCCTGTAAAGGTGCAAGTTCCCTTTGCCGTTGTAACTTTTACACCGAATCCCGATGCGACATTTTTAGCTTCAGCGCTCTTTGTTACGTCTACGCTGATGCCTCTTTCCTTTGCGATTGCGGTCGCATTGATCATATTTACAGGGTCTTCGCTTGATTCCTGGAGCAAACCAATCATAAATGAGCTTGAAACAATCGCCACATTATGACCCGCTATAGCTCCGCGATATTGCAACTCTGTTTTCTGTATCTGTCCGCCCGACATCACGCTTACAAGCTTTCCAATTCTATTTGCAAGTGTCGCATAAGTTTCAACAACCGGCGGCATTGCTCCACCCGTAGCCGGTGCGTTAACAGCGTTTTTAATTGCTCCGGTTTTCAGATAATCCGCGATAATTTGCGCCGCTTCGACCGCAACTTCCACCTGTGCCTCGGCCGTACTTGCACCAAGGTGAGGCGTTACAAGGCAGTTTGCGATTTTTTCATATCGCTTGTTATTTACTGGCGGCTCTTCCGTAAATACGTCAAGAGCTGCCGCAGCGATTGTCTTATTTTCAAGTGCGTCATAAAGAGCATCTTCATTAATGATACCGCCGCGTGCGCAATTGATTACCCTCGTCGTCGGCTTCATCATTTTAAGCTGCTCTGCGCCGATCATATTCAATGTCTTTTCATTTTTCGGAACATGTACCGTAATGAAATCAGCTTCCTTGAAAATCCTGTTAAGGTCGCTTGTAATTTCAATTCCTAATTTTTCTGCTTCAGGCGGAGTCGCGACAGGATCATATCCCAGAATTTTCATATTAAAGCCCGTCGCCATCTTCGCAACTGCCATACCGATTCGTCCAAGCCCGATTATACCCAAAACTTTATTGTTGAGCTGAACGCCCATAAAGCTTTTCTTATCCCATTCGCCGTTTTTCATTTTGCATGATGCCGGTGCTATATGCCTGCACATCGAAAGCATCAACGCCATTGTATGTTCAGCAGCGCTTAAAGTATTGCCGCCCGGAGTATTCATCACCAAAATGCCTTTTTTCGTTGCTGTTGGAACATCAATATTATCAACGCCCGCGCCCGCTCTCGCTATTGCGCGAAGTTTGCCCGGCTTTTCCAGCACCTTTGCATTAGCTTTCGTTTCGCTTCGCACGATGAGCCCGTCATATTCGCCGATGATTGAAATTAGTTCTTCCGGACTTATGCCCGTCTTTACTACAGGTTCAACGTCTTTGATTGTCTTGAGAAGCTCGATACCTTCTTTTGCCAGCTTGTCAGTGATTAGGATCTTGAACATTTCTTTCTCCTTTAAAAATCATAATTTTCAATATCTTTATTTTCTTCCGGCACGCGAAAACGAATAGTTTTGCAATCATAAAAATATCTTGTCGCGCAATGTGCTGTCGCCGCCGTCAATTTCGCTGTCGCTGTTTCGACTGTCCCTTTTTCAGCTTCTATTTCTACCGTCGCCGAGCGGTTTTCTTTTTCAGGCCAGAGCTTTACTCCATTGGCGTCAAGCAGTGAAAAATCGGATTTCAGCATTCCATTGAAAAAATCCTTTTCAGCGAAAGTGCTCAAGTCGAAATCCAGTATCTGAACGTTGATGATATATTTCGCGTTCAGCTTTGCCGCTATCAGATTAGGCTCATTTCTTTGTTCTTCTGAAAGTTCCATTCTTGCGTTAAGAACGTCCTGGTATTTTATTAATCTTTCTTCAGGTATATCTGTTTTTTCTTTATCCTTCAGCGCCTCATTCACATATTTAGTTATACCCGTTCGCAAATCAACTGGCGTTTTAATCCACCCTGGCTGATTTACCAAAACAAGTATTTTGCCTTCCGTTTCGGCAAGTTCGAACTCGGCAGGAGTGATTTTTTCAGATTCGCGTTCAGATGTAAGATTTCCAAAAATCCCTGCCGCACTCTTACAGCCAACCCAAAATGCGCCCATTGCAGTAATCGTTATCACTAAAATAATGTTTTTTTTACTTAATTTCATTGTTAATCCTAAAATCAGTCGTTTAGCCGTTGTTGGAGCCGCAACGTAAACCCCTGTGGGGCCTGCACGGCTACGCATAAAAATCTATCCCCTAAGGGGATTCCACAACTTTAAACTTTTCATTTTAAACTTTTCACTCTGATTATCGTTATTGCCCATCCAATCAGGACAATTAACACTCCTGCAATGGCAATCAAATCTATTCTCCAAAGCCTGATTGAAGGCAGGAATACGAAGTTTACTCCCAAAATAGCACTAAGTAAAGAGAAAAAAGCCACAAAAACCAAAATAATGTAACAAATCGTTGCAGCAGGTTGCACTTTTAAGGCTTCTGTTGTTCCGAATTTCACAAAAGACTCAAATGCACGGGTCCAATAGCAAGTTGGGCAAGGGATTCCGGTGTATCGGTAAAAAGAACAGCCGTCAGAGATTCCAAACTTAAAAACCCTTGATTTAATGAGAAATCCCATTGAAAACAAAAATACAATCCCCAGAAATATGGCAAGGAAAATAATTCTGTCTTCCCGAGTGGAAGTTGAATACAAATAAGATTTACCCGGCCTTTTTATAGGCAGGGAAGTATTTGCAAACCATTTTGACTTTTTCTGTTCGGACATTAAGATGTATTATATAGGTTTCAAAATATTTGTTAATCAAAAATGAATATGTGTCAAGGGGACTGGCTCATTAAATTTTCGTCCACGCAGTGGGCGAATAATTTACATGTGCCTGTTGTAGCGTAGCGGAAACCCATAAGCGAAGCGGGGTACCCATATTCTAGAATAGATTTGAATAAATATCTGCGAAATCTGCGTAATCAGTGATTATAAAAAATAAAGGATTTCAAATGCTCGATAATAAAGATTTACATGCGATGCTGGAAACCGCTGTTGTCGCGGCACGCCTTGCAGGTCAGCATGCGATGGAAGAAATTAATGTTCTAAGAATCACCGCAAAGAGCGACAGCGAACTGGTAACACAGGCCGATGCCCAATGTCAGAAAATCATCATTGATAATATAATGCAGAATTATCCAAATCATGGGATCGTCGCAGAAGAGGGCAAAGACAATAAACTCTTTAAACAGCCCCCGCGAGGCGATAATGATTTATGGTGGGTTATCGATCCCATTGACGGCACGAATAATTACTCGCAGAAGATTTTGAATTTCGTCGTCAGTATCGGCCTGATTCACCAGGGCAAACCTGTTCTTGGCGTTATATACGACCCTGCGACAGATTCGATGTTTACCGCCGCAGGCGCCGCTCCGCCTCAGTTAAATACTGTACGAATACAGGCAAACGATAATGATATAAATATCTATCAAACAATCGGCCTTGAGAGTTTATTCAGGGATGGCGTTCCGCCGTGGATTACAAAACTTCAAACAATGCTTCGCTGCCGTTCACTGGGCACAGCCGCTCAGCATTTAGCGTATGTCGCCAAAGGTTCGTTTGTCGCTGCTATAATGAATTGTCCCAAGTTATGGGATATCGCGGCCGGTGCATTTTTAGTTGAAGCCGCAGGTGCGGTTGTTACGGATTTCCAGGGCAAATCACTTTGGCCGATTGATATGAATAATTATAATGGCCAAACAATCCCAGTCCTCGCCGCCAATAAACGCATCCATAAGAAATTGATTGAGATAATAAACAGTAAATAGTTTTGTGCAATTTTATAGTGTTCAAAAGTGTCATTTTTTGCCGCATTTTTGTTATTTTATGTCGCGCAGATGTCATATTGATGTTACTTCTTGTCAAAAAGGCTTTGAAAAACCTGTCTAAATAAAAAAAGTTACTCAAAAAACCTCATTTTTGCTTCAAAAATTCAATTTTTGACTGAAAAAATGGGAAAAGTTCTCGAAAAATTCAGAAAATTACACAAAAAATCAATCGCTTAGCAGAATTAAATTGTTGAGGAACAATGTATTAAATTTATATTCAAAAAAGGGCGAACACGTCCCCTTTGATTTTACCTCGAGGTATAAAATCCTAAAGAGCGAGGACTAAAGTGGGTTCGCCCCTACACTAACAGGTATTATACCATAATGTCAGTCGGAAATCGAAGGGAATCAGGTTCTTAAGATTTATTTTTGTAAATATTTTTTTAAAAACTTGCGCGTATTTTAATTTTCACCACGAAGGCGCCACCTCTTTATTTAATCGCGGATGAGGCTGATAGACGCTGATTTTTTTCTGCCTAACAGTACTTTCCTTAAAGCAAGGATTCAGGAAAAAAGGTAAGCAAAAGGCGAGGATGTAATATATTTAAAATGCTACATATAAAATAAAAATGTTACGTATAAAAACAGAAAAAGAAAGATTGAAGATTGAGAAAGTGTATGATATAGTTTCATAATTCACAGAGATTCAAAAGTAAACAAGGAAGCAGGAAAAAACAAGCAGAAAACTATGATGAGATAATTTGTTTTATTTTTTCGAATGAAATAAAAAAAATTCAACTAAATTGGAGGATTAGATGGAGATTGAACCTATAGAATTGCATTTACATACTGTAGAATCTTTATTGAAAGAATTAATAAGTGGGAGGAATGTTTTAGTCAATAAAACAGAAAAATTTAAAATTACTTCTAATCAATCACGAGCAATTCTAAATTGGTATAAACAGAACCAGGATAAATGGAGTAAGCAAAACAGAGAAGAAGATGTGAAATTAATGGCAACTCTAGATTTCAAGAACCCTCCAATTTTTCCCCCAATCCAGTTTTCACAAAGCCAAAAACAATCTTTAAATTACCATATTAAAGAAATTGAAATCAATCAATTCGGTGGAATAAACAAATTTTCAGACACTCTCAATCAAGGCAATATTTTAAAATTCGATTTGCAGAAATCTATTAGTCTTTTTCAAGGACATAACGGAGCTGGTAAAACCTCACTCCTAAGTGCAATATGTTGGTGTTTATCTGGTTTTGTTTATCGTTCCCAAAATCCTCCGCAAAAAATCGGTGAAGCAGTTGATTTGAGCATTGAACACAATGGAACTAATATCCTTAAAAAAGCTAGTATTATTACACCTGTTCCTCCTTCAAACTATATTAAAACCTTGCTTGAAGATAAAATTCCTTTAAATACTTGGGTAAAAATTTCATTTACAGATGATGCAGGGACGGAAATAGGTTTTATAAAAAGGTCTCTAAATTGGAGCAAAAGGGGCTCGAATATTGTAGAACTGACAGAAGGATTTGATGTCCTAGGGCTAGATCCCATATCTTTTGAAATTGGCACAAAAATTCCTAGTCTGATTCCATATATCCAATTGGACTCAGCTTCAGACTTAGGAAAAGCAATTGCAGAATTAACCGGGTTAAGGGCAATATTAGATTTAGTTAAACATGCAACCAAATCTAAAGATAAACTAACCGGAGCTTTAACTAGTAAAAAAATTGAAGAAATAAATGAATTAAATAGAGATTTTGATCAAAAGCGAGAAGAACTGCTTGGTCATTTTAAAAGTTATCCTGATATAACTCCTCAAAATGATATTCCTTTATCTAACGACAATAATATACTAACAAAACTCGATAAACACATAATCGAATTTGAGAAATTACTAAGTGATTCATTAACAAAAGTTAAAGAAATATTAGGAGAAAATTTTAAGCCAGATGATCCCATTCAACGTGATGAGCTAGCAAGAAACATAAGTATCGCAATAGATTCACTCGGTAATCACAATATAAAAGAATTAGAAAGTGCCAAAAAATTAGGAACTATTAAAAATTTATTTTCAGATATAAGCAATATCGAACGTAAAATTAAAACTATAACGACAGAGGCCGAAGAGATTGAAAAATTAGCCAGTACACCAAACATAAAATCACGAGAACAATTATATGCAAGAATATCAAATTGGATTCTTCAAAATAATCACGATAAAACTATTTGCCCCGTATGTTCGGAATCCTTGAACGGCAAAATTGATCGTGTGACGAATGAACATATTTCTAAACATATTCAGGACCATTTGGACAATCCAAAAGAATTTTTAAGTTATTCAATTAATCAGTGGGGGACTGGGCATATCAAAGCAATTGAAAGTGAATATAAAACTATCAGTAGTTTAATGGAATTGCCTGCAACGCCCCAAGATTTAATAAAGAAAATATTTGTAGATGAATTGTTTGAGAAGCCATGTTTTAAATTAAGTCTGGCACCAATAAAAGATAAGGTAAAATTATTGACTGATAAAGCAATCGAAATTTTACCACAGTATATAGTACCAAAAACATATACATTACCAAAATCCATAATTCAAAATTGCGATATTTTAAATACATTCTTGAATCATCTGCAAAAAATTATAGCTTTTGCTAAATGGAGAAGTTCCATTGATGAAGAATGTAAAAGGGTCTTTGAAATGATTCTTGCCAAAAGAGATAAATTGCCTGATCAAGTGATAGAATATACATTAACCGAATGTCTTAATGCTTTGCAGGCCATCATTAATAATTCATCTCCAATTAAGATTGCATTGGATAAAATTAAAGAGCTCAGCAATAAAATTAAAATAGACCGCAAAAAACTGTCAGACCAATTATCAGAATATAAAGATGCAAGTGATGCACTGGACGATATTATTAAATTAGGGGATCATGTTAATAATCAAATAAAGTCTTTAATGCAGCAACTGTCAGATGATGCCAAACAATGGAAAAAGAAATTATACAATCCTGCTTACAAAGGACATCCAGAATTTGCTGGTTCAGATATTGATGCAAATGGAGCATTGCAAATTCAGGCTGAAATTCAAGGAACCAGAACGGCAGCGCAACATGTGAGCAATTCATCTGATTTGCGTTCTACATTGTTAGCAGTTTTCTTTGCATTGTGGGAGTATTTATTTAAAAAAAGGGGCGGTATTTCCCTTATAATATTAGATGATTTACATGAATTGTTCGATGAAAGAAACTATCACAACTATATTGATACTTTACCTGATCTAAGTGCTAATGGTGCAAAAATTTTAATTGCAACAAATAGTGATGGTTTCTCTAGACTAGTAAAAATTATTCCAGACCCAAATCAAATTAATCATATTTGTATTCATCCAATAAATGAAAATACCGAACATATTAGTTTAGGTTCTTTTATTGAAAAAATTGAACAGCTAAGGGATTGTTTTGAAAAAAATGTAAATGATCATCTGGCAGCTCAGGAGTACATGAAGGAATTTCGTATTTACTTAGAACAACAAATCGGTGATTTATTAGCGGACATATGCATTAAAAAACCATTGCCAACCTTGGCTGATTATATAGGTGAATTAAGATCGTTGTATAATGGAAAAATAATACCTTTTCATTGTGATATTGTAGAAAAAATTATAAATCATTCTGCTTTAAAATCAGATAGTGATTTTTTAAGATTAACAAATAAGTGCCATCATAGAACAGTAACTGAAATAGCTTATAATGATGTTAATGCGAATATTCAAAAACAATGCAAGGAGTTACTATCTTTAACTTACTATGCAAGTAAATATTACTATTTATGGCTTCAACGAAGAAAAGTTATTAGAACACAAAAACCTGAAAAACCAGAGTCGCTAAATATTATACAAAAGGATATACCACTATATGAAAATATAGCTGCTGCATGTTCTAATGTAGGAGGTGAAAGTGATTCGACTTATACAAAATTTGAGCATGAATTACTAAATGATTGTGCAGTATACTATCTTAAAACTAATAATTTTGGATTTGCAGCAAATATAGGATACAAAGCAATAGTTAAATTAAATGATCCTGCAAAACCTCACAGCCTTGTTATCGCTTTACACAAAGATAGAGTATTTGCGAGAAGGTATTCCGAATCAATAGAAGGTGGAAAAATTGTATTAACATCCGAAATGCTTCAATTCGATAGAAGACCACCAGCGCAAATCTTTCCTGCAGAAGAAGTAGAGTTATTGGAAGTAATAGGTTTTTTATTTGATGAACAAATATATAGTAAGAATAAAAATAATAATGAGGCTGTTCTGATAGAGGATTATAAATTTCCTAACCAGATCACAATGGCTTTTAAAATTAATGGTGACAGTGCAATGCCATTAGCCTTAAAAGGTCAAACCATCTTAGGAGGTTCTCAAATTCTTCCTGAAAATTTTGATAAGAATATAGGTAAAATGATTGCTCTTGTAACAAATGAAAATGAGCAAGTTTTTAAAAAAATTGGTAGAAGCATTAGATTAAATTCTCATCGACATTTAAGAATGTTTGATGCTATAGGTGGATTAGGTGAATCAAGAATATATCGAACTGAAGATTTAGAAAATGATTCGTGCGAAAAAGTTCCTTTTGTAATACCTAATTCAATCAGAGAAATTGTAGGAGTAATTTATACGACATAAAAAATGAAAAGTCTCTGGAAGAAGTTTCAGGGAATTAGGTTGTGATGCTTCACCGACTAAGTTTCCTCTAAAAACTAAATGCAAGGGCTAAAGCATAATCAAGATTTGAAAGGTGAGAAGGGGAGAAAGTGCGAAAAAGACACTTAGGACAGTTCGGACAGGTAGGACAAAATAAAGTGTAAAGTGAAGAGTGAAAAGTGAATAGTTTTGGATCCGTCTTCGTCAAAGACTACGACGCGACAGGGCGTGTAAACTAAATTTTTGCGCGGAATGATTGGCGCGATCAATAATATTGAAATCGATAATGCGTGAAGGGGCCTATTTGCCTTTTGCTTCGTTGACTTTGACGGTGTATCCGCCGCAGTTTTTGCCGTCCAATGATTCGATGGCTGCTTTTGCTTCGTCGTCGTTGGCCATTTCGACAAAACCAAAACCCTTGCTCTTGCCGGTGGCCTTATCGTTGACGATGTAGGCTTTTTTTACTTTTCCGAAACATGAAAACAAAGCCTCAAGGTTTTCATTCGTTGCCTGTGGCCCCAGATTCCCGATGTATAACTTTTTACCCATAAATTTATAATTCCAAAAATTTATAAGCAGCCTATTATAACGTATGTCTGCTTTAAATGCAATCAAGATATATTTGCAAGTTGCCTGAACTGCTCTATTAAAATTCCTATCAAGAATATAAATAAAAATATAATTAATACAGTCGCGATGATAATTGTTATCGATGCAATCCATTTTGTAGCTGTTTTATAATTAGGATTGAACCAAATAAGAGGCAGGGCAAATGGGCCGGCGCAAAGGACTGCGAAGATTACCCAATAATTAGAGTAATACCATTTTCCTTTCGGTTTTGGCTTTTCATCGAATTCTTTGCCGCAATGCGGACAAGTCAGCATAATTTAAAACTTAAAGTTCCAAACTAAAAACTTATGAGATTTTATTGTCCCATTTTATAGAAGCCACGGCAGGGGATGTTAATTTCATCTTTGCCTTTGATTTTAATATGCAATGTATCGGAGAATACTCTTAATTGTCCTTCCTTTGCAGGCGGTGCAATTTCGACGTCGAACTGGAACCTGTTTTCGGTTTTGACCTGATTGATAACCTTTACAATTCCTTTGTCGGACTTTACAGACTCGATTTCTATCGGCTGATTATAATTGCTTGTCAGGAAAATGCTTCGTTTCTGGATTTCGCCTGCCTGTGCATTGCGGAGAATGATAACCGAAGGCGAGGCGTCGAATTCCTTCATCGCGTTCCATTGCAGACGGATATCTTTGCATTTGGGATGATTGACGGTAAACATGACCGCACCGGAAAGATTGTTGCGCAAATATGTTGTGTTGATAACCGGTTTTAAAATGTGTTTATCAGTATAATTGTTCGGGTCGTTTTGGAATGTTATTACATTTCCGGTAGATTCAATTTTTGTAATCGCGAATTTTTCGCCATCTGTAGAAGCGATAGTAATCGGCTCTGCGCCCTGGTTTGCATCGACAAGCGAAAGATTTATATTTTCAGGAGATACCTGCACGGCTAGTTTTACATAGGCTTTGATTTCCAGTTCGGCTCTTGGCATCTGGGCGTCATTGCTGAAAACAATAACGTGCTGTGAAGTCTGGCCCTGATATTTCGGAGCGTGGAATTCAACGCTGATTTCGCCCGATTCGCCGGGGTTGTATTCCTTTTTGGAAAGCTCTGGAACGGTGCATTTGCATGTGCCCTGGAGATGGTCAATTTTCAGAAGATCCTCGCCTACGTTTTTGAATTTGAATTTGCATGTTTGCAAACTGTCTGGCGCGACTTCGCCGAAATCATGGGTATTGGCATCGAATTGGATTTTTGCTTTTGACGCAACTGCGGGTGCGGGAGCAGGTGTTTGCTGTTTGGTTTCCTCTTTTGCAGGTGCCGGCTGCTGCTTTTGTACTTCCTTCGATTTTTCCTTTTTTTCGAAGAGTTTAAATGCGTTTGCGTTTGAAGCAAAACCACAAATAAGACTTACAATTATCGCAATTGCCAAAAACTTAAAACTTCTGCCGTTCATTAGCTATTTCTCCAAAAAAATCTCAAAAAATGCGAATATCAAAGTATAACATAGGATAATTTACGCCGCAACCTCAATTTAGTGCGTAGAGCTTTATACGCTTGAGAAAGAAGGGCGGCTGTGGTAGATTATCGCTTCCTATTATAACTATGAGGTAACAATGAATGTACTTTTAATCGGCAATGGCGGTCGTGAACACGCTATCGCATGGAAGTTGTCTAAATCCAAGACTTTAAAGAAACTGTATATAGCGCCGGGTAATCCGGGAACGGCTAAATGCGGCGAAAACGTAGATATAAAAGCGGATGATTATGATAAACTTTTAGCATTTGCTAAGGAAAAGAATATAGGTTTGGCAGTTATCGGACCTGAAGATCCATTGGCGGATGGTCTGGTAGACAAATTCGAGGCGGCAGGTATTAAAGCTTTCGGGCCAAACGGTGCGGCGGCTCAACTTGAAGCTGATAAGTCTTTCTCCAAGCAGATAATGAAAATCAATTCGATACCAACGGCGGAAAGCAGAACTTTTGATAACTTTGCGGATGCGAAATCGTATATCGCGAGCAGAGATGAGCCGGTGGTTGTTAAGGCAACGGGACTTGCAAAGGGCAAGGGAGTTTATGTTTGTGATGATCCAGCGCAGGGGATTATAGCGGCTGAAAAAATTATGGAAGGTAAAATTTTCGGCAGTGCGGGCTCGAAAATTCTGGTTGAAGATAAACTGCTCGGACAGGAAGCTTCGATTTTGGCATTCGTTGACGGCAGGAATATTTACGTGCTTGAAAGTGCGCAGGACCATAAGGCGATTGGCGACGGCGATACCGGGCCGAACACAGGCGGTATGGGCGCATATTGTCCGGCACCGATTGTAACTGATAAAGTTATGGATCAAATTGTTCGTGAGATTCTGGTTCCGACAGTTGACGGCATGAACAGGAATGGAACGCCATATAGAGGTATTCTTTATGCGGGTGTGATGCTGACGCAGGGCGGGCCGAGAGTGCTGGAATTTAATTGCAGATTTGGTGACCCGGAAACACAGCCGATATTGGCACGGCTGAAAAGTGATTTGCTCGAGGCAATGCTGGCGACATGCGAAGGCAGGCTGGATAAGATTACGCTGCAATGGGATACAAGGCCTTCGGTTTGTGTTGTTATGGCGTCGGGCGGATACCCCGATGATTACGAAAAAGGAAAAGTGATTACAGGTATCGAAGAAGCGGAAGCTGATACGGATGTAATGGTATTTCATGCTGGTACGACGATGCAGGATGGGAAACTTGTAACGGCAGGCGGACGTGTTCTTGGCGTTACAGGTCTGGGCAGTACAATCGCAGAGGCCAAAGCGAAAGCGTACCAGGCTGTTGAG
>JBDKUM010000290.1:0-9313 GCA_039679715.1 Phycisphaerales bacterium
AAAAACCAAAACCCCAATCGGCCTTATAGATTCGACCGCAGGCGGAAGCACCGTCCAGGCATGGATGAGCAAAGAGACATTGGCAAGCGATACAGAATTGAAATGGTTTTTGGATAATGACGCCAACAACCAGGCACACAAGGAATTCTATGAAAAGCAATACGCCCCTGCTTACAGGAAATGGCAGCAGGATGTAATTCAGGCTTTAAAAGAACATAAACCAAAACCCAAGCAGCCGCTTTTACCTAATGCTATTCGTGTTCGATACCGCCCCTGCCTGGTTTATAACGCAATGATAAATCCTTTGGTTCCATTCAGTATTAAAGGTGTTATTTGGTATCAGGGCGAATCGAATCGCGGAACATCGCATCTTTACGACAAATTATTTCAGACTATGATTAAAAGCTGGCGAAGCCAATGGCAGCAGGATTTTCCGTTTTATTATGTTCAACTGCCCGCATACGGTAAAATTGATCCTAAAAACGCAGGCTGGGTTTTAATTCGTCAGGCACAATTGGAAACGCTTAATTTACCAAAGACCGGCATGGCTGTTACAATGGATGTTGGCGAAGCGAATGATATTCATCCGAAAAACAAAAAACCTGTCGGGCACAGATTGGCGTTGTGGGCACTGGCAAAAGATTACGGATTTAAGAATATAACTTATTCCGGGCCGTTGTATAAGGGCATGAAAATTGAAGGAGATAAAATTAGAATTTCTTTCGATTATGCCAAGGCAGGCCTAAAAACTCCGAACAATGAACCGCTTGAAGGTTTTACAATCGCTGGCGATGATATGAATTTTGTCGAAGCGAAAGCGGAAATCAAAGGCAGCGATGTCGTTGTCTGGTCAGATAAAATCAAGAATCCTCAAGCTGTGCGTTACGGCTGGGCAGACTGGATTAAATGCAATCTTTATAATACGGAAGGATTACCTGCATCACCTTTCAGAACGGATTACACGATGGACAATTTATATGTAGTTAAAAAAACTTCTGCACCTGATTTCAAACAACTCAACTGGGAAAACGCCAACACTTTGAAATTAAGTAATTTCATGGGTGATAAACCCCAGCATTTTCCAAATGTTCGTGCGCAGCTTCTTTATGACGATAAAAACATCTATGTTTTCTTCAAAGTCGAAGATCAATATGTTCGCGCAGTGGCTCAAAAAAATCAGGATATGGTTTGCAGAGATAGTTGCGTAGAATTCTTTTTCACACCCAGCGAAAACATCTCCGAAGGATATTTCAACCTTGAAATGAATTGCGGCGGAACCCTGCTTCTTTATCATCAAACAGCCAGGGGTGAAAACAAGCAGGAATTTTCGCAGGAAGATTGCGAAAAAATCCAGATTACTGCTTCGATGCCGAAAATTGTAGAGCCTGAAATTACAGAACCGAAAACATGGACATTGAAATATGCGGTACCTTTTGAAATGTTAAAAAAATACGCGAATGTAGAACAGCCAAAAGCAGGCGTTAAATGGCGAGCTAATTTTTATAAATGCGCCGACCAGACTTCACATCCACACTGGCTGACATGGGCAAAGGTTAATAAGCCAAAACCTGATTTTCATCTGCCGGAGTTTTTCGGTACGCTTGTTTTTGAATAATTAAATATTCTTTTTTGCAAATTCAAGCGCGGCGGCGGTTAGTAATTTTCTGCAATTTGTGATTGCATACTCCAGAGTCATGCCTTCCTTGCGGCAGGCTATCGCTGTTTCAATACCGAATTTTCGATATTCTTCTTTCTTGAGAAGGACAGAGCCTGCGATAACTGCGATTTTCGTATTGGTAGTTTTCGCAAGGTTTATAATACCTGAAACAACCTTGCCTTTTAAAGATTGAGTATCAAAACAGCCTTCGCCGGTGATGATCCAATCGGCATCGGTCATCTCATTTTCGAGATTAATTTCTTTAATTATAGTATCAACGCCAGAAACGAGTTTGCCATTCATGAAAACCAGGGCTGCGGCAGATAACCCGCCTGCGGCACCTGCTGAGGGCATATTTTTAATATCCAAACCGGAAAGAGTTTTCATAAGAGCAGCAATATTGAGCATGCCATTTTCAAGCTCTTCTACCATTTCGGGACTTGCGCCTTTTTGCGGGCCAAAAACTTTCGCGGCACCGTCAATTCCGCAGAGTGGATTTTTAACATCGCATAAAACTTCGACCGGCGGCAATTTAAAAGCATGCGGCTTTACAATTTTTCTTATATTCGCTAAAGCTTTACCGCCATAAGAAACAGGCTCATTGTGAGCATCGAGAAAATTCCAGCCCAGGGCCATTGCCGCTCCGATTCCGCAATCAACAGTTGCGCTGCCTCCGACAGCAAGCAGGATTTTTTTAGCTCCGAATTCCGCTGCTGCTTTTATTAGCTGGCCTGTACCGAAAGTTGTGGTTATCAGAGGATTTAGCTGCTGGGGTTTCAAAAGCTCAATACCGCTTGCACAAGCCATTTCAACAAGTGCTTCTTTTTCCTTTTCAAACCACGCAAAACCCGCATCAACCTGCATATTAGCAAGCGGCCCCATGACTTTTTTCTCAATCCACCTGCCCTGCCTTGCGGTAAGCATTGCACGGGCTGTGCCTTCGCCGCCGTCAGCCATTGGTTTAAGCACCGTCTTAACAGCCGGATATTCGGATGTTATCGTATCGGCCACAATTTCACATGCTGCGGTTGCGGACAAGCTGGCCTTAAAGGAATCAATTGCGACGACTATTTTCATATTTATAATCTCGATAAAAAGCGGATACTTTATTTTGTGTACAATATATACTTGACATTGTACACTATGTCAAGTATAATCTTTTTATGACATGGGCAGACTTTATATCAAAAGACTTAGCAGGTAAAATATCCAAAGGAAAACTTGACGATGACAATCTGACTCTGCAATCGCTTTGCAGCCAATATAAAGTGAGTATAACGCCTGTGCGCCTAGCTATAGACATACTCATCGGCAAAGGCGTACTTCAAAGAGACAAGAGCAACAGGTTAAAAATACGCGCAGGCAATAAGAATGGATTAAAAAGTCTGCAAGCGGAAATATCAGAGCATCCCGCAGACTTATACGAAAAAATATCCAAGCAGCTGGTTATCGAGAGTCTTTCAGGAAAGGCACATTACTTAAGAGAAAGCGCGACCGCTGAAAAATATCAGACAGGAAGAACTGTTATCAGGGGAATTTTCAACAGGCTCGCGGGCGAAGGTATTATCGAGCATGTTCCAAGATGCGGCTGGAGATTGAGGCCTTTTGATAAGCAGGATTTGCAGTCTTTTTTGCAGGTGCGTGAAGTTTTGGAATTAAAGGCGCTGGAGCTTGCAAAGGATAATTTAGACATCGCAGTTTTGAAACAGATGTTTGATAAAAATGTTATTGATAAACATGGGCAGGAAGTACGGGCAGACAATTCTGTACACAGCTATCTTATAAAACAATCTGGAAACAGGTATATCAAGGATTTTTTCGAACATTACGGAAAATATTATGACATTCTGTTCATGTGCGAAGATACAGATTTGCCTTCCAGGAAACTGGCTGCAAAGCAGCACAGGAAAATATTGAACGCACTTATAAAAAGCGATTGGAAGCAGGCCAAAATCGCGTTAACCGAACACATACGAATTAATCATTTTGTTTTACATAACAAACCTGGGCTTATACTTACTCTTATGGGGCATGGAAATGAAACTTAGCACAAGGCAGAAGGAATTATTAAAAAGAACAGCAATCGATTTCAGGCAGACGCTGGACTTCATTGAAAACCCTTTGATTATGAAATCAGCAAAAGGTTTATATTATTACGATATCGAAGGCAAAAGATATTTCGACGCGATTGGGGGAATTTTTGTCGCGTCGCTGGGGCATTGTCATCCAAGAGTTACAGAAGCATTGCAGAAGCAGGCTGAAATAATAACGTTCGCTCCGCCGCTGCATGGTATTTCAGATATCGCGTTGGAATTCGTGGATAAGCTGGGATCTGTTACGCCGGGGAATTTAAAATTTGTAAAAGCTTTCAGCGGAGGTTCTGAAAGCGTTGAATCCGCATTAAAATTTACCAGACAATATTACAAGCAGACGGGGCATGAAGGGAAATACAAGTTTATAAGCAGATACATGGGTTATCATGGAAGCACATTCGGCGCAATGGCGGCGAGCGGAACGGGAAGCAGAAAAACAAAATTCGAGCCGCAAATGGGCGGGTTCGTAAAAGTTCCGAATCCAAACCAGTTGCGCGATAAATTTTCAAGCTGGCAGGAATGCAACAGATTCGCGGCAGGTCTTTTCGAGCAGGCCATTATGTATGAAGACCCTGAAACGGTGGCAGGTGTTATTGTTGAGCCGATCGGGAATACAGGTGGAATAATTACGCCCACAGAAGAATATTATAAAATTTTGCGTGAGATTTGCGACAAATATAATGTAATGCTCATTTTCGATGAAATCATTACAGGCTACGGCAAAACAGGAAACATGTTTGCAGCCCAAACATTCGGCGTTACTCCCGATATTATTTGCGGCGGAAAAGGTTTGAGCAGCGGCGCTATGCCATTGGGGGCAATGATCGCGAGAGAAGATTATTCAAAGGTATTTCTAGGCAAGGCAAGCGCAAATATCGAATTCGGACATGGAAATACATTCGCGCAAAATCCGCTTGCATGTGCGGTCGGTATCGCGGTGATAAGTGAAATCGCAGAGAAAAAATTAGACAAAAAAGCCCAGCGAATTGGGAAATATTTGCTGAAAAAACTCGAAGGCTTGAAAAAATATGGCGTGATTAGAGAAATTCGAGGAAGAGGTATTCTGCTTGGCGTTGAACTTGTAAAAAATACTAAAACTAACGAGCCATTCGATGAGCTTGGCAAAGCAATGAAAAAGACAGCTTTAAAGAATGGCCTGATTATGCGAATCGACCCGTCATGGTTTGCGGTAGCGCCTGCATTGATTGCGGAAGAAGCCGATATTGATGAAATGTACGAACTGATAGAGAAAAGCTTCAAAGAAGCTTTGGATATGGTCAAAGCTTAAGAGTTTTGAGAGTTTGAAACATATTTATGAGAGTATAGAACATTCCTGAACAGCTCAAAAAAGCTTATAATACTTTTTTATAGAAGAGTTTACGTTTGGAGTGTGATGAATAAGAAGATTTACGAAATCATCTTTTTAATTCTCTGCTTTTCCGGTTTGGCGCACTGCCAATTCCATTATGCAGATTTGAATCAGGATGGGATCGTTAATAATTCAGATTTGCATGAGATGATGAATTTATGGCTTTGCGATTGTTACGAAAGCCCCTGCTACAACATAGACACCAATAACGACGGTTTTATCGATTTTCTGGATTTAACAAAAGTTGCAGAGTTCTGGCGGGTTACCAATAATGGTTCATATCAGGTTGCATACTGGCCATTGGATGAAAGCAGCGGTTACATAGCGTATGACGCGACATCAGGCGGCCATAACGCAACGCTAAAAAATATGACTACCTCCGATCATATTACAGGTAAAATCGGAAAAGCTCTGGATTTCGATGGCGTGAACGATTATCTCGAAATTTCCAAACTTTCAAACGGCATGGGGCAATATTTTTCGAAAGATTTTTCGATTGCGATGTGGGTTTACAGGGCACAATATTCAGGCGAAAACCGCTATCAAACATTAATTGGAATCGAATCGACAAGCAGATATACGACTTACGGCTATGAAGGTTTTACTATTGAGCTTGATAACGGAACGCCTGTGATGTATATCGCCGATTCGAATGAATACATGGAAACGACAGCCGCAAATTTCGCGTTCATGCCTTTCATTTGGCAGCATCTTTGCGTTGTTCGGCAAGGCGGTTTATTGAAATTCTATCTTAATGGAGAATTAAAAAGCACAGCTATTATAAATGATACGAATATTCGATTCGGGTCTTTATGGCCGGGATACGATGTTATTGGCGAAACTTACGACAGCTGCTATGACCATAACGCATCATTCAGGGGTAAAATAGATGATGTGCACCTATATAATTTCGCGATACCAGAAAATCTCGTACATAAAATCGCAAAACAAGATTATTCAAACAACCCAGTGCCTGCAAATCAATCTATAGATATTGGCATTGATACAGATATTTCGTGGCAGAAAGGCAGATTCGCATCGGCTCAAAATTGTCATGATGTTTATCTCGGCACAAGCAGCACAGCGGTTCTTAATGCGACTACATCAACAACAGGAATATACAAAGGCAGACAGACAAGCAGATTGTATGTACCGCCATCACTTGCCGGCAGCACAACTTACTATTGGAGAGTTGACGATGTAAACGCTCCAAACGTACATAAAGGCAATGTATGGTCTTTCAGATCGGCAGACCAATTCAGTACATCAGCATCTTCATGGCAAACAGGTTATACATCAGATGGAGCTGTAAATGGTTATAGATTCGAATCGACTATGAACAATTGCTGGAAAGGATTGCCCAATCAGAGCGGCTGGTACTGGCAGATTAATTTTAATCAGCCAAGGCAAATCGGTTCGCTGCTTTTGATTATGGGTGAGCCGCAGGAAAATGCGCCGCAATTAGAACTGTACCAAATCAACGCACCGCTTGATTATATCTGGCAATATAGCAACGACGGCATCAACTGGATTGATATATCAGAGACACAAGTTGAAATGGAGCAGAGAATCTTTCGCATACAAAGATTCAACAGCCCTGTAACAGCGAAGTATTTCAGGATGTCGATAACAAATTGTTTCGGTTTGTATCCGACTATCCGCGAAGTGGAATTTTATAGCGATAGCCAGGCGAATATTGCTTTTGATAATTGGATTGTTGCGGTAGATGTTACGAATGAGCCTGACGGCCCTTACGGCAATACTCAATGGTTTATCGACAGAGCAAGACAGTGCAGCAGATGGGAAAATGTTTTAGGGCAGCAATTATGGGTATGGGGATGTAACGAAGATTTTCTAAATATCGAACCTTATCCGTTATGTGTATTTCTTTCCGGGAGCTTTGATGAATGGTGCCAGGTGAATAGAGAATATTTCGCGGGTATTGGCGAAATAATAACAAATGGCAATATCCCCATGTGGGCATCCTGCGGCGGCGCACAACTAATGGGACTGCTCGAAGAGCCGGGCTGGTGGAATCTCTGGGATTGCCCGCGATGCAGGCAGCGAAATCATCACAATCCGCCTTATTCGCCAATTTACGGCTACATTGGTTATCTCAATCCAGCTATTGAGCCGGGGCTTTGCGGCAATTACGAAAACAATATTTACGAAATCGGCGATTATCTTATATTGAAGGTCGGCAGCGATCCTGTTTTTAACGGACTGGAAAATCAATTCTGCGCTTATGAGTATCATTGCGGCCAGCTTAATTATTTGCCCGCAGGCTGGCATCAAATTGGCGGAGCAGGAAGCGGAACACTTACAAACATGCAATGCTTCCGTAAAGACAACACTTTAATCTACGGGGCACAATTTCACATCGAAAATGAATCCGGCTATTATGTAACAAACAATAATTCAAGAATCATTATGGCTAATTTTCTCAATCTTGCGCAGCAGTCCGGCGGTTATCATTCGCCGCAATAAAAAAAAGACAGCGTTTTGTGCACTGTCTTTTTATGACAATCTCAAATAAAGAAATTTTAGAGTTCTGAATTATTTTTTAAATAGTCAAAAACTTCATCAGCATAGCAAAATGCCAAACCTGTAACTGTATCAGCACAGCCGTAATAAATCGCGATTTTGCCGGTTGCGGGATCCTGCAATGAAGCACATGGAAATACGACGTTTGGTACATCGCCGACACATTCATAATTGGTGCGCGGATTGAGCAGGTATTGTTTTGAACGGTAAATAACTTTCCATGGTTTTTCAAGGTCGAGCAAAGCTGCGCCCATCTGATACACAAAACCATTGCAGCTTGTCAGCACACCATGATAAAACATCAGCCAGCCTTCGGAAGTTTCAATTGGGACCGGACCGGCACCAACCTTTGTGCATTGCCAGGTTAACTTATCTCTCTTTGGAGAAATGACGTGTCTGTGGCAGCCCCAGTGAACGAGGTCCGGGCTTTGACTGATAAAGATATCACCGAAAGGTGTATGGCCGGTGTCGCTTGGGCGAGACAACATCAGGTATTTGCCATTTATCTTACGCGGGAATAAAACACCGTTCCTGTTGAAAGGAAGGAATGAATTTTCCATTTGGTAATATTTTTTGAAATCGTATGTATATGCCATTCCAATTGTATAGCCATGGTAATTGTTGCACCATGTAACATAGAAACGGTCGTCTATCCAGCAGACTCGAGGATCATAGCTTTCGACAAATTTTGCAATTTCCGGCTCACTGGAGATTAATTGAATTGGTTCCGGTTCAATATTGAAATTGAAACCGTCTTTGCTGCTTCCTGAGTGGATTCGCATGTTTCTGGAGCGATCATCGACACGGAAAACGCCTGCAAACGCGCCTTTGTAGGGAACGACCGCGCTATTAAAAATACTGTTTGAACAAGGAATTAAATCTCTTGGAATTACAGGATTATTGCTATAACGCCAAACAATATCACAATTACCCTTTGGACGCTCCTGCCAGGGAATATTTGGTAAATTCTCGCCTTTGATGCTAATTTTAGACATAATAGTTCCATTTAACACATAATAATTAAAAAACAACAACAGCCTTGATAACTTGGCACTGTTCTATTAATTTAAAGGTTTCCTGCCATTTATCAAGTGTTATTTTGTGACTAATCATTTGTTCCATTTTAATAGAACCTTTTTCCATCATAGCTAAAACAGCCTGCCAGGTCGGCCAATTATGGCTGAAAGTACCCTGGAGACAGGCAGCTTTGGACAATAGTTTGTCCAAACTAAAGTTTATAGGCCTGGGTCCCCAACCGATTTTTGTTATCTGTCCGCAAGGCGCGACGGCATCGAGCGCAAGTCGAAGAGTATGTTCGCTGCCGGCAGAATCCACAACCAAAGGCACACCCTGGCCGCTGGTTTTGCTCTTAATAAAATTGATTGGGTCATGCGATGAAACATTAATTGTATAATCGCAGCCAAGTTCACGGGCTGTTTGGAGTCTTGCGGAATCTTTTTCAGTTCCCGCAACAATAATGGGATACGCCCCGCTTGCGGCGGCGACCTGTACGCAGAATAATCCAATCGGGCCGGGACCAATTATCACAACAGCTTTGCCTGCCTGAATTCTCGAAAGCACCACCAATGCCTGGTATGCGACACATGCGGGTTCGGTTAATGCGGCATGTTCAAAACTTATATTTTCAGG
>JBDKUM010000291.1:0-2467 GCA_039679715.1 Phycisphaerales bacterium
TTTGAATCCTGTAGAAAGATTGTCGAGGCAAGTCACCTCGTAGCCTGAATTTAGAAAAAACTCACAAAGATTAGAGCCGATAAAACCGGCCCCTCCGGTAATGAGCAAAGACCCACCCCCGCGCAGAACACCTGTCGGAGTTTGTCGTAATTCATTGATTTGCAGAGCTGTTTTTTTTGTCATAAAGTTGTTACCTGATAAATGTTTTTTCATCATTCGTGAAAATCAACAAGCTTTTTCGAGCCTCCTACTGCCAAATAAAACAAAACGGTCTTACGTAGCATCTCAAAATCCTGCTTACTGTATAAATTCATTTTGATCTTGTCCCGAATAAAAGCGGATATTTTCAGGAGCGAAAAGTTTCCATTGCGAATGATATACTGTAGGGATATTGAGTCCGTCGAGATAGCGTGTGCTTTTCCCCATTTTCTCCCTGCAGATTTCAACAAAATTGTCGCTCACCTTTGTTTCCCGCTGAAAATATGAAAGCAGAAAGCCCGCCTTCTGATAGAGAAATTGTTTATTGTATATTTCAAGATAAGTCAGCAGTTTGTTCTCGTTCAGATAAGTCATGGCGGCCATCGCATTCAACAATTCTTCCAATCCTCCGGCACGATCGATGCGGTCGATGCAGTCGATCAATGTCCGTTCTTCATCGGTAACACGCACCAGCGAATCCATCGGTGGAGAATAAACCCCCTTTTCGTCTATTGATTTGCGATTACAATAGTGATAATGGATGCCTTCGAAATCGAATGGAGTAAATTTTTGAGAAGAAGAGACGTAGATAACGAAAAATTGTTGATGAGCCAATCCATGATATTCCAATGCCGAGTGATAGGATAAACAGGCCGAAGGAGTGATATTGCTTCCTATTTCGAATTTAGTGGATAAAGCTTGTTTCGTTGCCAAATCGGTTACCGTGTATAAATTACGGCGAATCTGACAAATCAATTGTTGTTTCCTATAATTTCGCAACAAGTCTTTTGCCGATTTTTCATTGCCGACTATTTGAACGGCATCTTGCAACCGAAACAATTTCATTTTGTGAAAATCTTCCAGATATTTCTTCATTCTGTTTTAAATTTTTCTCAAAGGTATGGGAAAAACAAGACTTTCAAGTTAAAATTAAAATTATTCGCAATTCAATTTTCAGAATATTGATTTTGTGAAATACGTTTCACACAAAAATTCATCTGCGTGAAATGTATTTTTTCTTAGATTATTCAATTCGAATAAGAAAAACAGAAAAAAATCATGAGAACGGCAATGCTTCAAGATATTTATTGGCTTCGGAGATGGATGAAAATCGGATATCGTCGTGATGAGACGAAATCCTGTTTGCTGAATTTTTGGGTCTGTGCTGGGTGGACTTCACGGCATCAAGCATAGCTTCGATTTCGGCAGAAAGATTTATCAACTCAACATTCATTTCGGCATTAGCAATAAAAATGTTGTAGAATTCATCCATAAAAAGGAAGTATAAATAATGGCGTAACAAAAATATTATTCTGAAAAATCAAATTACGTGTACTTAAAATTTCCTTCCCATCATCCGTAGCCTATAAAATATTTTCTCATAGATTTTTTGGGTTACGACCACAAATAAATCTGTTTTTCCCTTACTTTTTCGGATTATAACCATAAAATTCTCTGCACCAATCTGCGTTTTCAATCTGCGAAGATCTGCGAGAGATGTATTTTTTTCTTTCTCACTGATTAACGCTGATTTTCTAAGATTATCTTCTGTGATACATTTTTTTGATTACCTCGATCACCCTTTCAATATCTTCATCCGCTAATGCCGGCCCGGAAGGTAAGCAAAGACCGTTGTCAAATAGCCGTCCCTCAGTGTTGTCACCATAATAAGGGCAATCGGCAAACACTGGCTGCAGGTGCATGGGTTTCCACAGAGGACGCGTCTCAATATTCTCAGCCTCCATTCTCAGCCGCAAATCTTCACGAGTAAATCCTGCCTCTTTCGGATTTATCACGATGCACGTTAACCAATAGTTCGAATCAAAATCCTCGTTGGGATTTGTATGAAACGCAATCCCCGGCAAATCTTGCAGCAGCAGGTGGTACAGCCGATTAATCGCCCTCCGGCGGGCAATGTGCTCTTTCAGCACATACATCTGCCCGCGTCCGATACCCGCACAAATGTTGCTCATGCGGTAGTTGTACCCAATATGCGAATGCTGGTAATGCGGCGCCTTATCCCGAGCCTGTGTTGCAAAAAACTTAGTTCGTTGTGTCTCCTCCGCAGTACGGCACACCAGCGCTCCGCCGCCCGAGGTGGTAATCATCTTGTTGCCGTTGAACGACAGGCAGGCAAACTCACCAAACGTGCCGCATTTCTGCCCTTTGTATTCTGACCCCAGCGCTTCAGCCGCATCCTCCAGCACCGGGATATCGTATTCGTCGGCTATGGCCAAAATCGCATCCATCCGTGCCGGCATGCCGTACA
>JBDKUM010000292.1:0-11874 GCA_039679715.1 Phycisphaerales bacterium
AAATCGCTTATACAAACAGTTTGCTCTACAGCGGAAGAAAAGAAAGAAAATCTTTCGCTTAAAGCTTTAACGCAGGCGCTCGAAACAATGGCGTTTATGGCTGTGTTGCCCATTGATGATGAAATGATTGTGCCCCAGCAGACGATCATGGCTGAAATAGTCTTTTCAGGAATGCGCAATGGAACTATTCAAATTCTTGCCGGTAGAGATTTTTGCAAAATGCTTGCCGAGAACATCGGAGCACTTGATACCCCTGATGATATATCCTCTATAGACGCGTTAAAAGAATTATCGAATGTTACATGCGGTTTGTTTTTACCGATGATTGTTTCATCAACTGCAGATGTATTTGATGTTACTGTTCCAAAAAGTAGTACTTGTGATGATTCGGCACAATGGAAAGAATTTACAGCAGATAAAAACACAACCGTCGTAAATGTTGAAGGTCATGCGGTGGCAATCAGGCTCAATGTAAAAGAGTTTATTCCTGAAAATAATTTGGAAATGCTGCAAACTGCGTAAGTTTTATTGGAAAAAAAAGATGAGCAAGAAAGATTTTACAGGCATAAGAAAGAACGGCAATTTGCCGGACCCTGCGGGTATTTGTCTCCCGGGGGATATTAAAGATCTTTTAAGCGATTACGAAGATTCGCTTAGTTCAATGCTCCAGGATCTTGAAAAAGCCGCTTTGAAGTATGAGTCTGGAAATAAAAGCAAAGAAAATACCGACACAATAAAAAGAATTTTACATAAAATCAAAGGCGAATCATCGATGGTTGGTATCGATGAAATAACCGAATTAACACATGAAACTGAATTTGCTTTCGAGGAACTTAAAGAAGAACAAAGACCCGATATGCTTTTCAGATATAATGATTGGTTATGCAAAGCGCTAAGCTTCATGACAGAAACTGTACAAAAATGTTAATCAGCCGGGATACGATATGATAACAGCAAATTCAGAGTTGATAAAACGATCGATAACAGTAGAAATTGCGGACTCCAAAACATCTTCTGACAGCACAAGGGTTCTGGCAACATATTCTTTAGGCTCCTGCATCGGAGTATGTTTATACAATGCCAATGAGAAAGTAGGCGGCATGCTGCATTATCTGCTTCCGGACTCTTCCGCTAATCCGCAAAGAGCTAAAGATAATCCGTTCATCTACGCTGATACCGGTATGAAAGCTTTGCTCAATGAACTGGCTTCCAAAGGCATAAATAAAAATCAATTAAAAGTTAAGATAGCTGGCGGAGCACAAAGACTTAAAGTTGTTTCTGACGGATTCGATATTGGAAAACGAAATTATCTTGCGATAAGAAGAATTCTTTGGAAAAACGGAATGTTCATCGATGCCGAAGATGTCGGCGGTTGTGCGCCGAGAACTTTGTACATGGATATCGATGATGGTACGGTTATCGTAAAATCAAGCGGTTCAGAAAGAATGTTATAATTGGATTGGTATGTTATCTGTATTGGATAAAACTATAAAAGTTCTGATTGTCGATGATTCTGCGATAGTCCGTAAAATCCTCACTGCACAGCTTGGGCAGGAGCGAGGCATAGAAGTTGTCGGAACAGCTCCAGATCCATATATAGCACGAGATAAAATCGTGGCGTTAAATCCTGATGTGCTGACATTGGATGTTGAAATGCCGAAAATGGACGGCATTACATTCCTGCGGAAATTAATGAAATATCATCCTATGCCCGTCATAATTTTAAGCTCACTGACTCCAAAAGGCAGCAAGACTGCGCTTGAAGCCATGTCGGCAGGTGCTATTGATGTAATAAGCAAACCCGGCCCCGCGTACAGCGTAGGGCAGACTTGCCTGGAACTTATTGAAAAAATAAAACTCGCGTCACGCGCAAAAATTAATACAAATATAATTTCAGAAAATGATGCGCCTGCCGAAAAGTTGAGTTTGGCTGAAACAACGAATAAAATATTTGCCATTGGCGCTTCCACCGGCGGTGTACAGGCTTTGACTGCTGTTCTAACCAAATTACCGGCTAATGCTCCTGGTACAATTGTGGTGCAGCACATGCCAGCTCACTTCACCGAATCGTTTGCCCAAAGATTAAATAATGAATGCGAGATGGAAGTTTCCGAAGCTCGCGATGGCGATCATGTTCTGCCCGGACGAGTACTGATTGCTCCCGGCGGCTTTCACATGATGCTGCAAAGGTCTGGAGCGAATTATTACGTGGCCGTTAAAGATGGTCCGCCTGTATGCAGACAAAAACCCAGCGTCGAATTAATGTTCAATTCCGTAGCCAAGTTCGCAGGTGCCAATGCTATTGGCGCGATTCTTACAGGCATGGGAGATGATGGGGCGACAGGATTATTAAATATGCGAAACGCCGGCGCTCATACAATAGCGCAGGACGAAGCATCTTCTGTAGTTTTTGGAATGCCCAAAGAAGCCATTCAACGAGGCGGGGCGGAAAAAATTGTTTCGCTTAAAGATGTCGCAAAAAATCTAATTGCCTTTGCGCAACTTCATTAAACAGCTCTGATCATTTCAGCTATTTTCATTAACCTGCTAATATTGTCGCGTTCAGCTTCCGCCAGCTTATCATAAATAAATCTAATCATCTGCTGCATTTCAGGTATGACGACATGTTCGAGAACATTTACTCTTCTTCTTGTTTTCTGCAGTTCATCGGCCAAAAGCTGTGCTTGTTTTTCTTTTTCGGCAAGCTCGATTAATTTATCAAATACATTTTCCAGGCTTTTAAGAGCGATATCAAGTTCGCCGCTGGTGTTTGCGTAACCATAGCTGATGATTTCGCCTTCGATTTCCTTGACAAATTTCGGAACCTTAACGCTCATAATCATCGCGAAGTTGATTGCGAGGCTGAATTTCTTGGTCGAAACTTCCATAGATGATTTGATATTTTCAGGTTCCATTGTGGCGCGAGCCATTAGGAATCGCCTTGATACCTCGATCAATTCCTTTTCAACCTCTATCCTTAATACGCCCAGTGTTTTGGATATCTGAATTAACTGCCGTGAAATTTCATCTCTCTTCTGGCTAAGCAGTTTATGCCCTCTGGCCGCAAGCGCAACACGCCTGCGCAGTGAAAGCAATTCCATTCTTGTCGCACTTGTTACTGCCTGCATTTATAACTCCAAACTAAATTCTGTATTATCCGCGGGTAAAACTTCAAAAACATGAATAAATTTTCTCGCGAGAGTTTATCACCCTTTAAGGGTGTTTTTTCTGAACTTTGGCATATATTTTTTGATATATTCGAGACGAATACGTTTGAGTTCAGTATCATCGAACATACTCAAAAGCTGCCAGCCGAGGTCAAGCGTTTGTTCGATTGTCCTGTTCTCGTAATATCCTTGCGAAATATACTGCTTTTCGAATTCATTAGCATAAATCATATATTTTCTATCTTCATCGGAAAGTGCCGCTTCACCGAGAATTGTCGCAAGCTCCTGGCATTCCTTACCGCGTGCATAAGCGGCATAAAGCTGGTTGTACAAATCCGCATGATCTTCACGCGTCTTATTTTTGCCGATGCCCTTATCTTTCAATCTTGAAAGACTCGGCAGCGCATCAACCGGCGGTGCGATTGCTTTGCGATGCAGAGAACGTGAAAGAATTATTTGTCCTTCCGTAATGTAGCCGGTCAAATCCGGTACAGGGTGAGTCTTATCATCTTCCGGCATTGTCAGTACCGGCACCATTGTAATGGAACCTTTTTTATTTTTAATTCTGCCCGCACGTTCGTAAATTGTCGCAAGGTCGGTGTAAAGATAACCCGGATAACCTCTTCGGCCCGGAACTTCTTTTCGAGCCGCACTTATTTGACGCAATGCTTCGCAATAATTCGTCATATCATTCAAAATAACCAGAACGTGCATACCTTTATCGAACGCAAGATACTCTGCCGCTGTTAGTGCTACACGCGGAGTTGCGATTCGTTCAATCGCGGGGTCATTCGCCAGATTGATAAACATTACAGCTCTTTCGATAGCGCCTGTTTTCTGCAAATCGTTAATGAAAAACTGTGCAGCTTCGAAAGTAATTCCCATCGCCGCGAAAACAACCGCGAATTGTTCACCTTTGCCCAAAACCGTTGCCTGTCTTGCAAGCTGCGCGGTCAAATCATCGTGCGGCAAACCTGAACCGCTGAAAATCGGCAGTTTCTGTCCCCGAACAAGAGGATTCAGACCATCGATTGTAGAAATGCCAGTCTGGATAAATTCGTTAGGATAGTCCCTGCTGTAAGGATTAATCGGATTGCCGTTGATGTTCAAACGTTTTTCAGCGATGATTTCCGGCCCGCCGTCTTTCGGAGCACCGATACCGTTGAAAACTCTGCCGAGAATATCCATTGATACCGCAAGTTCCTGCGGTCTGCCTAGCATTCGAACGGTCGCTGATTTTACGTCGATACCTTCCGTGCCTTCGAAAATCTGAACAAGCACTCTGTCTTTTTCGACCTGCAGAATCTGACCGTGACGAATCGAACCGTCGCCGATTTCAATTTCAACTATTTCGCCATATCGTGCCTCGTCGACTGATTCAACCAGCACCAATGGGCCGCTTATACTGCTTACCGTCTGGTATTCTTTAAGCATTTTTAGCTCCTGTTACTTGAGCACCGAACTGCTCATCTATTTTTCTTCTGATTCCGATTATGGAATCCATTTGTTTTTCGCTCTGATATTTTGCCTGCGCGATATCCGCACGAACCGGCAATTTGAAAATATTTTCAGTATCCGCGCCGCCAGCGATCGCTTCAAGTCCTTTCTTATGGAAATGAAGAATGCATTTAAGCATTTCATACTGCTTATCCATAGATGTATAAGTATCAACCTCATGAAATGCGTTTTGGTGCAGATAATCCTCACGAATGCTTTTCGATGTCTGGAGCACCATTCTGTCCGCCGGGCTGATAGCATCCGAACCGACAAGCCTTACAATTTCCGCAAGTTCCGATTCCTGTTCGAGCAGGCTCATCGCTTGCTGCGTAAGCTGCATCATTTCAGAAGCTTTATCTTTATCTTTGAAGCAGCTTGTTAAATATTGTTTATAGAAGGAATAGCTTGTGAGCCAATCGATAGCGGGGAAGTGTCTCTGGTACGCGAGCTTGCCCATCAACGACCAGAAAACTTTTACAACGTGCAGCGTCGCCTGAACAACTGAATCCGACAAATCACCGCCCGGCGGGCTTACCGCTCCGATAATCGATACCGAACCTTTTCGCTCCGGTGCGCCCAAACATTCAATGCTGCCCGCACGTTCATAGAACGATGCGATTCTTGCTCCCAGATACGCTGGATAGCCTTCTTCAGCGGGCATTTCTTCAAGTCGCGTTGAAATCTCACGCATAGCTTCTGCCCATCTGCTTGTAGAGTCGGCCATCAATGCGACGCTATAGCCCATATCGCGGAAGTATTCGGCGATTGTAATACCTGTATAAACTGAAGCTTCACGAGCCGCAACCGGCATATCTGAAGTATTCGCGATCAGCACAGAACGTTTCATCAATGGATGGCCGCTGCGCGGATCTTTCAATTCCGGGAATTCCATAAGCACATCGGTCATTTCATTTCCGCGTTCGCCGCAGCCGACATAAACAACAACATCCGCATCGACCCATTTCGCAAGCTGATGCTGAACAACCGTTTTGCCCGAACCGAATGGCCCCGGCACACATGCCGTACCGCCTCGTGCGATTGGGAAAAACGTATCGATAACACGCTGACCGGTTTGCAGAATCGAATCCGGCGCCAGTCTTTTCTTGACATTTCTGCCCAAACGAACAGGCCATTTCTGCATCATCGTGATTTCTGTTTTGCTTCCGTCAGAAGCTGTTACAGTCGCGATTTTATCAACAACAGTAAAATCTCCTTCGGCAAGTCCCTCGATTTTTCCGCTGACATTTGCGGGAATCATAATTTTATGCAGCATAATCGGAGTTTCCTGAACTGTCCCGATTATATCGCCTGCTCTTACCTGCGAACCATTTTGAATAGTAGTTTTGAAATGCCATTTTTTAGTTCTATTAAGGCCGGGAAGCTGACTGCCGCGAAGAATATAATCGCCTTGTTCTTTATAAAGAGCGTCCAGCGGCCTTTGAATGCCGTCATAAATACTTTCGATAAGTCCCGGCCCGAGTTCCACACTCAATGGTGCTCCGGTATCGACCACGGGTTCTCCCGGCCCGACGCTGATTGTATCTTCGTAAACCTGGATGCTGGCGGTTTCGCCTTTAAGCTCTACGATTTCGCCGATGAGATTATGTTTGCTCACCCTGACTACATCGTACATTCTTGAGCCGAGCATGCCCTTGGCCATAACAACCGGCCCTGCGACTTTAACAATCGTTCCTGTTTTTTCAGCCATATTATTATCCTATATTTTTTAAGATATTTATTCCCGTAGCTAATTTCAAAAGTTTCGACAAGCCTTCCGCGGCAAAGCCTTTCGATTCCGTCGTGAACGGCACAACCACTACGCAGGGCACCGCCTTTGATGTGAACTGCT
Organism: Phycisphaerales bacterium; assembly: GCA_039679715.1. Classification (GTDB taxonomy): domain Bacteria; phylum Planctomycetota; class Phycisphaerae; order Sedimentisphaerales; family UBA12454; genus UBA12454. The sequence goes on from JBDKUM010000292.1 coordinate 6,514, forward strand.
CAAATACCGCGTTTGCGGCAGGTGCGACATTCTCCGCAACTACAATCAGAGAATATTTTTCAGCAATGAGCTTCTCGGCTTTTGTTTTGATTTCTTCCGCGTTGTCGTTAACCGCAAAACAATCAACTCCAAGCGCAGAAAAAGACATTACAAAATCCGCACTTCCAAATATCGCGACTTTTCCCTGCATATTACATTAATCTCAATTAAATATTCCCGTTCATCGGCGGGTATCAGACAACTATTCTGTCAAGAATCGTATCAGATTTTATCAACGCCTTATTGCCCGCTGTTACCAGCCGAACCATTCGTATTTCTTGTTCTTTGAAAAACAGGTATGCGATAACCGGTTGAATTCCTGCCGGTACATACCTGGTTGTTTTTAAATAGCCAAACAAATGTTCATCGCATGCCGCTTCCAATTTCAGAAAAGACGTGTTTTTCTGCAAATATACCGCTCCGCTTTCGATAAGATGATAGTAGGGCGTCGCGAAAAAATGATTGGCCAATGCTTCAAAACCAATATCAATGCATTGAACAAGCCGCGACTTTTCAATATATCCGCCCGGCAAATAAGCTTCGCGTTCGTCAATATTGCGCAGCTTTTGCCTGAACATCGTGCGAATATTCGTCAAATCGGTTTGCATTCTGAAAAGTTCAATTAGAAATATATGGCCGATTTTCTGGCTTTCTTCCTGAACAAACTCCGCCTCGGCTTTATCAATTTCTATATCAATGTCCCTGACATTTTTATTTTTATAATACGCAAGCACTGCCGCTTCGACATCGTCCTGCAAAAATTGCGGCAGAGCACTGTAATCTTCCTGCTCAAAAGCCAGCTCGAACTGGTCCGGCTCGACATTTCCCTGCGGCAAATAATCCTTGCCCAGCGGTTTTTCTGTTACAAGCCTTCTGATTGCGAGCCTTAAATTTGAAAAATCTATTTTCGCCTTGAAAATTTTACTTATTTTTTCGTTATCGATTAGTTGTTCGACAAATTTTCTTACTTCCATCCTGCGGGCAAAAAATAATTGCTCGATTTCTTCTTCTTTCATTGAAGGATTAATCGCATAATCCGTTCCCGCGAGCATGTCGCAAAGTTCTTTGAAATCTTTTGCGTTCGCAAGCTCTGTCAAAAACTGCTTATTGAAGAGATTGTCTTCAATCGCCCTGATTTGCGCAACAGCCTGAACATAATTCCAGTCGTCTTCACCAACTGAAGGATATGTATTAAAATCAAAACGCGGTTGTTCAGTTTCTATTGCCATTTTTTTTATTACAGTCTAAATCCGTGTTCCGCCGCTGCGGAATCCGTGTCTCAACATTCTATTTTTACAGTGTCAATCCGTGTTAATCCGTGTCTAAAATTCCCAGTGTAAATCCGTGTCCTTATCCGAATAATTCCTGTGAAAGTTTGCCCTCAAGCTGCTGTGCTGCGACCTTTAACAAAACATCGAGAGAAGCGTTTATCCGCCTTTTGCCTTCGCGTAAAATAAAACCTGCTTCCATATCAGTTTTATCAAGCGCTAGCTTGAGTTTTCCTTTTTCAGCTAATTTCTTATTTATTCTGCCGACGAAATCTTCATTGATTCGTTTTTCTTTCGAACCAATTACAATTTCTTCATTTCCGGTTTTAACGCAAGCCTGTATCAAACCTTCAATGAGATTTAGATAATCGGCATCGTTCATTGTTTTTATAGTCTGCCCGCTTTTTTCAATGACTTTATTCAGCAGCGATCTTTTAGCTTCGGTTTCTTCCCGCAAAGCACTCATTCTTGCCTGCGCCAAAATTCGCTCTTCGCTTTCGGCTCGTGCTTTTTCGCAAAGCCGTTTGGTTTCATTTTCATAATTTGAAAGCGTTTGCTGATTTGCAGCATTTAAATTATTGAGCTTTTCATCAGCTTCAGCCTTAATTTTGTCAGCGGCTGATTTCGCGTCATTTAGAATTTTTTGCACTACCTGATTAGTATCCATAAAGTACCTGAAAAAAAATTATGCGGCTACTTTTATACCGAGTACAAGCAGCAAAGAAATTAAGAAACCCAGAATCGCGTAGAATTCAATCATCGCAGCATACAGAACGCCCGCTTTAACAGCCATTTCCGGTTTTTTTGCGGTCATAATAATACCCGCTGCGCCTGCTTTACCCTGTTGAATACCGCTTATCATGCCTGCGATAGCTACCGGCAGACATGCTCCAAGAATTTCAAGACCCTGTGCCATTGTAAGATCGATAGGAGTCCCGCCGATGATTTTCAATTTCACCATAACCATAATCGCGATAACGAAACCGTAGATACCCTGCGTACTTGGCAGAAGCACCATCAGCATCAATGAACCGTAACGTTCCGGCTTTTCGCTAAGAACCCCGTCAGCCGCCTTCGATGCTATTGCAAGACCGACAGATGAACCTATACCTGCGATAAATGTTGCTATTGCCGCACCTGCGACTGCAAAAGTTAATCCTAAATGTTCGAGCATTGCTATTACCTCACTTTCCAAAAATTATTCTTTAATCATTATATGCTTGTATTCTTTTGTTAATGGCCGAAAATCTGTTCCGCCGCCGGAAAAGAATTTCGGGAAGAATTCAATAAATTGAAGACGCATCGAATGTACGAATGCGCCTAATAGCGACAAGGCGATATTAAATAAATGACCGACTACAAATAATAACGCGCCTGCTATAAAGCCGAAATAAGGAATATCCATCAGCATCTTTACCAAAACGTTAATAGCCATTCCGAAACCTGCGCCGACCATTCCCAATGCCATAAGACGGACATAGCTCAATGTATCGCCAACGAAAAATACTGCGCTGAATAATGAGAACGCTCCCATCCCGATTCGTGAACCCCATGACCCTTCACGAACAGCGAACAGTAATACCATCACTGCACAAACAACAGCTATTGCAATACTGATGGGCATCATCCAGGCCGGAAGCTTTCCAAATTTGATTGCGCCGATAACAACAAAATTATTGAAAAATACCAGCCAGACAAGCTGATCGCAAATCGCAGCGACAAAATTTTTCTGCAAAAGGTTTCGTATCATTGCGACGACAAACGCGAACATCATCTGAAAATATCCAAGTGCCAGAGTCATAATAATAAATTCTATTGGCCTGGCAATTGGGTCTAATAGCGCAAATTTATCCTTGAAACCGTTCAAAACAGAATAAACTTTTGTATCTTGCGGTATCAGGGCGGTTATCGTATCGCCAAACCAGCTTCCTGTTATTAGACCTGCCAAAACTGTGGTCGCGCTGCAAATCAAAAATAACATAATTGCTTGTTTGCCCGCCTGTAATTTTTTACCCAGCCACCAGAAAACTAAAGCTAATATAATTCCATATCCGACATCTGCCATGCACAAGCCCATGAAAATTGCAAAAAATGGCGCTAGAAAAGGTGTAGGGTCAACGCTTGTCGAACTCGGCATTCCATACAAACGTGTTACTGTCTCGAATGGCTTCAAAAACTTTGGATTATCAATTTCTACGGGAACGTCTTCATCTTTCCCGATTGGTATTTCGCTCAGGCTCGAAGCGTCGAAGTGCTTAATGATTTTTTTCAATTTAGGCAAATCGTTCTTTTTTACCCAGCCTTCAAAGAGAAAAACTTTTTCGCTTTGTGGAGATGTCATTTGCGCTTTGTGTTTGCTCAAAGAGTTGCGGTAGAAATCCGCCATTATCTGCAAATCAAGCAAACTCGCAGTTAGATATTGTGCGTGTTTATGTTCATACGCAAGTTCTTCTGTATTTTTAGATTGTTTTGCCTTGTATTCTTTTATTAAATCTTTCGCAAGTCCTTTTAAACCTGTAAAATTTACCCCTTCAAATTCCAGGTTTCGCAGTAATTTCTGGACTTCCTGTGAATTTTCATTTAAACAAACCGCATAAAAGGCGATTGTACTGTTGTGCCTGCTGACAATCTGGAAAATTGCCTGCGAAGCAAGTTTCGTTTGTGCGTCATTGAAATTTTTTTCAGATAAAAATCCGGGGAAAACATTTGCGTTCTCTAAACTATCGAGTTCTTCAACAGGGATATTTAAATTCTCCCACGCAAGCAGATAATCTATTTGCGCTGCGATATTTTCTGATTCAGTGGAAAGGTTCTCAATTTTTTTCTGTAAGAGGATCACTTCCTGCAATTTCTGATTCGCCTCGCCGCTGCTCACCGCTTTTGCGAATTGATTCTGCTCAATGACAGTCCGTGGTGCAAGTGCCGCCGCCAGCCCGCCTTTTTTCAATTCATATTCTTTAAGGAAGGAGATTGACTGTTCGAGTTTTTCCAGTCTTTCTTCGATTTGCCTCGGCCTTTCCCAAATGCTTTCCAATTCAGGCCATTGCTTACCGACAGCCGATCGCTGCACATCGAGCAATTCCATAATGCCCGCATGCTGGATAGCTTCCAGAAGTTCGCCTGCCTGGTCTTTGTAGCTGGCGATTAGGATTTTTTTCATTTGAGATATGGCCATGATTTTTTTTATTCGGCTAAAATGGATTATTTGGTTTTTTTTATAAAATCAAGCACTGTTTTCACAGCGTCCTGCGTCCTGGCTTGTGCTTTTTGTTCAAGCTGCTGCTTTGTTTGAATGGATTTTGACTTTAATTCTTCGGCTTTCTGCTGACCCTGTTTCTGGCCTTGGGCTTGAGCCTTTTCGATTCTTTTTCTGCGTTCCTGCTCCGCTTTGCTTATATTATCCAAATGCTGTTTTTGTGCGTTTTCAATATTGAAAACAGCATCTTTTTGAGCATCTGCAATCATTTTTTTTGCGGTATTTTCCGCTTCTTTAATCTGTTTTATTAATTCCATTTTGAATCCAACTAAAGTAACAAGACAGTATAGGAATTGCGTAATTAATTTCCAGAAAAATCGAAAAATATTTACTGTAGATAAAAAAGAGCCTAAAATCTAATATCTTACGAAAGGATTTAAAAATCCGTGCAAGTATTGAAAAAAAAGTTACAAAATCTAATTGCTTCCATCTGATTTCCTTAGATTCCCGACTCAAATCATGGTATAATACCTATTAGTGTAGGGGCGAACCCACGTGTTCGCCCTTTTTTTAATGCAAATTATGAACATTGTTCCTCAACAATTTAATTCTGACAAGCGACTGATTTTTGATGTATATTTTCGAATTTTTCGGGAACTTTTCCCATTTTTTCGGTTAAAAACTGAATCTTTGAAGTAAAAACGACGATTTTTGAGTATTTTTTCTGATTTAGCCCTGTTTTTTTAAGTCTATTTGACAGAAAGAAACATCAAAATGACATCCCCGCGACATAAAATGATCGAAGCGGAGCTTTTTAGCGCAGCGGAGACCCCCGAATTTTCAAGGAATTTTATGCCT
>JBDKUM010000293.1:0-7772 GCA_039679715.1 Phycisphaerales bacterium
CAAAGAAGAGCAGATATCTAAGATTAAAAAAGAATCTCTTGAAGCGATTTATCTTATAAAACGTGAAGCCGAGTCCAAATTCATAACACAATCACAGTTGCTGCAGCAAATGGAAGCATCGGCAGCAGAACAAAAACAAAACCAAAATCAAGCGGAAGAACTTTTAAGAAAAGAAAAGCTTGTTTGCGGCGAATTATCAGAAAGATTAATCAAAGCTGAAGAAAGAATTATACAGCTTAAAAACGAACATACTTCTGAAACAGCACGAATTAAGCTCGATATTCAAAGAAGTATAAACGAGGAAAAAGCGAAAATTCAAAAAGAAGCAAAAGAATCCATAAACGCGTTAAAAGCAGAATTCAAAGAGAAAGAGAGAAATTACCAGCAGCAAATCAGCCAAATGGAAGCTGAAGCAGGCGACATCGCGGCCGCTATTAAGATTGAAAGTGATTCCAAATCGCAGATGTACGAAGAGGAAATCGCAAAAATCAAATTAGATAAGCAGCATGAGATTCTTGAGCTTAAAGCAGAATTGGAAGAAAAGCTGGTCCTCCAGGCAGATGAAATTGCCAAAGCACAGATGGAGGCTGATTCTGAATCGGCAGCCAAAAACCGAATGCAGGAACAATTGAGCAGCCAAACGCAGAAGGTAAATGAATTAAACAAGAAAATTTCTGAATTGAAATCGGAAAATGAAAGTAAAATAAGCCAAATTAAAAACGATAACATAAAGGAAATCGCTCGTTTAAAATCGGAGTTCCTGGAAGCTGTAAACAAAGAAAAAGCGGATTCGCAGGAAACTGCGTGCGAAGAGATAATCAAGATTAAAGATGAATATGCTGATAAAGAATCTATCTACCTCCAGCAAATTTCAGAGCTGCAAGCAAAAGCGGAAATGCTGATTTCGGAGGAAAAATCAAAGGCACAGGAAACCATCTCTGCTTTGAAGGCCGAAATCGAATCGAAAACAAAGCAGTATGAAACAGAAATAAACAGAATCAAATCGGAATCAGAAAAAAATATCGCTAAAATCAAAATCGATTCAAGAGACGCTATCGCGGGTCTGAATACGGAATTCGATGAAATACTCGGTGACATCAAAACACAGGCAAACGCGGAAATTGCACGTATAAAGACAGAAACACAGGAAGCGGCAAACAAGCAGAAAGCCGATTTTGTTGAAAAGATAAAATGTCTGGAGCAAAGAATTTCTGAATTACAGTCGGAAAATGAAAATGCGATAGTTCTGGAACAAATAAAAACAAACGAAACTATCGACAAAATCAGAAAAGAATACGCTGATAAGCAAAAACACTACGAAACAAAGATTTCAGAGATTGAAACGCATTCAAGAAATACGATAGCCAAGGAACAATCGCAGGCACAGGAGACAATTTCAAGTTTACAATCAGAAATTCAGACGTCATCGAAATATTATGAAAATGAAATTACAAATATCAGAACCGAATGCGAAAACTCCATTTCGGCTGTTAAAATCGAATCAAATGAAGCTATCAGCAGAATAAAAGCCGATGCGGAACAGAACATTTTAACCCAAAGCAAAAAAGCTGAAAAATTCGAAGCTATCGCTGATTTGGAGTCCAAAGGTAAAATACAAGCCGAAGAACAGCTAAATACCGAAAAATCCAAAGTTGAAGAACTGTCAAGACAACTCGACGATATTAATGAAGTGTTCAAAAAAGAGATTGAAAGCAATAATATTGCGCATAAAGACGAAATAAACGCTCTAAAACAAGAACATGAAAAAACGCTGGCACAAATCATTGCAGATAACAAAAATGCAACAGCGAAGCTCTCGGCCGAAGTTAATGAAAAATTGACAGCACAATCTGAATTAACAACAAGAGCGGAAGCGTATGCAGCATCGGAAACGAAGGCGAAAACCGTTATCCAGGAAAATCTCAAAAAAGAAATCCAGAAAAATGAGGATTTAGCAAAGAAAATAGCACAAATTGAATTGCAGGAAAATGAAAGCAAGCATGATTTTGAAGCAATCATTAAGACTTATAAGGATGAGATAGTAAAAATCAAAGCTGACAGTCAAAAAGAAATTGCGGCTATTAAACAGCAGGCAGACGTGCAACTTACAGCTCAAATTGAACTTTCGGGCAAAGCAGAGGCTTTGTCCGAAATTGAAGCTAATAACAATAAACACTTAAATGAGCAGCTTGGTAAAGAGAAAATCAAAAACGAAGAGCTGGCAAAAGAGTTAGAAAAAATTAAATTGCAAAATCAGGACGAAGTTTCGAATATCAAATACGAGACGGAAAAGACTGTAAAAGCATACAAAGATGAAATTGAAAAAATTAAAACTGAAACAGCGGCAGTTATTGCTGATTTGAAACTGCAAGCTGACGAAAAGCATGCGGCCCAAACTCAACAAATTGGAAAACTTGAAGCATTAGCCGCTCTTGAAGAAAAGGCAAAAATAAGGGTTTTAGAGCAACTGGACAATGAAAAATCAAGAATAGCCGAATTGAAAGAAAGAATAGAAAGCCTTAAGGCCGAAGAGACTGAAAAATTAAAGGCACAAAAAGCAGAATTTAACGAACTGCTTGGAACATATAGAAATGAAATCGAACGAATTAAAGCAGAATCATTAATTAATATTGAAGAGATTAAAAACCAGTTGGGAGAAAAAATCGCTATACAAACACAACAAGCTGAAAAAATGCAGCAGATGGCACAATCTGAAGCAAGAACGAATTCTGAACTTCAGCAGCAGATACATAACCAACAGCTCAAGATAGAGGCTTTGACAAATAAACTATCTGAAATTGAATCCGAATCCATGAGGGCTATAACACAGGAGCAGGCTAAATATCAACACGCATTATCGAATATTCAGACCGAGTATAGTATCAAGCAGAAAACTTATGAAAAAGAATTAAATGAATTGAAAAGCCATTTCCAGGATACGATTTTGCAAACAAAATCGGAATTGGAATTAAAGTTAGCCGAACAAATTGAGAATAAAAATAAAGCACAGACCCTTGCTTCAGTTGAAACCAAAGCAAGAGTACATGCGCAGGAATTATTAAATAATGAAAAAATAAAAACGCAGGAACTTGCAGCCAAACTTACTGAACTTGAAACGCTGGCAAGTGAACAAATTGCACATCAAAAATCGCAATATGATACTATCGTAAGTAATTTGAAGAATGAATCTCTGGAAAAAGAGAAGAATTTTGAAATTAAATTAGCCAAAGCACAACAGGAACTTCAAAGTTTGAAGATTGAAGAGCAGGAAAAAACAAAAACTCTAGAAACCTCTCTAAAAGCTGAATTAGAAGCAAAGGCTAAAGCTTACGAACAAATGATGGCAACGATCAAATTGCAATCTGAAGAGCTGATTGCTAAAACCAGAATGGACGCGAAGGAAACTATCAGCAATGTAAAAGCTGAATTCAGTGAAAAAGTTTCTAAACTCCTGACAGAAACGCAGGACGCTATTAATACAGAGAGAGCTAAAATAAAGGGCAAAGAAAACACTTATATCAATGCAATTGAAACGCTCCAGACCGAGACGGCGAAAAAATCAGCGATGTATGAAAGTGAAATCGCAAAAATAAAAGCAGAGCTTGGAATGAAAATGGTTCGAATTAAAATAGACGCAGATAGTGCCCTTGCGCAGGAGCAAATAAAAAATAAACAGCACGAAAAGCAAATTGTCAACCTGATAAACATACTTGACGATTCATCGGATAAGGCAATCGGCAAAGAGCCGGAAAAAAGCAAAGACACTTTCCTTGATACTGATGAAACTTTCTTAAAGCTTAAAAAGTTTTCGGAAAAATTAAGAAATTATACAACCCCGGAAAACATAGAAGAGCCGATTAGAAGGGAATCTACGATTTCCAACACACTGTAAGTGTTTGCATAGCGTAATATTCACCCCCGCTGTCCTTGCGAATCTGGTCGATATCAGCTTTCACTGAAAGTATAATAACAACATTACCATCTGTTTTGCTGTGTATAATTTGAGCAGCCTCTTTGAGGAAAGTATCATACGTGCACCATTCGGTCGGCATTGCGCCGGTTTGACTGCCTCCGATGGCGTCAAAGTCTAATTTATATTGTGTTTGAAGTTTGTATGCGCCATTCGATAATTCCGCATTTTCTGAATTATCGGCGGTTATTTCGACATCGCCATTAGTGTAAAGAATAAGACTGGACTGCCCCTGGGTTTGCTTGTGTTTCGAATTTAACTCACCTAAATCAATATCTTCAAACGAGGCTTGAGACCACTCAACCGTTTCGGCAACCCTGCATGTGATTCTGCAAGTTGCGCTGGCAGGCGGAGGCGGAAAAGCTATGGCAGAACCATTGCTGAAAATTGCTAACGTGACTAAAAAAATAATAAACTTAGTAAAATTCATATCCCAAAATTGTATCAAAATATAGTCCCATAATCAAGATTATTTATGCAGGATGGGCAAACTTGAAAAAATATAAAGCTAACGTCCGATAAAAGACAGGTAATCCGCGGCCCCTGCTGAAAAACCTGAAATGACAATGAGATATGTGAAAATCCGGTAGTTTCCGAAATAACCCATATATTGAATTCTGACGACTTTAACTACAAAGTGATTTTAAATGCGCTTTGAAAAATAGTTATTTTGTAAACTTTATAAGGACTCTAAATAAGGGATAAAACAATGAAAACGATGAGAATGTTATTAATGATGGCTGTTTTTGTGCTGGTTATCAGCTATTGCCCAAAATCCATAATGGGTGCTGATCCGGGATCTGATGATGCTACTTGCGCAATATCTGTAACTGTTTCAACCATTATAGAATGGGATGGTGGGCATGACGACCCGGCTAAAGAGCCTATGCCTAATATTGTGCTGGCTAATATTACCGAGCAGGCCAGCGCTCCTGAAGGAACTTCAACACTGACATTATTTACAAACTGTACAGTAGATATTGGTGCAGATGACAGTGAAGTTACTAAAGCTGCGCAATTAACACATCAAAGAGGCGGCGGAGCTCAGGAAGATTTTCTTATAACCGAATATCAAATAGCAGATAATGGCGATAGCACAACTACAACCGGTGCCAGTGATACTGCAATTGATAATAGCGATGCAGACATCTGGACAACTTATGATCTGTTTTTAGATATTCCATTAAGAATAACCCACGTTAATACAGATGGTGCAGTCGATATAACTTTGTCTGTGAGGGCTACCAATACAACTGATAATGTCGAAGATTCAGGTCTTTATCAAGCGACACAAACTTTAACTGCTGCATGGGTTGAAGATAATTAATATTGAAACTTTAATGTATCTAATAGGAGCTTAATCTTTTAAAGGATTGAAAATCATGGAAAGAAAAGCACAAGTAAGGAATAAATGGAGTAATGCTGTCTTAACAGCTCTGTTCGTTTTCATTTTACAGGAAACACTTTTTGCAGGTATTGCTGTAAGTCCAATCACGCAACAAATAGAAGTCAAGCCAGGCAAAAAGGTAAATTTTACAATTTATGTAGCAAATAATCAAAGAAATCAAAAAACAATTCCAATGCCCGCCAGAATCGATATTCTTGATTTTAAGGTATCGGATAGAGGTGTTCTTTATTTTGGTTCTGAATATAAACACAGCAGGTCAGCGGCAGATTGGATTACACTCGATGCAAATCAAATTACTCTCAAACCGGGAGAATCCAGAGAAATTAAGGGAACAGTAACCGCCCCATCGGATGCTGATGGAGATTATTGGGCATCTGCAATGGTTTATATCGGCAAAACTAAAGAAAATACACCCGGAGTTCAGATTCAGATGCGTACAGCCACCGGCCTGTTTATTCATGTTGTACGCAGGCCTAATAGTGAACGAGGCATTATTACCGATGTAAATATTACCATCCCGTCATTTGAAGCAGGCCCGTTAAAGAAAGATCTTTCAGAAACAGATCTTTATAGAATAAATGAAAAACAATCACTAAAAATAGAGGCAAAGATTAAAAATGAAGGTTTGATTGCTATTCCGGCCACAGGCAAAGCATTTATCTATAATGATAAAATGAAAAGGATAGCAACTATACCTCTTTATGCCAGCAGAAACAACGTGTTGCCGGGCGACAGCAGATGGTTTACAGGCTTAATGTCGCAACCGCTTCCTGCGGGCGATTACAAACTTCGTACATTTTTAACATCTGAAAAAACCAAACGGCAGATAACCAAAGATTTTGATTTTTCAATAACAGAAGATTTATCAAATGTATGGGCGAAAAATTTAAGCACCAGCAACAATATCACAAAGCTAACTTTAGACCCTGAAGAGATTAACCTGAAATTGAATCCCGGACGATTCACAAGTGCAAATTTACAGGTCACTAATCAGGGATTCGATACAATAGCTGCAAAATGCAGAATTGAAAAGAGCCAGCAAAACTGGATTGAGTTGAAAAAAGAAGATTTCACACTCGCGCCGAACAGCAGCACTTCTATGCCCTGCACGGTAAAAGTTCCTGCCGATGCAAAGGCCGGTGTCTATTCAGGGACAATAGTTATCGAGATGGAGCAATCGGGATTAGAGAACGGCAATAAAAACAATGCCATTCAGTATTCAGTTCCGGTTTCTATTACTATAGATGAAAACGCGAAAATGGCATCTAAAGAAGAATAATAAGATAATATGATAAAAAAACGCGGACAACTTTATATAGAAGTTATAATGGCTTTGATGCTGTTATCAGGCATTTGCCCTGCTGCTAATGACTTGTCTTCAAAAAATGAAGTCATAGTTAAAAACGTATGGGTAGATGTTCCGCTAAGCCAGATATTCCGTGATATATCAGTTGAAAACGGAATTATCCTGGCAACTTGTCCGCATGTCCCGGATCCGCTTGTTTCTCTTGATGCGGCAAAAGGCAAGCCTCTGTCGGAATGTATAGAAGAGCTAATTTCGGGACAGGGACTTTTCATAAAGAAAAAAAGCGAAAAATTTTACCTGATAGTTTGCGGCGACCCGACATGCCCAAGCGCAATGGAAACAGTGGTCTCTACCCCGCTTTATTTAAATTATATTAATTCAAAACATCTTCGCGAATCGCTGCCGAAATCATTACAGCAATATGTAACAAGCGGGCAGAGAGATAATGAAGCATTGATTTATGCGGTTCCGGAAATATCAGACCGTGTAGTTGAGATAGTCAAACTGCTTGATGTACCACTGGAACAGGTCATGCTTGAAGTGCTTGTAGTTGACCTTTGGGAAGGAACCAGCGATGAATTTCAAGTTGACTGGAATATTAAAACGCCACATACGAATTTCAGTATGGCAAGAGGCATCGCAGGTTTTGTAGGCGATGCGGCATATTCTGGAATTGCGGGCGTATCGGCTTTAAACCTTCAGTTGCGTGCTTTGATTGAAGAGAAAAAAGCAAGCATAAGGTCACGCCCAAGAGTCGCAACTATAAATGGTGAAAAGGCAAAAATCGATGTTTCACTCGATGAATATTATACAATTATTACTGACCTTTACGGTACGTCTCTACGAACAGAACTAGAAGTTATCAAATCCGGCGTTACGCTGGAAATGACGCCGCACATCGGTGAAGATGGATTTATTACAGTCGATGTTCAAACGGAAGTAAGCGATGTCGCATCAAGACGCAATCAATCAAATCATGGAGGCGATAGTTCAAACGGCGATTTGCCGGTGATTCGTAGACGCAAAGCGGATACGCATGTGCGCGTTAAAGAAGGTGATGCAATCGTTATCGGCGGTTTGATAGAGAC
>JBDKUM010000294.1:0-3806 GCA_039679715.1 Phycisphaerales bacterium
CCGCGCGCCCATTGAAAAGCAGAAAGCAAACGGACAAACGGTTATTAAGAAAGCGAGCACGACCTATAAACGCAAGGCTGGCGATACTGTAAAGCCGGATAAAAAAATGATTTCACCCCTGCCGGTAAAAAGCCGCCAAAAAAAACCGTCAGCCACAGCGGCAGCAATCTGCGAAGCCGCCGCAAGCCCAAGACGGCTGGAGAAAATGTCGCTAAAAAGTCCTATGGTGCTAAAAGAAAGGCAGCCCGGCATTAAGGCTGCGGAGTTGATTTGGCGCATGGCGCATGGCACTAGGGACTTGGAACTTGGAACTTGGAACTGAGAAAAGAATCCAATGGCTCGAGCCTTAAGCCGGGAATTAGCCATAAACGGAGGTTAAGCGATGGCGGCAGAGCGTTGGTTAATCCCCGGATCAGGGCGATGCCGCTTGACCGCTGCTATGGGATTTTTAGTTCATAACGCATGGACTCCCAATACTAAAAAGACTCACAAGCTCCTGCAAGAGACTTGTGAGCCTTTTTAGTGCTGCGCCACCTTACAGGTTAAACCCAAAATCATTGGCAAAAGCAACATCCATCACCACATCATGCCGCAAGACTTCCAAGTCATTCTTCCTATCATACGCCACCAGATAATATTTCTTGGATTTATCATATTGCTTGTTTTTAAACGTAAATTGCAACCGAAAAATTCTCTTTTGCGGATCAATATCTTTCTCACTTGTCTTTGCTGCTTTGAACATAACGGCTGAAAAAATTGCGCTGCAGGGGCAAACCCGCCGCGGCACTATCAGAGGAAAACGCCGCATTCCACCTGGGCAGCAATTTTGCCAAATACTCGTTCGTATAGATATTCTCAACCAAATCCCTGAGTTTTTCATAACCTGCAGGCTCGGGAAGCCGGTCATAATCATAGTAAAACTCCCGGTAGTGACTATCAATCAAGCAATCATCCGTCCGATACTTCTTAATAATCAATTCCAGATCATCCGGGCAGAAATAATGAGCAGCGCCAATAAGGTAAAAAGCATCGGCCAGCATCCGGTACTCCGTCTTAAACTTACTGCCAAAATGCTTCTTGCTGCGATACTCGCAAACAGCCGGTATATCCAGACCGTTCAGCTTTGCTCCGATGTTCTCGCCCATCAACCGCTCCGTGATCCACCGCAAAAAGAAACCGTCCAGCACCGCAAAGGTATCACAATCAAGCAGCTCTTCCGGCTCGTAACTATCCAGCGCAACGGCAACTTTAAGGCTAGAAGCAATCATAGCGGAAATCTTGTCATACCGCTCACGGTACAGTATGTTGTTCATCAGATTGTCCATGAAAGCAATAATATTGCCGGACTTATAGGACACGAAGCCGTGCCAGCTTACAGGCACTTCCCTTTTCAGATATCTGGCGGTATAGGTTGCGAACATAGTCACCATCAGTTTTTCCAACGTAGGTTTCACATCGGTATAGCCGAACTGTTCCTCGCAAAGCCGCCAGAATGCAGACAGCAACTCATACTTTGTAAATTCGGCCAGGAATTTATTGTCCTCAAAATCATCCTCTGTCATAACCACCCGCAGCACCTCCTCAAAGGAAGCTGTGCGGATTCTGCAGAGCACACTCATAATACCGACTTCGACACTTTCCCTGGTAAAGTTCTCGATCTCCAGATCATAAAACTTCTGCGTCCTATCCTTAGCGCCGAAAAATTTATTATATTCCTCTATAACCGGTTTAACTTCTTCCTCAATGCGTAAATCGGCAGCATTTAATTCGGCACGAGTTGCAAAGAACTGCTTAGAATATAGAAATGAAAGCTTCGATACTGATGTTATAACTTTCTGTCGCCTTCTCGCACCAATTGCGGGCTGCCGCCTCACTCATAAAGTCCATGTCAGCCAAAACGTCAACAATGGTATCTTGAATAAAATCGAACTTGTGGCGGGATGTTTCCCATGGTTTGCCGAAGTCGGCAATAAATTTTTCTTTGAATTCCTCATAGCGCCCCGTCTCGGCAAGAGTACGCTCCAAATCGGCCAGGAAGGGTATGGAGCCGCAAAAGCCTTGCATTTCATTGAACACTTTCAAGAAAACGGAGACGATGGCATCCTTTGACTGCTTGCCGGTCATCTCGCTTTTAGAATCGATGTTGAACAACACCACATCGGTTTGATCCGCAATACTGGCAGCCAGTTTTATATCCGCAAGCACCTTGGTATCGGCAATTTTATTGTCGTCGGTAAAATACTCCAAAGCCTTCCTACCGTTTACTTCTCTGTTCGACAGCAAGTAGGACATAATTTTCAAAAAGTGAGATTTACCGCTACCAAAGAAACCGGAAATCCAGACCCCCATCTTATCGGTGCAGCCGTTAATTCCCTTTCTATAGCTGGCAAAAAAATCCGCAAAGTGTTTCTTCAGTTCACGGGTGACAACATATTCTTCCAGCTCCTGGCGGATGTTTTCGTCATCGCCTTGGCCGACTTTAATCACGCCTTTTATATCACGGTCAATCTCTTTGGAAAACAGTTCCTTCAGTATCATCGTCACCCGCTCCTTTAATCCACAAGCCGAAAGGCTCTGTAATAATTATCATCTTTAATCTCACCAAACAAAACTAACTCCTGGCCGTTGTATTTCCCCGGATAAAACATGACAACCGGAACACGGTCAATGGCCTGATGAAGATTATTGAGTACTTTATGGGAACGAAGCAGCGGATAGCATTTTCCGACACCGGTCAGAAAGGCTACCGCATTGGGGGGAATATGCTCCTTAATGTGCTTGACAATCAGGCTCTCATCATCATTGACTTGCAATAGATTGCCTACCGCCTTGACAATGCGTTTCATGCCCTTTTTCTTTTCGAACTGAAAGCATTGTTTCAAGAAACCTTCCTGTTCCAAAAGATCAATAATTATATCGTAAAGGTCAAACACCACAAGCTCAAATCCATCCGCGCCCTTGCTGTTTTTTTCCTTCATATATTGAATGCGCTCCCGCACGACAACTTCTTGATTGGCCGGATAATCGGAATACATAATAGCCCACTTCATTTCCCAGACCTTTGTTCTCCCGAAAACTGGGCATTTTAATCATACGTTCGACCGTATCCAGTCGTTCTTCCAAGCTTGCCATCATCTCACCCCCGTCAGCGCACGGAGTGTTATCTCCATGTCGTTAGCCTTCAGACATTCTTCCAAGGATTTATCCATGATTGGTCTTGAAATTTTTCTTTTACCAGTTCCCCGCTCAATTAAACCGGCTTCTACAAGAATGCCCTTGTAAGCCTTTTGGAGGTTTTTGAGCGTAGCATCTGTCCATTTTGCCACTCTTTCACTCTGCCGCTGCTTATCTTTAAAAAAAATGCCAAAATTGCTATCTGCCAACTCATCCATGCCAAGAAGCAATTTTTCGTAATAAACCTCATGGACAAAATCAAAAAACAAGCTGTCGCTTTGCATCACGGCAATCAGGGCAATCAGCTTCTGATTGGAAATATCACTTTTCTCAAATACAGCATAAAAAGAAGGATTCAAGCTTTTCACACGAGTTGATACCGTATTGAATATTTGGATTGCCCTCGCCTGTGTCGGGGCATTATATCACATTACACTGTATATCATAGAAAAGACTCACAAGCTCCTGCAAGAGACTTGTGAGTCTTTTTAGTGCTGCGCCGGCGGCGGGGGGATGGCCGGCTTTCCCTGATTATCGTTATAGGTTGCCCTGCAGGCCGGATATTTCGTGCAGCCCCAAAACGCGCCGTTGATTCCTTTTCTCAGTTTTAAAGCTCCCTTGCGGCACTTGGG
>JBDKUM010000295.1:0-7835 GCA_039679715.1 Phycisphaerales bacterium
GGAAAGGTATTAACGGCATCATACTCGAACATAGATGCATCGGCAGAGCTATAGTCACTTCTGAAGCCGCTTTATATAAATTCTTTGATGAATTAGCCAAAGCCCAGCGGCCGCTGACAACAGGCCGTATCATTACAAACAAATGCGAGGATAGTAACCAATCCAATCAGCAACTCACGGATTTTCAGTAGCAGCCAACCTGTAAATAAAATGTGTTTTTGCTAAGAATGGAATTTGGTATATGAATGATCTCAAAACATATGTCGATTTGATTTACGCCGAAGATGATATTATCGAAATAAGGTTCATTTGGCCAAAGAATGTACCTGGCGGAAGCCAGCCACATTCAATATGGTGTTTGGCAAAGGATTTGCTGGAACATCAGCAGGAAATGACCTCAATGAATGAACAGGGATGGGGTGTTTATTGCGGTGTAAATCCGAGAAAAGGTTTTAACCTTCGGGGTGATAAAAATGTTACTCTTGCCCGAACTATATTTTGTGATTTCGATGACAAAGATTCGGATGTTCATGGTATTTATCCAGGTGAAGGTTGCGGACGAAATGAGTTTCTCTATTGGCTTCTTTCCGATAAAGGTCTGTCGTACCCAACTTTAATTATAAATTCAGGCCATGGTCTTCATGCATATTGGCGGCTGTCTGAGCCACTGACAGACCTTAAAAAATGGGAACAAATACAGCAGAAACTTATTATAACGCTGCATAGCGATAGAACCATTAAAAATCCCGAACGCATTATGAGATTGCCCGGGTTTAAAAACACAAAACGCAAACCTTACTTGGATGCATGTATTATCGACGGAGGTCCTAATGTTTGATTTAAAGGACTTCGAAAATCAACTTGACACGGCTATTGCTGCCCAAAAAAACGAGACTGCCAATGTGTCTGTCCAGTCGATATCCGGCCACGATACTATTGCGACCGCTGAGTATTGCCTAAAATCACTTAAATCCTCAAGGGCAGATGATTATCAGCAATGGCTGGAAGTTGGGATGGCGCTTAAGTCTGCAGGGTGCAATGCAGAGATATGGGATAGTTGGAGTAAGCAAAGTGCAAAGTATTGCGAAGGTGAATGTTTCAAAAAATGGCAGACCTTCAAAAATGATAATGGCCTGACGATTGCCTCTCTTGTCCATTGGGCCAGGTCCGATAGTCCAAGTTTTGAGTTGCCAAAAATTAAACGGGTAAAAAACAGCACAAACGCTGCCGATCCAGATACAGCTACAAGCAGTAAATCCGGATCTCCGTGTGCAAAGCTGATTTTAAAACCAATGTCCGATGTAACAGCAAAACAGATCCAATGGCTCTGGCCTAATCGCTTCCCACGGGGGATGTTCTCGATGATTGCCGGACCATCCGGTGTAGGCAAATCGTATTTTGCAATGGCTGTTTCAGCTATAATCAGCCAGGGATATAACTGGCCGGATTGTCAAAACCCAAACGGCAAAGGCAGTGTTATTTACTTTACAGATGAGGAGAGCCTGGAACATTCGATACGCCCGCGCCTCGATGCGTGCGGCGCAGATTGCACTAAAATTTTTGCGTATGATTCAATCATTTTGTCAGATGGAAAACAGGGATATTTCGATATTACAAAAACTCTTGACCTGCTGGATTCGGCACTGGAAGGTATGCCGGACTGTCAGGCAATATTTTTTGATTGCCTTATCGGTTTTCTTGGCAACATTGATAATAACTCAAATTCTGAGGTGCGGCAGGCGCTAACACCGCTGGTTGAACTTGCCGAACGATGTAACGTCGCCATTATAGGCATTTCTCATTTCAACAAAAAAATCGACCTGGATGCAAAAGACAGGGTAATTGGTTCAAGTGCTTTTGCCGCGGTGAGCCGCAGCGTCTGGGCAGTAATTCTTGATAAGGAGTCTCTTTCAGATAATCCTGCAAGGCTCGTTCTTCCAGTAAAAGCAAACTATTCAATAACTCCGAACGGGCTGAGATATACGATTATGGACGGGGCTATAGCTTTTCAGTCGGATGCAGTTCAGGTCAATATTGACGATGCGATTGGTAAAAAGAAAAACGTTCGTCAGGCAAAAGCGGTCGATGAGGCCGCAGACTGGATTAAATCCAAACTTGATGGTGGGGTATCCATACCATCGAAAGATATGCTGATTGAGGGGATAGAGCGGGGTTTCTCAGAGAATGCTTTGAGGAAAGGATTAAAAAAGATAGGTGGTCGGTAACTGGAAAAAGATGTGCAAAGGTCATGAATATATCGCGATTATCTGTACGCAAAATTTTCGCGATGCGCGTTTGAAAAGAAGTGTCCATGCGTGGTCATTGAAGGAAGCGCAAACAAAATTAAAATTGACATCCTCAGAAATCCTGGTTGGCTGGATGCGTCCATGGGGAAAAGAATATATCAGTGAGCAAGAAACAAGCAGTGATGTGCTGTTCTAAAGAAAGGAATACGCAAGCTGTGCTTGTATACAATGGCGGATTGACGCAGTAAAGGTTGCCGAATTGGCAAACGCAATAGCAAAGCAATTGACCACGGCAGTTTAAAAAAGGGGCAAAGGAACGCCCACGTTCGCACAGTTTGCGACGTTTAGAAACATCAGAGCGTGTATTGGCGAAAAAACATCTAGCAACCTGTCGCAGCGTGGATCGAAATGGGTCCTCCCTGCGCGAAATTCTTCGCATTGGCTGCGGGAACGGTAGCCGTTTTAAAGACATTCGGTCGCGAACTACATTTTTTTTATAGCGGGAACTTTTGGTAGAACGGTTACTGCATTGGCGATATGTCCGGCAATGTTACAGAATGGACCAGCAGTTATATATGCCTATGAATCATAAGCTGTGTTGCTTGCGGGGGCTGCTTAAAATCATGGCTAGTTTATACGCCAGGATGTCGCGGAAGAAAGATTCTGGGACAATATCAAAGTTGCGAGTTCGATCTATCAAAGTATTTCTTCCATTGCCATGAACGGCGTGTATGACGGCAAACTTCAAGGTGTATTTCTGTTCATAAAACGATATTTGCACTTGACTTTTAGGTGTTTACGTTTATATTGATGGTTCAACATGGAGATATTTTAATACTTATGGATGTCAAAACAGGAATGTCTTAGGAGATTAAGATGAAATGGCCAACTCACTTTCCAAAAGCCTGCCCACCTTTGGATAGTACTGATGTAAACGGGGAAATATTCAGAATATTAAAAGGAACTAAGGCAAAAGCTGACGATTTCGTAAGTTATTTATAAACGGCTGTAATATATGCTGTCCTTTGGGACCAATATATATTTGGCGTTTATACCCATGATGAGCGGTCTTATGGTCAGCAGGGCAGTAGACCCATATTTTGGCGCTACGGTCTATGTCACATGGCCGCATGTTTAATATCTCACTTGGCCTTGCCGCCGTTAGAAGCTGTAATTGAATGATTGACCATACCTGCCGATTCACAAAGGGCTCGATTGCATCGACATATTCCTGCGACACCGGTTTAACCGGCTCGGATTCCCGTGCATCGCTGCGGCCAAGTTTCAATCCTGCAACAGCCATCAAAGTATGATAAACGGAGCCTGGAATAATCTCTTCGGCAACTGACCATTTGAAAACATGCTTGATGCGACTGATGGATTTGTTAATGGTATTTCGGCACCAGTTCATCTCGACCATTTTGTGGCGAACGGTCTTGAGACTGCGAGGTCCAAATTCCACTGCTTTTGTGTGGCCATACAACTCACAGAAGGGGCGAAGAGAAAGACGGAAGCAGCCAAGCTCTTTAGTCTGGTTACCGTTGGCATCACGGTAGTACTCTTCGGCATGAACCCAGAAGCGGGCAAGCATTTCATTAATCGTAACATCAGATGGTGATGTATTCGGCTGTTTGCCATTGGCGAACCATTCGGCGATGGTCTTATGATATTCAGCCAGAGTGTCACAGGTTTCAGGGTTGCCAAAATAGATGGCACGGCCGTTAAGAACGCAATAATGCTGCTTTGTGGCCTTGTGATAACGTAACTTGGGGATGTTAGTGTTTGGTTTCTCATTTTTCACGGTTTAGCTCCTTTCAAAAAGAGTAGTACTACTGCTTTTTTAATAAGAGTTACGACCGCGCTGCCACATGGCAGGTATTCAAAAGTTCCGAATTCAGCGTAACTTACAACAATGGGCAGTACAGGACTTGAACCTGTGACATCCTGCTTGTAAGGCAGGCGCTCTAGCCAACTGAGCTAACCGCCCGAAAACATACAATCTTAATAAAAGTGAAAAAAATGTCAATATTAAAAATTAGCGTATTATTTTTGTAAAAATCAGCTTTGGGTCGGCTGGGGCGTAAAAATCATCAATATTGGCTTTTTGGCTGTATCCATTTTTTATGTAAAATTGCTGCGTGGCTTTATATTTTTCCGAGCCTGAGGTCTCAATTACAGATAATCTGCCTTTTTGCTCTGCAATTTGCTTTTCAGCGAAAGCCAATAATTGCGAGCCAATGTGCTGTTTCTG
This sequence comes from Phycisphaerales bacterium, assembly GCA_039679715.1. Taxonomy (GTDB): domain Bacteria; phylum Planctomycetota; class Phycisphaerae; order Sedimentisphaerales; family UBA12454; genus UBA12454. The sequence goes on from JBDKUM010000295.1 coordinate 4,498, forward strand.
GCAATCCGGGTCGATTGCAATCCAATAGATATCGAACGTCCCAACTGTGCAAGGTGTAGCCCCAAAACACACCCAACCGACAGGCTTTGCATTTTTTACCGCAACATAAGATTGGTATGTGCAGCCGGGCTTTTGCAGCACCGCATCTTCAAAAACTTCTTTCGCTATGTCAATTTCCACCGGCCGGAAAAAATCCGTTCGTACAATAATATCCATAATTGGCAACATATCTGCGGCAATCGCTTTGCGTATATTAATTTTCATAAATCACCAATTTGTTAATTATATAGGGGCAGACCTATGTGTCTGTCCACAAGGGCGAACACACGGGTTCGCCCCTACAAGACGTTTGGATGCGTTTTCGATAATTGCGAAAACGAATAGTTCGTAATTGATACCGCCTGCTTCTAAAGCCGCGGCAAACCCCGCGTCCGCTGAAATATCAGGATTTGGATTAATTTCAATAACATACGGCTTATTCTCTTCATCAAGCCTAAAATCAACACGGATATAATCCTGACAACCCAAAGCATGCCAGGCTGAAATCGCAAGCTTTTCAATTTCATTGCTCAAATTAAAATCCAGATCCGCAGGTATTTTCCTTGGCGTATTGTTGTACGCAAATGACTCCTTTTCCCATTTCGCGCTGTAGTCGACAATTCTTGGTAGCTCTTTAGGAAAAGCAGAAAAATCTATTTCCGCAATCGGCAGAACATCAACTTTACCATTCCGCTGGAGCACTGAAACATTCAATTCACGTCCCGCAATGTATTGCTCTATCATTATCGGCTGATTGAATCTTTGCTGTAATTGCCGGATGATAGCTTTCGCTTTTTCTCGTTCTGTGGGCATTGAAACAACGCAATCCGCTGTTATGCCTTCACTGGCGTCAGAAAGGGCGGGTTTGATTATATATTTTCCTTTTTTAAGAAGATTTGGATTGAATTTTTCAGCAGGCTGCAAAACAATTCCCGTCGGGCAGGAAATACCATGTGCACTAAGCAATGCTTTGGTTTGGAATTTATTTTGAGCTGTTACAAGCACCGATGTCTTACTGCCCGTGCATGCTTTGCCGAAAGCCTGGCAGATTACCGGTACAAATGGTGCATGCTCGATGTTGCCCACGAATTCCTCAATTAAGTTGAAAATAATTTTTTCTTTTCTGCTCTCGAGTACTTTCATTAAATGATTTAAATTTTCAATAGTCAGCGTTGTGCTCTTAATGCCAAGCTTATCACACGATTGCTCGACCATCTTCACCTGCTCCAAAACGCCCGCTCTGCTTTCATATAATGGGTCATTCGCAGGGCCGAAGGTATTATGCAGGATCAAAACTTTTTCAAACACAGGGCACGCAAAATTATTTTTTATTTCTTTTAAAGGCATTATCCAGAATAGTGCCGATCAGTTTTTGATAACTCATTCCTTCCTGTGTTGCAATCATGGGCAAATCCGAATGAGCAGGGTGCAAACCGGGCAAGGGGTTTACTTCCATAAAAACAGGCTTTCCGGCTTTATCGCAGCGTATGTCAACTCGCCCGGCATCGCGGCACTGCAAAACCTTATAACAATCCAAAGCCAATTTTTCAACATGTTCTTTCAACTTAGAGTTATCTGTAACCGCATGATAGAAAATGCGAGATTCGCACTCTTCCTTGTTCAGATACGAATAAATCGCAGGCTCATTTTTGTTTGTCAATTCGATTTCCATCGTCCCCAGAACGTAAGCATCACTGCCGCTTCCGAGAATCGCGGTGGTAAATTCACGCCCCGGTAAATATTCTTCCACAAGTACAGGCTGGCGATATTCTTTTATGAGTTCAGAGCATATTTTTTGCAGTTGCTGCGAATTAGCGATATGCGAATTGCCGTCAATTCCTTTGCCCGTACCTTCAGCCAAAGGTTTTGCAAACAGCGGGTATTTTAATTTGATATTCTCTAAATTGTTTTCGTTTTCAATAACAGCATAAGCAGCCGTCGAAAGTTTGGCTTGCGATACAAGCTGCTTGGCAATAGCTTTATCGAGAGTTGTCGTGCAAACAAGAGGGTCTGAAAAAGTATAAGGAATCTGGTACAATTCAAGAATCGCCGGTACGTAAGCTTCTCTGCATCTTCCGCCGATACTTTCAGCGATATTGAAAACCATATCCCACCGCTTGCTCGCATTTAGCATTTTGCATAAGGACTTACCATTACCTATCCGCTCAACATTATAGCCCAGCGATTCAATGGTTTTATGTATAGCTTCGATTGTGCTTTCAGAATCGAATTCAGCGACATCCTGCTCGGAGTATCCTTCAGCCAGGTAATCCTTGCGTAAATCATAAACGAAACCTACCAGTTTTTTTGCCTTCATATTATTTATGGCTCGAACAGATAGGTTGTTTTGTTATCACCGGCTTTAATGTGCCGTTTGATGCGGTGGTTTTTAGCAAGCGATACAAAATTGGATCTGCCGCTTGCCAATTCCCATACGCCGGCTTGAGTTGCAGCTTCAGGTCTTGCCGGGATCTGTTGAATACATGGTTCAGGATAATTGACAAGCAATCCCTGATAATTGCGAAGAACCGTATGCGATGGACTCATCGAGACTATATAGTTTGGCAAAATCGGAATCTTGCCTCCGCCGTAAGGAGCATCTACAACGAAAGTCGGAATAGCAATGCCGCTAACTCTGCCGCGCAGATAGTCCATAATTTCTATACCTTTGCGGACTGATGTTCGGAAATGTTCAACGCCTCGAACAAGGTCACACTGGTAAAGGTAATAAGGCCGAACGCGCATCGCAATCAAACCCCGGCAAAGCTTTTCGATAATCCTTGCATCATCGTTAACACCCGCAAGCAATACCGTCTGGTTACCAAGCGGAATACCCGCATCAGCAAGTTTCGCACAGGCTTCTTTAGACTGCGGCGTGATTTCATTGGGATGGTTAAAATGCGTATTGATCCATAATGGATGATATTTCTTTAGCATGTTGACCAGCTTATCGGTAACTCTCATCGGCAATACCACCGGCACTCGCGTTCCGATTCTAATTACTTGAACCGTAGGTACGCTGCGCAAAGCTGATAATACCATCTCAATAGAGTCATCGCTCATCGTAAGCGGGTCGCCGCCTGATACGATAACATCGCTTACTTCAGGATGTGCATTGAGATATTCACAAACCTGGCGAATTCTCTGCGGCGAAATTGAACTTTCTCGTGAACCTGCTATTCTTTTGCGTGTGCAGTGCCTGCAATACATCGAACACATCGTTGTCGCAATAACCAGTACTCTATCGCGATAGCGATGCACCATTCCGGGTACAGGCATATCCTCATCTTCAGAAAGAG
>JBDKUM010000296.1:0-7408 GCA_039679715.1 Phycisphaerales bacterium
TCATTGGATTTAGGAACTGAATTAATTATTCAGCCAAAACTGACAATCGAACAGCAAATCAAAGAAGAATTTGATAAAAGAGAAAGAAAGAATCTTCAGAAACGCAACGCAATAGTTACGATGCTCGGACATGTCGACCACGGCAAGACAAGTCTTCTTGACAAAATCCGATCAGCCCAGGTTGCGGCAGGAGAAGCCGGCGGTATTACCCAGCACATGGGCGCATACCAGGCGACATTCGGCGATAAAAATAATCAGAAACGTGTTACGTTCCTCGATACTCCGGGCCATGAGGCTTTTACCGCGATGCGTGCACGCGGTGCAAATATGACGGATATAGCGGTTCTTGTTGTCGCGGCAGATGATGGAATTATGCCTCAAACAAAAGAAGCTATCAATCACGCCAAAGCAGCGGGCGTTCATATTATTGTCGCATTGAATAAAATTGATTTGCCCGGTATCGATACAAACCGCCTTTATGGTCAGCTTGCCGAACATGAATTGGCACCTACCGAATGGGGCGGAAGTACAGATGTTGTAAAAACAAGCGCAACTAAAGGTATTGGTATTGAAGAGTTGCTAGAACATTTGGATTATGCGGCAGAATTGCTGGACCTTAAGGCAGATCCGACTCTGCCTGCTACAGGCTGGGTTGTCGAGGCGAAATTGAATCCTACAAAAGGCCCAATGGCAACACTGCTTATCGAAGAAGGTCAGCTTAAAAAAGGCGATATTATTCTTGCGGGTACAAGTTACGGCAGAATCAGAACTCTCCGAGACAGCGGCGGAAGATCAATCAATTCAGCAATTAGCGCTGCGCCTGTAGAAATTTCAGGTTTGAATGTAGTGCCGCAGGCCGGCGACCGGTTTTATGTTTTAAGCGATATTAACAGGGCTAAGATGGCAGCCGAAGAGAAAAAGAATTTGTCTCGCAAAGCCGCCCTTTCGACCCGTTCGCTTGTTACTATGGAAAACCTCTTCAGCCAGATTGAAGCAGGCAAGACAAAAGAAGTTAATATTATCATTCGTGCCGATGTTCAGGGTTCTGTTGACGTGTTATCGAAATACTTATCCGAACTGGGCACCAGTGAAGTTGGGATAAAGATTCTGCACGCCGCTGTAGGTGCTATTACGGAAGGCGATGTTGTTCTGGCGGAAGCTTCAAACGCTATTGTGATTGGATTTAATGTCGTGCCGGACGACAAGGCTTCGAAAATTGCCGAGTCTAAAGGCGTTGACGTTCGTTTATACAGTATTATTTATAAAATTACCGATGACCTCAAGAAAGCTATGTCCGGTCTGCTTGAGCCTGAAGAAAAAGTTAACAGTCTGGGCAAAGCGGTTGTTCGTGATACTTTCAAAATACCAAATGTCGGTACTATTGCGGGCTGTTATGTCGAACAAGGTGAAGTTCAAAGAAACGCGAAACTTCGACTTATTCGTGATGGTGTAATTCTGCGGGATAACTGTCAGATTGAATCACTTAAGCACTTCAAGGATGATGCCAAAAAGGTTGGAACCGGATTGGAATGCGGCATAAAGATAGCCGGCTTTGACGATGTTAAGAACGGCGACATCTTCGAGGTCTATGAAATAGTTAAGGTTCAAAGGACATTATAAGTTTTTAGTGTTGAGTGTTGAGTGTTGAGTTTGCTCTGTAGAAAACATACTAAAATGAAAATGGGTATAGGCACAATTAGCCGCTAAAGACCGCGTCTAATTGAGTCAGTCCCCATTTTCTTGAGCATCTACAAAGCCTTTTGAGTTCTTAGTTTTTAGTTTTGAGTTTTTAAAATTATGCCAAGCAGAAGACAAGAAAGAATGAACCGTGTTGTTAAAGAAGCGGTTAGCGATATAATCAATAATCACCTGCAGGATCCGCGGATTGAAGGTTTTATCAGCATTACGGAAGTAAGAACCGAACCTGATATGAAGAGTGCTGAAGTTTTTATCAGCATCATGGGTCCAAACGAAGCAAAGCAGAGAATGTCTTATACGGCTATTACTCATGCTGCCGGAAGAATCCAGGCTTTGCTCGGCGATTATATAGAATCAAGATACTGTCCTCATCTTTATTTTCATTTAGATGAACGACTGAAAAAAACCATGGAAACCATGAGACTTATCGATGAAGTCTCCAAAGAGTTTAAAACGGAAAAAGATTCTGATTCGGATTCGGATGAAGAGCAATGAAAAAACCGCCGCAGTATGCGCAAAGAATTAAAAAATTGTACGCTGCCCTGAAAAAAGGCGCAGAAAAACCCAAAAAAATAACACATGAAGATTTGATTGAATCAATGGTCTTCGCCTCACTCTGCCAGGATTGTTCGGAGTCGGCGGCGAAAACGGCATTGAGAAAAATCCAGGCTCACTTCGTGGATTTTAATGACTTACGCGTTGCCAGAGTTGAGGAAATCGTCGAAGTTATAGGAAATGATATGAGCTCTGCGGACAAAGCAGCGGTTAAAGTTATCGCAATGCTTAATGCTATTTTTCAGAAATATGACAGCCTTATTACGGAAAATATTGTCGGCACCGGCAAAAAAGGTATTAAGGAAGTACTCGAAAAAATGACCGGCGTAACGGATTTCGTTAAGAATTTTGTTTATCTGACATTCCTGAACGGTCATGCTGTTCCGATTACAGACAAAATGATAGAATATTTTAAAGCCTATGATCTTGTAGATAAAGAGTGGGATAACGCTCAAATAAACGCGTTTATTGAAAAACAGGTTTCTGCTTCGGAAGCATATACCTTTTATTCGTTAATTCGCCATGACAGCGAATTGGCATCCCCAAAAGCGGCACAAATTTTAAATGAAGATAAAAAAGAAAAAACAGCCAAACCCAAAGCATAACAGGAGTAAAAATGTCAGAACAGATTCTTAAACTGGGCATTCCGAAAGGAAGCCTTGAAAAAGCTACTTTTGAACTTTTTGAAAAAGCAGGTTTCAGCATAACAGGTTATGAGAGAAGCTATTTTCCAAGAATAAACGATGAGCAGATAAGCCTTATAATGCTTAGAGCACAGGAAATGAGCAGGTATGTCGAAGACGGCGTTCTAGACGCGGGTTTTACAGGTTACGACTGGATTCTCGAAAATAAATCTTCAGTGCATGAAGTATGCGAATTGCTTTACAGCAAAGCGACATCGAATCCTGCAAGATGGGTTCTTGCAGTTCCGAACGAATCGAAAGTAAAGAAAGCAGAAGATCTCCAGGACGGTATTATTGCGACAGAATTACTGGGCGTTACCAAAGAATACATCAAGAAAAAAGGTATTAAAGCGAAAGTCGAATTCAGTTGGGGAGCGACTGAAGTTAAAGCAAGACTTGTCGACGCAATCGTAGAACTTACTGAAACCGGTTCAAGCCTTAAGGCCAACAACCTGCGAATCGTCGATACCCTGCTGACATCAAGAACTAAATTCATCGCGAATAAAGAAGCATGGAAAGATAAATTCAAACGTGAAAAAATTGAGAATATTTCTATCCTGCTTAATGCAGCAATCGATGCGAAAACAACAGTTGGTTTGAAGATGAACGTTGAGAAAAATAAACTCGAGGCGGTTTTAAATATTCTTCCTGCTGAAAAAAGCCCGACAGTTTCAACGCTCGCAAATGATAAATATGTGGCTGTTGAAGTTGTTGTAGATACGATAACAGAGCGAAATATAGTGCCGAAGCTAAAAAGAGCAGGTGCTTCGGGAATAATTACTTATCCATTAAATAAAGTCATACATTAAATTCGTTTTCGGTTGCGGTTACGCGGCTTGTTTCGTCAGGCGTTTACCGTAAAAACGTCCAGAAAACCAAAGCTTAAAAGCGAAAAGAAATTTTTTATAAAGGTTTTATTTATGTCAGGACATTCACATTGGGCTGGAATTAAACATAAAAAAGCTGCCAACGACGCGAAACGCGGCAAAGTATGGAGCAAGATTGCACGTATTATTATAGTTGCTGCCAAGAACGGCGGCCCAGACCCGTCGCAGAATCTTGCATTACGTTATGCAATCGATAAAGCCAAACAGGCAAACATGCCTAAAGATACTATCGAAAAGGCTGTCAAAAAAGGTGCAGGCGGCGGCGAAGCTATCTCATTCGTTTCTGTTTTGTATGAAGGCTATGCTCATGGCGGAGTCGCTATCATGGCTGAAGCTTTGACAGATAATCGGCAGAGAACAGGGCCTGAAATCAGAAAAATTTTCGATCATCACGGCGGTTCACTTGGCTCAACCGGATGCGTAAGTTATATGTTTACGAAAAAGGGATTGATTACCGTCCTAACAAAAGACGCAAATGAAGATACTTTGATGGAAATCGTTTTAGGAGCCGGCGCCGAAGACTTCCAGAATACGGGCGAAGTTTATGAAATAACCTGCGAGCAAACAGCTTATGAGGGTCTGAAAAAGGAACTTGAAGATAAAAAAATTCCAATGCAGGTTTCTGAAATATCGATGATTCCGCAAAATTCAATTCCTATCTCAGATGAAACCGCTGCTCGCAAAATTCTTGCTTTAATAGATGAATTGGAAGAAAACGACGATATACAAAATGTGTATGGGAACTTCGATATTCCAGATGACATAATTGCTAAAGTTCAGGGCTAAATTTCAGGTTCTTTAGTTTTCCTTTTCTCAAGGAAATTCCTTAAAATTTCCGCTGCTGCAATTGCATCTATCCTGTTTTTCTTTTTTTTATGAGTCAAACCGGTTTGCGAAAGTTTATTTCCGGCAGAAAAAGTCGAAAGACGTTCATCCTGAAAAAAAAGAGGAAGGTTAGTTCTGATTTTTATGTCTTGGGCGAATTTTCGTGTTATTGCGGTTCTATCGTTTTCTGTGCCGTCCATATTCAACGGCAAACCAAAAACAAATCCCTCTACCTGATGTTCTTTAGCGGTTTTTAAAATTTCATCATGTAAATTTTTTTGACCTTCGATGACTTTCAATGGGCTTGCGAGAATTTCATCGCCATCGCATATTGCAAGGCCGGTCCGTTTATCTCCCAAGTCAACACATAGAAATCTCATTGGCACTGTCCAGGTTTACAGATATCTTTCCATGCCTTGTTCCCTGATTTTATTAAGCAATTCCTTTAATTTGTCAGTTTCCTCAATCGGACAAACAAAAGTAGCATCAGGGCTGTGTACTACAACCATGTTTTTCAAACCAATAGCGGCTATCAAGTGATTTTTATCTTCAGTAACGATTATGCTGTTTTTGCATTCGAGAACTTCACTTTGCCCAGCCACAACTATATTCCCATTTTTATCAGAATCGATAATATCAGCAAGCGCAGAGAATGAACCCATATCGAGCCACTGGGATTTTAATTTAATAGCGTGAACTTTCGGCGCTTTTTCCATAATCGCAAAATCAATACTGATTTTCGGCAATTTTACAAAAGATTCAGCAAGTATATCTTCCTGGTTAGGGCCGCCCCACGCAGCCTGAATAGTTTGCAGCGGCTGTTTAGCCTGCGGGATATTTTCATAAATCAGCTCAAGTATACGTTTGGCCTTCCAGACAAAAAGACCTGAATTCCAGCAATACTGCCCTGTCGAAAGATATTCTTTGGCGGTATGCGCATCAGGTTTTTCTTTGAATGCTTCGACAACGTGTATATCATTTTCGCAATTAGGACATTTCTGCTGCTTGCCTAATTTTATGTAACCTAATTGTGTACTTGGAAATGAAGGCTGAATTCCGAATGTAATTAATGCGTCCGGATTTTTCTCGACAAAATTCATGCCGTCTTCAAGCGCACGATTAAAAACATCTGTCGGTTTTATTACCTGGTCGGCGGTAACAACAGCCATTGTCGCGTCAGGATCAAATCTTACCAGAACAGCAGCTGCAAGGCCGATGGCACCTGCGGTATCGCGGACTTCGGGTTCTGCTATAACATTATCATAAGGGATTTCGGGAAGATTATCTCGCACAAGGTCTGAATAGCCTTTGTTTGTCAGCACGATAATATTGCGATGATCGAATAAGCTGGTAATTCTTTGAAAACACCTTCGCAAAAGAGTATCGCCATCAATGAGTTTAAGAACCTGCTTAGGCCTGTTCTCCCTGCTCAAAGGCCAAAGTCTCTTGCCTGTTCCTCCGGCCATTATTACTGCAAACCTCATATTATGTCCTTTATATAATGAAACGGCTGTCCATTTGAGCGAAAGGTTTTATTTTTTCAGCTAATTGAGCATAATCACTGCTGCCCATTAATGCAAGTGTCGCGTCTTTTCCAAGTTCAACGGCGGGCTGGTCATAAGTATTGATATTGAGCAGCATACCGGCAATTGAAGTTGTCGCTTCAAAGAGATATATGAACTGGCCAATAGTATAAGGCGTTACTTCATCGAAAGCAACTGTAAGGCATGGCCGTTTATTGACTATCAAAGCGTATTCTGTACCAATTTTTTCGCAGTTGATAAGCTTGCTCATTTTCTGGCCTGAAAGAATACCCAATTCCGGTGCGACTTTCGGTGCATTGCCGATGCTAATATCTTTTGCGAAATTTTTGACATAAAGGAATGTGAACAATTTATCATTCGGGCCTTCACGATAAAGCTGAACCTGGCTGTGCTGGTCTGTTGCGCCGAGAGCTTTTACAGGTGTGGGGCCTACGAAAACTTCATTACCATTGTTATCCTTTGCTTTGCCAAGACTTTCAGCCCATAACTGCCTGTACCAGTCTGCTAAATCTTTTAAACCATAACTGTAAGGCATCATAACTGATATTTTTTTGCCGCGGGTGTAATAATGCCAATTAATAGCGGCATTTATAGCTGCCGGGTTTTCATAAAATTTTCCGATGCTTACTTTTTTATCCATATCAGCGGCACCGGAGAGCAGTGCATCGATATCTATTCCGCAAACGGCTGCGCTAAGCAAACCAACAGCGCTAAGAACGCTGAATCGTCCGCCCACGCCATCGGGCACTTCAAGATTTCTGAAACCATATTCATCTGTAATTCTTCGGAGAGTGCCCTGCTTTAAATCTGTTGTCGCGACAACCTGATCTTTTAATTTATTTTTTCCAAGCTTCTTTTCAATCATGTCGCAGATTGTCATAAATTGAGAAGCTGTTTCAGCGGTTCTGCCGGACTTGCTTATTACATTGAAAACTGTTTTATCGAGTTTGTCTTCAACCCAATCGAGAAATGATTTGAATTGCACGGGGTCAACATTATCAAATACAAAAAGACGCGGCCCTTTTCTCTGTTTATCGTCAAGATTGTACATGTATGAATTCAGAGATGTCTGCAAAGCGATATTGCCCAATGCGGAGCCGCCGATGCCAAGAACCACGAAATTCTCGCAGCCTTTAATTTCTCCAGCAATTTTCTTAACCTGTTTTACTGTATCTGCCTGATAGGGCAAATCTCTATATTTTACTTTTCCCGCTTT
>JBDKUM010000297.1:0-7347 GCA_039679715.1 Phycisphaerales bacterium
GTTTTACCGATGACGAACGAAGAACTTTGGTTGAAGCTGCCATGGCAATGGGCAAAGATTTGATGGCGCAAGTTGTTAGTATTGTTAGCCCTAAAACAATTCTGGCATGGCAGCGAAAACTTGAAAATGAAAAGTGGGATTTTTCAGATCGAAGAAAAAACAATCCCGGCAGACCCAAAATAGCTTTCGATATCGAGCAGCTTGTCTGTAAAATGGCCCGTGAAAATGAGTGGGGTTATGAACGGATTCAAGGTGAGTTGGAAAAGCTCGATATTAAAATTTCTAAAAGCAGCGTTGCTAATATATTAAGAAGAAACGGACTTCCTCCATCACCTGAAAGAAAAGGATTGAGCTGGCGGGAATTTTTGTCTCGGCATGCAGCAGTGTTTTTATGTGCAGATATGTTTCAAAAAGAAGTCTGGACGTTCAAAGGTTTGACAACTGTATATGTATTTTTCGTTATGCATTTACAAACACGAAAAGTTCTATTAGCAAGAGCTACTTTTTCTCCGACTAACCAATGGCTTCAACAGCAAACGCGTCATGTTCTGTGGGGTTGTGAAGAGCAGTGTGTTAAACCTCGCTTCTTTCTTCGTGACAATGATATGTTGTATCCTGAAGGAATGAATATGCTTTTGAAAACATCGGGTGTCGAAACTATTAAAACACCTTTTGGTGCACCTAACGCAAATGCTTATGCAGAACGCTATGTTCTTAGCTGCAAAAAGGAATGTTTAAATCATTTACTTGTCTTTGGTTTGAATAGAATGCAGCACGTGATTGATTGTTATACTTCGTACTTCAATGAACACAGGCCACATCAGGGAATTGAAAACAAAATTCCATCCCAGTATGATGTAAATAAACGGCAGGGCAGTTTCCTGCCAAACTTAAATGCAGGCAATATTATTTGTAAGGACTTTCTTGGCGGACTTTTAAGAAGTTATAAAAAAGCTGCTTAATTTTTAACTGCATATTTTATGTTAAGGCTTTTATGAAAACTCGTCCAATGACAATGTTATTAGTTATGCTTGCCGGCTGGATAAATCAGCATCAGCAGGATGCGATTGAATATTTGAAAACAGAGAACGCAATTCTCAAAGAAAAAATAGGTACAAAGCGAATTATTCTTTCTGATTAGCAACTATTGCAAATTATATATTAATTTTTGCTTAGAGAAGTGAGAAATTAATTTCAAATCTAGAAATTATTTATTGAGCATTAACTAATCAAAATCATTGGATTGTCGTGTACGACTCTTATAATCTGCTGTTTTGTAAGCAAAGAAATAGATTGAAGAAATTTCACACATTCGACTAAAGTTGCGGATGAGCCAACAAGGCATTCTTTCTTCGGATTATGCAGCAAACCATTCTTTTCAAGCACGGCATTGTTGCCAAGTATATTATATTTGCCCGGCGGCATTCCGGCGATTGGCGAGGCATCACTGATTATAGCTATCTTATCTATACCTTTTGCTTTTATTATGGTTTTTATCAGATGCGCGGGCAGATGATGACCATCGGTTATAATTGTCGCAGAAAGCTTATCACATGCTAGGGCATATTGAAGAATATTATTATGGCGATTAACCATATTCGGCATTCCGTTGCCTAAATGGGTTATGGCTTTAGCTCCCGCATCCGCAAGCTTATCAAGATCGCTTAATTCGGCACTCTGATGTCCCAGGAAAACACTGATATTGTTTTTGCAGGCATATTTGCATAACTTTTCCGCATTTGGCAGTTCGGCTGCTAAAGTTAAAATTTTGATTTTTCCTTGAGCCCAATCCTGCATTTTCTTCAAAAATTCGATATCCGGTTTTTTGGTAAATTTTGGATTATGCGCGCCGACTGCTCCGGGCTTACAGGAAATGAACGGACCTTCAGCATGGATGCCGAGGATGTGCTTTTTTAGTTCCGATTTTTCAGCTGCTTTTGCGATTAACTGTAGATTTCTCTCATATAACTTTTCTGAACTTGTGACAATAGTAGGTAGAAAGGCGGTTACGCCATGTTTTACCATTTTTAAACAAGCATTCGAAAAATCGCTTTCAGTTAGATGTGGACTTGAAAAATCCACTCCCATATATCCATTTACCTGCAGGTCGATAAGTTTCATCTGTATTCCTTTATTCTGGTTCATTAATTATACCAGATATTTTAAATATATGCAAATAATATTTATTTTACCTTGACATTAGATATGTTTATCTGGTACAATAAATATACCAGATTGGAAAATGATATGGATAAAGATCTTCTTGGGATAAAAGTAGTCCGCAAAGTAATCTTGCTTGTTTCGACAGGTCAATTTAAACAGGGGCAGAAACTTCCGGCCGAGAGGATGCTCTGTGAAAAGCTCGGTGTCAGCAGGGGAACGTTAAGGCAGGGTCTGGCAGATCTGCAGAGTTTGGGAGTAATTAAGATCGTTCCCAGAAGCGGTATTTACATTAAGAAATATTCCGAGAAAAAACTTCCGCAAAAAGTATTGCCGCCAAATTTCAAGGATGTAAGTCTTGAGGATATTATTAATGCAAGAAAAATAATTGAAATACCATCAATTGAACTTGCATGTAAAAAAGGGACAAAAGAAGATATAAAGGTTTTGGGAAATACTATTGTCAAAATGGAAAATACGGTAGATGATTTGCCTGAATTTCTTCAATATGATATGAATTTTCATCAAATGATTGTTGCAATGAGCAAAAATCTTGTGCTCGTAACCGCTTTTGAAGCGATTTCTGATTATTTAAAATATTCACAAGTGTACAGCAGTATTCATGAAGGTGAGGAAGAAAAAGCGTTAAATTATCATAGAAAGATTTTTAATGCAATTCGAGATAAAAATGCAAAACAGGGCGGTAAGCTACTAGAGCAGCACCTGGAAGAAATAGTTAAATCCTACAAATTTTGATTAAGGTGTCTTATGGAAAAAGTATGTGGAATTTTACAAACTGCACAGTTGAATCTGGAACAAACGGGTTTGAGGTTAAAAATTTCTGACCAGATGCTTAGCAGGCTTTTGGAACCCAAAGAAAAAATTGAACTGACATTAAATCCGACTTTAAGTGATGGCAGGCATGTACAGGTAAAGGCCTTCATTGTTAAGCATCGTGATTCACTCGGACCTGCAAAAGGTGGGATCAGAATGTCCAAAACAGTCAGCATGGAAGACATACAAGGTCTTTCGATGGAGATGACATGGAAAACTTCTCTTATTGGTGTGCCTTTTGGCGGCGGCAAGAGCGGGATTCAGATTGACCCGTTAAGTATGAGTGTTAATGATAAAGAAATTGTCATTCGTTCATTCACACGAGGTGCGATGAGGCACATTGGGCCGGAAATTTATGTTCCCGCCCCTGATATGGGTACTAATGAAGCCGATATGGGACATATACGAGATTGCCTTGCTTATTCGCATGGCCAATCTATAACTAATGGTTGTTATGTTACCGGCAAACCAGTAATCCTCGGCGGTATCGTTGGACGAAAGGAAGCAACGGGCAGAGGAGTTGCTTATACAGTTCTTGCGGCTTGTAAAAAACTTGGTATTGATATTAAAAAAGCTCGAATCGCAGTTCAGGGATTCGGAAATGTAGGTTCAGTTGCCGCGGCAGAACTTCACGGCTTCGGAGCAAAAATAACTGCCATTGCGGATATCACAGGCGGAATAATCGATAGTAACGGCATCGATGTAGAGAAATTAATGAAGTTCGCAAAAGAATGCGGCCCGATATTCAGCTATCCTGCCGCGAAACAATGCAGCAATGAAGGTGTTCTGACTTGCGATTGCGATATCCTTATCCCCGCTGCAACTCAATCGGTAATCACAGGAGAGATTGCTCCGAAGATAAAAGCCAGGATTATTGCTGAAGGTGCGAATTCGCCTACGACTCCTGATGCTGATGAAGTTTTAGCCGGGAAAAATGTTTTTGTTATTCCTGACATTCTCTGTAACGCCGGCGGTGTGTTTGTATCTTATCTGGAGTACACACAGGAAACCCAGCGCGAGCAGATGACACTGGATCAGGTAAATAAAAGACTAAGCGAAAGAATGAACGCAAGGTTTGAACAGGTTTTTGAATATTCACAGAAAAAGCAATTAACAATGCGTCAGGCTGCTATGGACATCGCGGTTGGAAGAGTTCTGGAAGCAACAGAAGCTTTAGGTACGCTGCCTTAAATGAAAGGGAAATTTTTATGAGTAAACCACAGGTTTTAGTTGTTGGCGGAGGTATGATTACGCAGGTACAGATACTTCCTTCGCTTTATCATTTACAGCGTCTTGGGGTAATCGGAGATATTAGTATTTGTGCATTGAATAGTGCTCCGCTGAAGGCTCTTGCGCAAGATGAGACATTGAAGAAAGCATTTCCCGGCCAAAGTTTCAGAGCAATTCCTTCGCTTGATAGTGATGCAAGTGTAAATCAGCCCGATCTTTTCAAAAAAGCCATTGCACAGTTGCCGAAGCACAATATTGTCGTTGTTGCCATGCCTGATCAGCTTCATTATATGGTTATTAAGGAAGCTATAGCCAACGATCAGCACATAATGTGTGTAAAACCCCTCGTGCTGAAATATACACAGGCTCTCGAAATTGAAAAAGAGGCTTTTGAAAAAGGTCTTGTTATTGGGGTGGAATATCATAAAAGACTTGATGATAGGGCTCTTATCGCACGCCAACAATATCGTGAAGGTTTGTTCGGCGAGTTCAAAATCGGACATGCAGAAATGAACGAACCGTATTATTACAGGCATTCGAATTTTCAGAATTGGTGCACTTGCGAAAATTCCGATATGTTCACTTATGTCGGCTGCCATTATATCGACCAGGTTCATTTTATAACTGGGCTGCTGCCGAAATCGGTTTCAGTTTATGGAATAAAAGATAAATATCCAAATGGAAAAGAAGGTTACCTTTGGACAGATGGCAGAGTTATATGGGAAAATGGTGCTTGTCTGCACGTTACAGATATTATGGGTTATCCCGACGACGGCCCAGGCGGAAATTTCCAGGGATTGAGAATGTATTGCGCGGGTAAAAATAGAAGCGGTATGCTTGTTCACAATGACCAGTATCGCGGGCTTGAGTATTGCTATGTAGAGAAAAGAGACGGCAAATATTATTCAGAACCAAGCCCTGATTATTTCAAATATATCAATCTCGGTGACCGCGGTTTGACTCCTGTTGGTTATGGCTATCGTTCGATTGAGTTCATAATTAAAAATATTAACAAATGCACGAGAGTTGACTTGAAACAGCGTCAAAACTTGTTGAAAGAATTTGATAAGCAGGGTGTAATGGCAACACCCGCAAATAGCAGTTATAACGAGCTGGTTATGGAAGCAGGCAGGCTTTCGATTTTAAACAGCGGCAAAGAAGTTGAAATTATTTACGGCGAAAATGCCGGCGTACAGCTTAGAAAATAACAGAAAGGTATTTACAAAAAATGGCAAAGGAATTTCCACTTGAATCGGTATCAGTTGAAACAATTGAAACTCAATACAGAAAAATATCGGGCAAAATCCCGAATGACAAAACAATAGAGCAAATAAAACAGCTTCGTGAATTCGAAGCCCGCAGTATGCGAGGTCAGCTTCCGATTATCTGGGACCATGCTCAGGGCATCAATGTATTCGATGCCGCAGGCAATAAATGGCTCGATTTCTCCTCGGGCGTTTTGATCACAAATGCAGGTCACGGCCATCCTGAAATCGTAAAAGCCATTGTTAATCAGGCTTCAAAGCCGTTGCTTACGACATATTGTTTTCCAAATCAGCCGCGAATTGATCTGGTTCGAAAGCTCGTGTCAATAGCCCCAAAAAAATTGAATAAGGTTTTCCTCTTGAGTACCGGCGCCGAAGCAACCGAATGTGCTTTGAAATTAATGCGCACTTACGGCAAAAAAATCCGTTCAGATGCAAAGAATATCATAGTTTCATTTACTGATGCTTTCCATGGCAGAACACTGGGTTCGCAGCAAATGGGCCCGCTCGGAACCGGCAGAGCATGGATTAAAACCCTCGATACGGAAATCGTCCATGTCCCGTTCCCAGACGGCTTCAGAAATGAAAATGTCAGCTTTGACCTGTTCGAAAAGACACTTGCAAAATTAAATATCAATCCTGACAATGTAGCTGGCGTAATTAGCGAAACATATCAGGGCATCGGCCCGAATTTTATGCCGAAGGAATACGCACAAAAACTTCGCAAATGGTGCGATACTTACAACGTCCTGCTTTGCTATGACGAAGTGCAGGCGGGCTTCGGCAGATGCGGTACAATGTGGGGCTTCGAACATTATGAAGTCGTGCCTGATTTATTCTGCATGGGCAAAGGCTTCAGCAGCTCGCTGCCAATCAGCGGAGTTATCGGCAGACCTGATGTAATGGATATGTACGGCCCGAATGAAATGACAAGTACGCATTCAGCCAACCCTGTTTGCTGTGCAGCCGCTTTGGCGAATATTAACGTTATTCAAAAAGAGAAACTCGTGCAAAATGCAGCCGAGGTCGGAAAAACATTAAAAAGCGAATTGACTTCAATCAAAAATGAATTTTCTGATATTATTGGTTTTGCACCGGCAAAAGGTCTGGTCGGTGGTTTGCTGATGGTCAAGAAGGGCACTAAAGAACCTGACTATGACTTGGCATGGAATATTGTTTATAAGTGTTACCAAAAAGGTTTGCTCTTATTCGCACCGGTTGGTATTGGCGGCGGCTGTGTAAAGATTGCCCCTCCTCTTTGTATCACAAAAGAAGCAGTTATTGAAGGATGCAATATAATCCATCAAACAATAAAGGAATTAATAAAAGTTTATTAATTTAAATGATCTTAGTGGACCCGAAAAAGCTTTCTTAGAAATAACAAGGGCATAAGGGCCGTAGGGTGCAAATATTCGTCAGTACTTAACTCTTTGATCTTTAACAAGTTGATAATAAAAATTTGGCCAGCGAAATCGCAGTTAACTTTGATTTGGGTTGTGTATTTTGCTAGAGGAATTTCTTTTTAAGCGGAAATTTGCAAAATAAGGGCGTACTATCACTGATGATGTATCAAAAAAAGCGACACATCATCAGGCTGCTAATCTGTGATATGATTTGAGCAATCCGCCTAGCCGTTCAATACAGACGATTTCTGCATCTTCATTTGTTTTGTGAATTCAATGTAATCCAAAATTGCTGTTTCATAGTCACAAATTATAACATTTTTGAGGGATTTTCAAACACTTCACCTCTATCCTTCGATTATATGTTTGCCATTTTCTGTTGTTCTAACCACTGTTTTTGTTAAGATATTCCAAACGTAAAATTAGAATTGTGATGCTATAAATAAAGGTTTTTA
>JBDKUM010000298.1:0-5117 GCA_039679715.1 Phycisphaerales bacterium
TTTGCTGTAGAGTTCGCTTTCCATAATTTATCTCCTTAGATATTCGTGATGGAATTATTTATGGAGTATTATAGAAGCGAACTCTTTTTGGCGCAATAGTTTATCTGCAATCGCGCAAAATGTTGTATGATGATGGGGCTAAACACTGGGGATGAATGGGGTGGAAAAAAAGACTGTTAAACGGTCTGGAAATGGGGTAAAATAATTTATATTTAATATTTCCGTTGAAAGATCATGTTTTTTTACGAGGTCTAACGGCAGTGCAGACTTTATGGTATTATACTTATGTATTAGAATGTAAAAAAACAAATACATTTTATACAGGTTGCACAAATAATCTTAAACAAAGAATTGAACAGCATAAAAAAGGTGAAGTAGGATATACAAGAAGCAGATTACCAATAAAATTAATATACTTTGAAGCATGTTTAAATAAAAGTGATGCTTTTCGTAGGGAAAAATATTTAAAGACAGGAATGGGAAAAAAATATTTAAATAGTAGAATAAAAGATGGTTTGGCGGAGATGAATCCCGTTAGACCTCTATAGCACTATCAGACAAAAAGTTAAGATAAAAAATTATTATTCCTTTATGTAGATAAGGAAAAAAATCATGTTTTTTTACGAGGTCTAGACGTAGGTATGAATCCCGTTAGACCTCTATAGCACTATGAAAATATGTAATTTAATAAAGGTACAGATTCTTTTAGGTAGAAAAGTCATATTCAAAATTAAGTGAGGTCTAACGGGATGAACATTATCGCGATTGATATTGGCAATACGAATATAACGGCGGGGCTGTTTCTGGAAGATATTGAGGCTGGGATTGAAAAGACCAGCGGAGATAATGTTCAGGAATTGACGGACGTTTTGAAAAATTATTGGGGCCGAGTGCCAATGGTAAAGTCCGGCAAGGATAAAGATAAACGCGATGCCAGGATTGTTATCGCAAGCGTTAATCCGAAATGGACTGAAGTTGTTAAACAAATTGCACAAGAACAGTTTGGCGAAAAGGCGCTTGAAATCGGGATGGGCAAAGAAGTGCCGCTGCCAATGGGGCTTGATGTCGATAAGCCGCAGCAGGTCGGGGTTGACAGAGTGATGGCGGCATTTGCGGCATATTGTGTTATTGAAGATTCGTGCATTGTCGCGGATTTCGGGACGGCGGTTACGATTGACGCGGTGAGCGATAAGGGAATATTTCTTGGCGGAGTGATATTGCCGGGGTTTGATATAGCGGCGGATAGTTTAAACAAATTCACGGCGCAGCTTCCGAAGATTGAAAAAGTTAAAACACCTAATAAACCATACGGACGCAATACGGAGGAAGCAATCAATAACGGTTTGTATTATTCGGCGATTGGTGCGCTGGAGACTGTTTCGCGATTGTTTTCCGAACAGCTTGGCAAATGGCCGCAGACTGTTGTTACAGGCGGGAATATGGAAATTATCAGGGGCGGATGCGATTTTGTAGATTCGTTTGTTGAAGACCTTGTGGTGAAGGGAATTGTGCTGACGTTTAAAAAGTATATTGGAGAGAAAACATAAATCCGAAATACGAATTTCGAAATCCAAAACAAATACGAATTTTCAAAAACACGAATGTTCAAAACGGAAGATAAAAAAATTTGTGTTGCGGGGTTGATGACGGCCAAAACGGTCGCGGGGATTTCCAGTATTCAAATTTTAGGTGAAGGTTCCGAAGGAATATTAAAATCAATCTTCAAAGCAAACAGGAATGACAAAGGGGGGCATATAAGAACACAATTTGCCGCAGGTTCGATTTTGCATGGGAATATTTCAGACGGCGAGAAGATTATCGATGAGGTGATAATCGGATGCGAGGCAGAAAATTCATTCAGTATCAATTGTCATGGCAACCCGATAATTGTCGAAAATATTTTAGCTCTGCTGAAAAAACATGGGGTGAAAATCGTAGAAGCAGATCAAATAGTTGAAGTTCTGGCGGGGAAAAAACATTTACATAATATAATACCAATCGAGGCGGAAATCGCGGCCGGGCAGGCGGTAACTTTTGAGGGTGCAAAAATAATTCAGCATCAGACTCAAATGGGTCTGCTGCAAACGGCCGAGTGGCTATTGAAACATCTGAATATAATTGATGTTGATGATATGAAAAGTGGGGCGGAGCAGATATTGGCGGACAGTGAAATCGCATCGTATTTTATAAATGGGGCGAAGATTGTTTTAGCGGGGCCGCCGAACAGCGGAAAGAGCACGCTATTCAATTTTCTTTGCGGAAAAGAAAAGGCGATAGTTACGGATATCGCGGGTACGACGAGGGATTGGCTTAGCGCGAAAATAAGGTTGAAGAATATTCAGGTTGAAATTTTCGATACTGCGGGAATCGATGAAATATTGAGCGGTAAAAATATTATCGATGCGGAATCGCAAAAGAGAGCGATGGAACTTGCGGCGATCGCGGATATGGTTTTATATGTTACAGACGGAGCGACGAGTTCGGTTGTTCCTGATAATAAAACTTTCAGAAAAAAACTGATAGTTTGTATAAATAAGAGTGATTTAGGGACGAATGTGCTTGGAGATGGGGTGCGAATCAGTGCGAAAACAGGCAGCGGGATTAAAGAACTGCTGGAGGAGATAGAAAAAACGCTTGGTGTTGCGGAATATGATTTGAAAAAGACGGTTTGTTTTACCGACAGGCAGAGGAAAATTGTGGGGCAGATTGCATCGGCATTAGATAAAAGCCGGATTAAAGAATTGATAACAGAGTTGTTAAACGGCTGATTTTCTGTATAATGTCAAACATGACAGGACAACAGGAAAAATTAACGCCGGCGATGCGGCAATATGATACTTTCAAGAAGAAATATCCCGATTGCATTATGTTTTTTCGGATGGGGGATTTCTATGAGACGTTTTATAAAGACGCACAAATATGTTCGCAGGTATGCGGGCTGACGCTGACGAGCAGAAGCAAGGGAGAAAATCCGATTCCGCTGGCGGGAGTGCCTTTTCACGCGGTTGACGGGTATCTGAAGAAAATGATAAAGGCGGGGTATAAGGTCGCGGTTTGTGAGCAGATCGAAAATCCGAAACTTGCACAGGGAGTTGTTAAACGCGATGTGATTCGGATAATCACGCCGGGGACTTTGACCGATGATATGCTGCTGGAGGAAAAGCAGAATAATTTTCTTTGCGCGGTGGGGCTGAATTCCAAACACGCGGCGATAAGCTGGATTGATATTTCGACGGGACATTTTTTCGGGCGGATAATTGCTGAAAATGCGGTGGTGGATGAGATTTTGCGAATTGAGCCGGCGGAATGTATTTTGCCTGACGCGCGAGGTGAGCTATTCAGTGAGGAGATAAAAAAACTTGCGGGGCAAATCGAGCGGGTTGGAAATACTGCTGTTACTTTCAGGCCGGGGTGGTACTTTGAGCCGATGGATGGTTATAAACGGCTTACAACGCATTTCGGAACTAAAACGCTGGAAGGTTTTGGAATTAAAGACGATAGTTGCATTGTCAGTCCGGCGGGCGCGATAATTGAATATTTGAAAGAGACGCAGAAGACGGCTCTTGGGCATATTTCCAGTCTTAAAATTGTCGAGCAGAAGAAATTTTTGCAGATTGACCAGGTGACGCTACGGAGTCTGGAAGTGCTTTCGACGATTCGGGGCGGCAGAGGTTCGCTGGTTGAGACGATTGACAGGACGCTGACGGGAATGGGCGGCAGAATGTTTCGGCAGTGGATTTGCATGCCATTGTGCGATTTGGGGAGTATTGAGTTAAGGCAGGATGGCGTTGAGGAATTAATTGAGAAGAAAAAGTCGCTGGAAGAGATTCGCGGGATATTGAAAAATTTCGCAGACCTTGAAAGAATTGTCGCGAGAATTAGTACGATGCGAGCGGGGCCGAGGGATTTGCTTGCGCTTGCACAAAGTTTGAAAAAAGCCCAACCTCTTAAGCAGAGCATAGCAGGTTTGACTTCGGATGTTTTTGTTAAACTGGCCGGTAAATGCGATACGATGCAGGAGTTGGCTGATTTGCTGGAATCGGCTGTTGAGCCTGAATGTCCGACTCATTTGCGCGACGGCGGAGTAATACGGGCGGGATTTAATTCTGAACTGGATGATTTGCGGAATATTTCACGCGATGTACGGACGTTTCTTGCGCAATATCAGCAGAGGGAAATTGAACGCACGGGCATAGCGAATCTGAAAGTCGGGTTCAATAATGTTTTCGGGTATTATATCGAGATTTCAAATTCAAATAGCGATAAGGCTCCGGCGGATTATGTTCGTAAACAGACGATTAAAAACGCGGAGAGGTATATCACTGACGAGTTGAAAAAATATGAGGAGAAAATTCTGACAGCCGGTGAGAAAAGTCTTGAGCTGGAGCAGAAAATTTTTGAACAGCTTCGAGTTCAATGCTGCGGATTCATACAGAAAATTATGGCATTGGCGGAGATTGTCGCGACGATGGACTGCATTGAGGCGTTTTCTTATTTGGCACAATCGCAGGGTTATACGAGGCCGAAAATAACAAACGGCAAAGAGCTGGTAATCGTTGACGGCAAGCATCCGGTGCTGGCGGAAATTCTTGGAAGCGAATTTGTGCCTAATGATGTAGAGCTTGGAAGCAATGGTTCGGCTTCGCTCACCACAGGTGGTTCGACGCCGCTCACCACAGGCGATGTGATGATTATTACTGGGCCGAATATGAGCGGTAAAAGTACGTTCATTCGGCAGACAGCACTTTTGGTTTTGCTTGCGCAGACGGGAAGTTTTATACCGGCAAAGCAGGCGACGATAGGAATTGCGGACAGAATTTTTACGCGAGTTGGCGCTTCGGATGAAATTGTGCGCGGGCAATCGACGTTTATGGTTGAGATGACGGAGACGGCAAATATTGTAAATAACGCGAGTGAAAAATCGCTTGTAATCCTTGATGAAGTGGGGCGAGGCACGAGTACTTATGACGGGCTTTCGCTTGCGTGGGCGATTACCGAACATATCGCGAATAATATCAAATGCAGAACACTTTTCGCAACGCATTATCACGAATTGACGGCACTGGCGGAGCTGCTGGTAAATGTTAAGAACTGCAATGTAGCGGTTCGCGAATGGA
>JBDKUM010000299.1:0-6362 GCA_039679715.1 Phycisphaerales bacterium
TTCAGCTCCGTCAGCAATCCCTTCCGGTCATTAAAATAGCAGTCCAGGTAATATTCCACAAACAGCAGGGATAAATACTGAAAATATTTCAGGGTAATCTTCTCATCCCGTTTTTCATTGATT
The DNA here is from genome assembly GCA_039679715.1 of Phycisphaerales bacterium. Taxonomy (GTDB): domain Bacteria; phylum Planctomycetota; class Phycisphaerae; order Sedimentisphaerales; family UBA12454; genus UBA12454. The sequence continues at coordinate 124 of JBDKUM010000299.1, forward strand.
CTCCGGGTATGACAAATAATATTCAAATCGTAGGCAAGCAGTCTGGCAGAATCGATTTTAAGCCCATCGCCAAATTCGCGTACTATGCATTTATAAAATTCGCTTACTCCTTCATTGTCCACCAATTCAAGGGCTGGCTTGTTCAAGGTTTTCGCTAAATCTTCCAGCTTACTGACGCCAAACAAACTTAGCAGATATTGATTAAGAACAAGCCGCTGATAAAATTTCAATTCCGAAGCATGAGCCTGGGATTTCTTTTTCACCATCGCCCTACACCTCAAACAGCCGCTGTTTCATTTCTTCGTCAATCAGCAGCACTTTCCAGGTTTCGTTCTCTGGTTTTAGATTCAGCAGATTGTTATCGCCGTTCACATAAATCTTATCAAAGCCAAAATCGCCTGCCCTGCCTTTTTCCCGCAAAAAGTAAGCATCCAGTACCGCGTTGTCCTTCTCTTTCTCCCCGGTAAGATCGCGCCAAAGAATAAGGACTTTATCGCCGGCAAGCGTACGTCCTGCAATCTGCTTAATCGCATAGGTTGTGCCGCTTCGCAGCTCAGCATCCAGCCTGCCATGCTCGCTTCTGGTGAAATCAGAGTCATAGCTTTGCAATCGGCGGTTCTTTTCCACCTTTAAGCCGATCAGGTAATTAAACGTTTCCACCAGGTCCATCGCCTTGTTTTCACTTGCGAAATTCTTGGTTATATTGAGCGTATAGCGAAAGGGATGCTCCAGCTTGTCCAGGTTCAGCAGGGATAAGCTCCCCTCCGTTTCCTTCGGCAGCATGTACTGCAGAAGATATTGCTCTTTTACAGCCGGATTGGAGAAGTCAAGCCCCGTCGTCTTGACTTCAATATTATTCAGCGTGTCTTCGTAGCTTTCCAGCCGCAGGTATTTAAAAGCATGGCTTGACCCCTGGCGGGATACCGGTTTGCCATCCTTCCAGTCTTTAGAATAAATTACTTTTTGGATGCGGGGCTTGGTTACGGTGTCGAAGTATTCGCCCATTTCCACGAGAATATATTTGCGATTGCCGCCGTCTTCGCGATTAAGGTTGATAACGGCGTGGCCGGTAGTGCCAGATCCGGCGAAGTAGTCGAGAACAACATTTGATGCATTGCTTACTGTCGCCAAATAGACACATTTTTTCACTGCGTTTATTGATTTAGGATAATCGAAGTTTTTTTCTGTTAGCATATTTATTAACAAAGTATTTCCATAATTGCCCGCATCGAATTCACCCCCAGTCCATACCGTTTTGGGAACTGTTAGTTCATGTGTTACAAACAAATCATACGTGTCCTCAACTTTTTGAATAATGACTCGTTCCAAATTGTCTTTGATCGTATCAAGTCCAAAATTCCACCTACGTTCAACTCCATCTTGGTCGATAGGGTAGATCGCTATTTCATCGCCACAAACAATATTACGTCCGGTTGGATGAAATTTTTCATCAGGTACGCCCCCTATCCTTGTTATTTTCCCATCTCGAATATAAATTGGGTAGAAAGAAAGCGGTCTCTCTATTCTTAACGAATGTTCGCCCCAACGTCGCATTTTTCGAGGAGTATCGTTGACTTCTAACGTTCTTTTAATGCAATTTTTCACAAACTCTTTTGTGATAAAAATTGTATACTCGTGCACCCTGTTAAAATCTTTTGTAATGGACCCTTTCGGGTTATGTACAACTGTAACATTAGAAATCCTACAGTCTGGATACTCTTGCTTAACCAATTCCATTAGATGAGCATGTTCTGTGTCGTCAATTGCAATAGCGACAACCCCGGATTCATTTAATAAGCATCTTGATATTTTCAATCTATCATTCATCAAAGACACCCATGAAGAATCCCTATAACCATTTTTGTACAGTATTGGTGTTGAATCTGTGTTATACGGTGGATCAATATAAACGCATTTGACCTGCTCCCGATACCTCTCCTGCAGCAAATTCAGCGCCTGAAAATTCTCGCTATGTATTAGTAGTCCATCCAAACTGTCATCCAGGTTCTCGATACTGTCAATCAGCCTTTCTTTAAACAGTGCCGTAAAATGAACCGTATCGACTACCAAATACGGATTCTGCTGCAAAAATTCGATGGTCAGCGGTTCCGTATAGCCCGGCTGCAGCAAATCCCCCTCAATTTCTTCAATATGATACAGCAGTTTCCACTCATTCAGTTGTTTATCATTAGCAAGAACTTCTCCATAAAGTTCTTGGGGAATACGGTCTAAGGTAATGCAATAATTGGTCTCCACCACAAACTTTTTCTTCAGCCACAACTTTTTTTGGAAATCTTCAAGCTGCGCCAAAAAAGCAATGATCTTTTTGGCGATATTCCGTATCACCTTTGCCTTGGTGATGTATTCTTTCATTTTGCCGTCATTTTGCTCATCCATATCGTCTAGAAATATCACTTCGGTCTTAATGTAAAAATCAAGCTCCCGGTTTAAAAACCGTCCCAAATCCTTATGAATAAAATAATCAAAGGTATTGCGGGCCGTATAGGTCCGTAATTGCTTTTCGAGTATGCTTTTACCGGTTTTCTCATCCTTACCGGTCAGCAAATCGGCAAAATCCGCATACTGGGCGGCAGCCCGGGAAAACTCGGCAGTCACTTCAGCAATATAATCGTCCTGCTTTTTCACCCCGTCTTTATATTCAAACCGGATGATCAATTCGCCGGCTTCCAGACTGAACGGATTTTCCCGATAGAGCTGAAACAGTCTTTTCTTTTGCTCTTTATTATTGTCTTTTTCCGTTTCGGCCTCGATAAGCTTGAAATGCACCGTATGGCCGTATCTAGTCTTGAAGCGGAAATTCCTGAAGTATTCGCTGGTCTTAACGTAATACTGATCGGCATTGGCCCAGTGGAGTTTTACTTCTTCCCCCTCATAGGGAATAGCATACACGCCCTCTTTGTACCGCCGCTGGGATATGAAATCGCCGTCGTCATAATAGCGGGAAAAAAAGTTGGTCAAATGGGAATACACATCATCTTCTATCGCCGATAAGTCCGCCGCTTCCGCTTTCGCCTTCAGTTCCACATATTGACTGCTGCTTTCATAAAGAACGCCGACTTCTTTTAAAGTATTTTCCAACTTTGCCAACTCTGCCTGCGCAGCCGCCAAACCAGCTCCGCTTAATGCCTGGAGCTGTTCGGTAATTTGCGGCATTAATTTGTTTTTCAAGAAATCCTCAATCTCGTCACGTTTATAATTCATTATGCGGTAAATGCCAAAATCCAGATCAGCCTGGTCAAATTGGAACATCTCCGCCAGTTTATTCATTAATTTCTTTTGAGTTTCAGTCATGCAACATGACCTCCCATTCTTACTCCGTTAAAGTACCCGTTTTAATATGAAATGCAATATTTCTGGTAGTACAAAAATCAATAACCTGTCTACTCAGATCATTGTAGTATTGCTTTACACCTTTATATTTCGTTACCACTGAACTATAATTCGTACGTCCAAAAATTATTTTGTCAACAAAACTTACCGCTTCTAGAATCTCGTTAAAATCTTGCACGATAATGTTGGGTGTAGGATAAGGTTCAATGCTAACCCATGTTTTGCACCCTTTCTCATGCAGCGCTCTCAGACTAGCTATCCTAGCCTGATACGCTGCTGCATGAGGCTCTATAGTTTCTCTAAAAGTTTCATCAAGGGAAATCAACGTAATACCATATTCATTTTTTTTGGAAAGCTCAGCTAACTCGTCAGGCAATAGTCCTTTTGTTAAAGCGCTACATCGAATACCATTCGCGTTCATCTTTTTGATAATCTCAATACTCATATTGGATATTTCTTCATATTCATACATAAATGGGTCTGTGGTAAAACATAAATGTAAAAATGTAATCTTGTCTCTAAATTTTGGTATTTCTTTCTCCAGCAGTTCAAGTGCATTCTCAACCAAAGATGGCTTTATCCATTCTTCATATGATTTTACTTTACCAAATCTTTTTGCCATTAAAAATGCATAACAAGGATACTTACAACCATGTGCACACCCTTGAACGTGATTAATGGTGTAGTCTCCATATTCAACGGCAGTTTTGTAAATTAAAGATTTTCTTCGAATAAAACTGGTCACTTGTTTCAATTATTAACACCTTACTTTCACTGTTTGGCCTCTTCCAGTTGTCCAAAATTTTGACGGCCGTCCTGTTTTTTTCGTGACTTCTGGGGTTCTCTTTACTTTCACCTTGCTATCATTATACAAATGCTCCAGTTCTTTGCAAATATCGCCAGTAGGAAATCTGACGCCATATTTGCTTACAAATTCAGCGTGAAAAACATCAATATCAATATAGTCTGTATGACTTGACAATACCTCTAATATTTCTTTTTGTACGCCTGCTTTGTCTATTAATTTATTTTCAACATCTTCTCCAAAAAGGCAAATATGCCCTTGATTCTGTATTCCCTGCAAAGCCTCCCACCGCTTGCACATATTGTCATTCATTAAAGCACATCCCTGCGCATGGTTTGTAGCGTGAATCATTCTATATTTTGGTCTTTGTTTTGGGTTAAGTCTTATTGGCATATTGAGAACATAACCAAAATGTTCACCTAGTTTTTGGCAATATTTCTCCGAAAATTGCTTTTCAGCCTCATACCCGTTAATGTGACCAACCTTATAGTCCATAATTATTTCTTTCCAGTATTCTCCGCCTGCAACCTCCGTAAGATTAGCAATCGACTTTTGTTTGTTGCCATTCGAAGCATCATCAAATTCAACAATGTCTTCCAACCCTTCAATGTCAAAATTTGTATGCATTACATTACAAGCTTCTCTAATGAAACCGAATGTATTTAAATTAACAAGTATTTCAATACTATGAAATTTTTTACTTGATAACTTCTCAAAAACAGAAAAATGAAGTGACTTTATCCCATATGGATCAATATATAAAAACACATTTTGTGATTGTTTTCCTGCTAATTGTTCCTCAATTTTATCTTCATATTTTCCCTTAATTATTTGCACATCTGTGTACTTAGATATGTTATTTCGTAAGTCTTCAGCATAATTCAATTCAATAAAACACGAACTGATGCCAGCTGATCTAAATTTTGTGTTCAATAAAGATTCAGAAATTATCTCCAGCGCAATAACGGGAGAACCGGGCTTCCCATCGTCAAACATCCCTTTACCCGCAAATCCATCCACATAAAAGGCCGGACGCTGTGTAGCTAATATTTTCGCAAAGTAAGGTTTTAAGTAGCAAGCTAATAGTTGATCCTTAATTATCGACCACGGTTTTTTCTCAGAAAAAAAATCATCATTCTTCTTAGACATTGCTCATCCCCCCCAGTTCACGATTTTATAAAAGCAGGGAGACAGGACCTTTGTTTCTACATCTATCATATATTGCTTCATCATGGTGTCATTTTTTACCCCTGTTTTTGTCGCACTCTTTGTCACTGCGAAAAAATATTTCTTTTGCTAAACCAGCAGACCTGTCCCTATTTTATTTTTTGCCGCTTAATTAACCGCCCTGATAGATAATATATCGTTAGTTTGTGGATGTGTTAAAAGAAAAGCGGCTTTAAGCCGCTTTAAATGTTTACGAGAGATTGTGGTGTATAGTTGATTCCTAATTTCGACAAGGCTATGGGTTCGGGGTATTCTTGTACCGCAGATAATTTATAGGCAACGGCTTGACTCTTTCCCTAAAAGTATTGATCCTGAAAATAGTCCGGTCTCAGAAAGTGCCTTATGATTTACATTATGCCCTTTTCCGAAGAATCCGTTGTAAACCATTTCGATCAAAGTTAAATTCGCCTTTTGGCGATACAAATCCTGCAGTTCTGGTGAGAGAATATCGGCTTATTTCGCGTTAAATTTAAAAAATCGTCGTGGCATACTTGTTGATCGATGGGAGATAATTGGAACTATTCTTGTAAGGGTACATATGAAGCTGCTACGGATTTTATGGGCTGTCTTGATACAAGCATTCAACAAATTCATCCACGTATTGGCTGAATAGCTCATGAAGTTCTCATTCATTTTGCCGACAAATCCTGCGCCTCTGCCTGTTTGTTCCCTTTTCGGCTCAGAAAAAAGGCGGTTATGACAGCAGTAATCGGAATAGCACATATTAACCCAATACTACCGGTAATAGCTCTTACTACTTCCGTTACAATCAGGTTTGAATTCAATATTTTGATTAACGGCAAATTTTTTTGCGCACTAATAAGCAATATAAGGGGAAGGAAACTTCCCAAATAAG
>JBDKUM010000300.1:0-19956 GCA_039679715.1 Phycisphaerales bacterium
CCACCGCACCTGCAATCGCAGAACCCAGAGCACATGTCTGAGCCGACCGCGAGACCTTCATCTCCCTGCCGGTAACATCTGCATATATCTGCATCAGCATCGGATTCTTTTCCGCGATACCGCCGCAGTTGATAACTTCATTTATTTTCACGCCATATTCTTCAAATCGATTGAAAATAGTTAAAGCACCGAATGCGGTCGCTTCAATCAAGGCGCGATAAATTTCTTCAGGTTTTGTATGAAGCGTCAAACCGACAATTGCTCCAGTAAGTCTGGGGTCGGTAAGAATTGTTCTGTTGCCATTGTTCCAATCAAGGGCCAAAATGCCAGATTGCGCAGGTTTTAGCATTGCGGCTTTTTTGGTGAGCTCTTCATGGCAGCCTTGGTGCTTTCCGCATGGCTGAATATAATCGACATACCAGTTGAAAATATCGCCTACTGCTGATTGTCCGGCTTCAAAGCCCCAGAAATTCGGGAGTACCGAGCCATCTACGATTCCGCAGATTCCGGGAATATCTTTGAGTTTTCCTTTTTTCGGGCCAACGAGAATGTCGCAAGTGCTGGTGCCAATGATTTTCACAAGCGTGCCGTATTTTACGCCGCTGCCGACTGCTCCGAGGTGCGCATCAAATGCTCCAACCGCGACGGGAATACCTTCCGAAAGGCCGAGCTTATTAGCCCATTGTTTTGAAAGATGACCTGCGATTGTATCGACCGCATAAGTATGTTTATAAAGTCTGTCGCGAAGGGCACCGAGTTTGGGATTTAGTTTGCTCAAAAAACTTTTTGCGGGCAGTCCGCCCCAATCTTCATTGAACATCGCTTTATGGCCCGCAGCGCATCTGCTGCATTTGAGGTTTTCAGGTTTTGTATCGCCAACGAGAATGCCCGGGATATAATCGGCACATTCGACCCAGCTATAAGCAGCTTTAAACACGTTTTTGTCAACGTTTAAGCAATGCAAGACTTTGCTGAAAAACCATTCTGATGAATAAGTTCCGCCGCACTTGGCCAGATATTCAGGGTGTGTTTTTTTTGCGAGTTCGGTTATTTGCGCAGCTTCTGAATAACTGGTGTGATCTTTCCAGAGCCATGCCATAGCATTTGGATTGTTTTTAAATTTCGGAAGCATTGAAAGGGGCGTCCCGTTTTCATCAACTGGGATTGGTGTCGAGCCAGTGGTATCGACGCCGAAGCCGATGATTTTGTCGGCGGAAAATTTTTTATCATTTTTCCCGGCAGCAGCGATTGCGCCTTTAACACTTACTTCAATGCCCTTTATATAATCGGCGGGATTCTGTCTTGCGAGATTCGCGTCGGAATGGTCAATGATTATGCCGTTTTTACCTGATGGATATGGAAAAACGAACGCAGCGATTTCGTCGCCATTCTTCACATTGACGATTAAACATCGAACTGAATTTGTTCCGTAATCTAATCCTATTGTATAAGCCATTTTTTAAGCTCCTGGAAAATAATGGATAATAATAAACGAAAGCCGAAGAAATTCAAATATAATTGTACCCGGAAATAGAATTTGGAACCAGAGTAAAAGACCGAGCGGGAAAAAACTTGCGCGGTAAAAAAAAATAAATAAATTTATCCCTTTCAAATCAATAACTTTACAGAAAATCATACAAAAATAATTTCAATAATATATGAATTGGGCGCAAGTATTTTCTTAATATGGAAGAGCATAAAAATCGCAAGTTTTTTTTGATGTAAAATGACAAAAAAAAGCGCGAAAAAGTGTGAAAAAAGAAAAATAAAGTGTTCGAAAAGTGTGAAAAAAGTAAAACAAAGTGAGCGAAAAGTGAGGAAAAAGAGGAGAAAAGTGGTTGAAAAGTGGACAATAGAACATAGAATTTAGCACTTAGAACATAGAAGGAAAACTGAACCAAAAAGATGGACAAATAATTTAAGATGAAAGTTGTTGAGTACTGAAAAAGGAGGGATATAATAAAGAATACAGTACTTCCTTAAAACATCTTTTTAACGAATTATAAAAGAAAAAATAGGTGGCTGTTTCTGATTTGTCAATTATCTAATTAGAATTATACTTTAAAAAAAATTAATAAGTTTAAGAAATTGTTTGCGGCAAAAACTGTCGCAGAATATCACAATGGCAGAAGATAAGATTCAATCGAAAAAACCTTATTTACCGAGGTTGCCAGATGTTATTAGAAACGCTGTCGATAATGGTGATCTTGTGGTTTTTATTGGCGCCGGTGTCTCTGCACTTATTGGCTGTAAGAGATGGTCTGTCTTAGCGATGCATTTAGCTGAAGAGTGCTTCAAAGAAAATTGTATAAATTACTCAGAAAAGGAACAGCTAAAGAATGATAGAGATCATTTGAAGGTTATATCAGTAGCATATGAACTTTTAAAGATAAAAGGTCGTGAAGAGTGTTTTAATGAAAAATTAAAAAAAGCATTGGAGCCAAATGAAGAAAACAATTGTTCGGATATTTATGACCGACTCTGGAAGTTTGGCGGGGTATTTATTACAACTAATGCAGATAAGTGTTTCCATAAAAATTTTATTTCTGAAAATATTTTGAGATTACCAGAGGAATTTGAAACTGAAGGAATAAAGCGAAGAAGGTTATATCATATACATGGTTGTATAGACAATATAAAGACGCTGGTATTCACAAAAAACAGATATCTCGAAAGATATTCTAAAAATGATACAGCATTTTGTGCATTCATAGAAAAAGTATTTAGTCGTGACACACCAATACTTTTTGTAGGATATGGATTAAAAGAATTTGAGTTATTGAGTTTACTTATGAATCCCAATGCTCAAGACAAGGAGTACAACCGTTTTGCCTTAATGCCATATTACAAACATGACCAGCATTTATTAAAGTTTGACAAAATATATTTTAAAAACTTTGGGATTAATATTTTAGAGTACTATATTGATGAAAAAGGTTATGAAGAACTCTATGAAGTCATAAAGAATTGGAGCGATGAAATATCTTTGACAACGAAGTTGGCACACGATGATCATAAGTTAATCGACAGCGTGGTAAAATAAATATGAACCTAAACAAACAAGAACAAGAAGTATTACAGCTCATAAAAAACGATCCATCTCAATGTGAGTATTTTTTTCAGAAGTTGGCTGATTCGCAAGAACCATATAAGTGGTTATGGCCTTTGAAAGAAGCCGGATACTTCAATGCAGATAAAAACCCCTCTCCGCGAGAGGTGGAACATCAGCCGGGTTTTTTTACAATACCGCACTGGCAAGTTCTCGGATATTTGGAAAATATCGCAAAAAAAAACAGTGAAAAGCCCGATCAAGAAATTACTGATTTCTTAGTGGAATTTATCGGCAATATAATAGAAAGGGAAGAAAAAGAGAAAGTCGATAACTGGCGGACAAACAGCCTTGTTATAAAATTAATAGCTTGCCTGCCGAAAGAAAATATCAACGAGAAATTCATAAAATTCGTTGGTACAATCTCCGAAAGTAAGTGGAAAAGTACACTTGTGCCCAATGCATTAAAGGATAGCTTAATACCGAGATTGTTGCATATTCAATCCAAAGACTTACTACTGACACTTCTTGAGATTATTTTGAATTATAAAGTTATTCCTCACAACAGTTCGACAAAATATGAGCCGATATTTGAACGATATTGGCTTAAGAAAATGTTAGACCAGCATAAAAAAGCAATTGGTGAAGTATGTGGAATAAGTTCAGCAGAGATTGGAATTGCAAAAATTAATGAATTGACTGAAAAAGAAGAAAATGAATTTAGCATCTGGCGTGTCAAATCTATTGAAAATCATGAACAAAGAATTGGGGACGATTCTTATGCATATCTTATAGTGGATTTTGTTCGAGATACTCTGTTGGCAGCTGAAACTGAAGCAGCGAAAGGAGTATTAGAAACCTTAGTCTCAGGCGACAATGTTGTCTTGAAAAGAATTGCATTTTATGTAATTAATCAGCGGTATAATGAATTTAGTGAATTGTTTTGGAATATTAAAATCGATCCTTTGGAAGATACAGAGCAAAGGCATGAAGTATATGAGTTGTTACAAAATAATTCCAATAATTTCACAGATGTACAAATAGAACAATTGATTGGATGGATAGAAAGCAAAGATTACTATATCAGCGAAGAAGCCAAAGAAGCCGGAATTGAAGAAAAAACAATTGCTTGGCGTAAAAAAGAATGGCTTAGTACCTGTATAAAAACTGGTAATGAAAAAATCCAAGGACTGTATGAAAAATATGATAGTATTGCGCCTGGTGAATTAAAACATCCCGGATGGTTAAGTTGGCATGAGTCACGCTGGGGCTGTGGTAAAAGTCCTATTGGCGAAGAAGCCTTATTAGCTATGGAAAACGCGAAAATCGGTCAGTACATAAATGATTGTCATTTACCAGTAGATAGTTGGGATGGGCCATGTAAGGAGGGGCTTATAGATTGTCTCAATAAATGTGTTTCTAAAAATCCAAACAAATTTTGTGATGATTGGGAACCATTTCTCCAACTTGAAAGACAATATCAGCAGGCAATATTGAGAGGATTTTGCAATTCAAGAAGAGAAAAACTTGGGCTAAGTATTGAGAAAGTTTTAAGTTTTATGGCTCAACTCGTTAGGGAGGAAAAATTTTGGAATGAACCATACGAAAAAGAATGTTATAACTATCGCAGATGGATAATTTCTCAAATAGCAGAATTTATTTCTGGTATTTTGGAGGATAAAGACGTAAAGCTTGAAGAAAAAATATTAAAAAATATTAAAGAAATCCTATTATTACTAATTGCGAAAACGACAAGTGCAAAACCAAAATATAATAGGCTTATAGATGCATACATTAATGATTCAAGAGGAAAAGTCTTTGAAGCTTTAATGGATTATACGTGGAAATGTGCTCGAATATTTCGGAAAAATGATTCTGTTAGATGGGAACAGGATATTAAGTATGTCTTTGAAAATGGATTAGAAAAAAAGGACGATTGGTGTTTATATGTTACTTTGGGAAAATATTTGCCTTATTTCATGCATATAGATAAAAAGTGGACTCAACAAAATATCGCCAGGATTTTTCCGATAGCTGATTCAGATATTTGGAAGATATCATTTGAGGCATATTTAAACATACATACCTTCTATACCGATCTTTATGAGCTTATGAAAAAGGGAGGGCATTATGATAAAGCAATAGAAACAGACTTTGAACACGAATGGACAAATAATTATTTAGTTCAGAGTATTAGTTTAGCTTATATGCTCGGTTTAGAGAATTTAGAAAAAACAAGTATGTTAAAAATATTGCTTGATTTAGAAAAAGTCAAACAAATTGGAGAGATCGTTAATTATATTTGGACCTTGAGGGAAAACAAATACGACGATCAAAGTCAGAAGGTTAAAAACCTTTGGCGGGAATTATTTTTAATATTCAAGAAACCTGAAAACGAAAGTAAGTACCGGCAAATTGTCATAAATATAAGCAAGTGGCTTGGGCTAGTTGATACGGTAGATGCAGAAGTGGAAGAATGGGTTAAATTTTCTATTGACCATGTTAATGAAGCTTGGGAACTATCCTTTTTCGTAGAAAACCTACTCAAGCATGTGGAAAAAGAGCCGAAACATGTAGCAGATATTTACATTCATTCATTAGAGCGAGAAAAATACCCAGATTTTCCTGAAGAAAAAATTATTGAACTTGTGAGAGGTCTATATTCAAAAGGGGTAAAACGAGAGGCAGATATTATTTGTACTAAGTATTTGAGAATAGGTTATAAATTTCTTATACCTATTTTTAACTATAAATAAATTAGTGGCTGTGGGGCTGTTGAAAAAGTCGAGATTGCTTCGTCGTTCTGTATAACAGAACTTCTCGCAATGACAGAATGTGCTTTTTTTTGTCATTGCGAGGGAGTCCTTTTGGATGACCGCGGCAATCTCAGTCGTTAAATTTGGACTTTTTCAACACGCCCGCTGTCCCTTAAGGTTTTAGATGCTTGTCCAAAAAGTTGACAATAGTGGGGCGCAGATCCAGCCCCTTCATTTGGATAGGAAATGAATGAGGAGCACCAGAGACATTATAATTTATTTGATGAAACCAAATTCTTTTAGCCAATATTCTGTTTCTGCGTCTGTGAGACCGAGGAATTTTTCTTTTGGTTCCGGCTGCTGTTTTTGTTTTTTCTCAAGCTGCTTGAGCATATCGAGCCAGAAATCGACGCAATCGACCGCATCGGCTTTGCGTTTTTTTGCCGCATCTTTTATTCGCCTGTCACTGCTGATAACTTGAAGATTTCTCGGGGCGGTGTTTTTTAAGATTAATTTTTCAATTACATCGTCAGCTTCACGGCCGGGGCCTGAAAAAAGGACCTCAAGATTGAAAAGGTTATTGAAAGGGGATTTATCTTTCGGGCCAGTGCCGTCAAATATGATGCTGCCTTTGCCTTTTGTCCTATACAGAAATTCGCCGATGATCTGGCATATCTGGACATCGGTAATTTCAGTCTGCTCTTCGAGAAGAGCCTGAACGGCATAAAGCAAATTGTAACCGTCGATGATAAGCATAAAATTACCGCTCCCTAACGTTCGCGGCTCTGAACCCCCGCCACAGGTGCGGGGGCTAAACCGGAAAATCTGATTTCGCCGCCGACGATTGTATATTCTACTTTGCCTTTGAGCTTCCAGCCGTGATAGGGACAATTTTTGCTCTTGGAATAAAATTTATTCACGTCAACGGTGTATTCGACATTCGGATCAATGATTGTAACGTCAGCCTGTTTGCCGGAAGTTAGCGTGCCTTTATCGACGCTGATGATTTGCGCGGGCTTTTGTGACATCATTGAAACAAGCTGCGGCCAATCAATAACTTTTGTATCGATGAGTGCTTTAATATACAATCCCAAAGCGCATTCGATACTGGCGATGCCAAATGGAGCGGCAAGAAATTCGAGTTCCTTTTCGCTTTTGAGATGCGGAGCGTGGTCTGACGCCAGAGCATCAATTACGCCTTCGCGAATGGCCTGTTTGATTGCTTCGATATCTTTGGCGGTACGCAAAGGCGGATTGACTTTATAATTGGTATCATAATTGCGGCAATCGTCGTCGGTCAAAAGCAGGTGGTGAGGCGAAACTTCGCAAGTTACAGGCAGGCAGTCTTTTTTTGCCTGGCGAATCAGCTCAATTGATTTGGCGGTTGAAACATGCTGAACATGATAACGCATATTCGTTTTGCGGACGAGTTGAATATCACGCCAAATCATCATTTCTTCGGCAAGCGGGTCAATGCCCGGCAGACCCAGCGAGGTCGAATTAAATCCCGCGTTCATGACACCCGAACCGGCAAGCGAATTATCCTGGCAATGCTGGCTCAAAACTACATTCTTGAACATTGAAGCGTATTTCATCGCACGCAGCATTACGGCGGCATTTTGAACGCCGTTGCCATCGTCTGTAAAACCAACGGCGCCAGCTTCGGCCATGAAACCCATTTCGCTTAACTGTTGACCTTCTCTGGCTTTTGTTATCGCGCCCATTACGTAAACGTGCGTTTTTCTTGTTTGTCTGCCCATCCTGTGGACGTATTCGATGCTTGTCGCGTTGTCAATAGGCGGGTCTGTATTGGGCATGCAGACGACAGAAGTAAAACCGCCGGCGACAGCGGCCATCGAACCTGATGCGATTGTTTCTTCTTCTCCATCCCCAGGTTCACGAAAATGCACATGAATATCAATCAAGCCCGGCAAAACAAGTTTGCCATTTGCATCAATCACGTTTGCAGACGAGCCCCCAGAATTAACCTGTTGACCAATCTCTGCGAACTTTCCATCAACAATAAGCACATCGCATTTTTTATCGATGTTGTTTGCTGGGTCAATTACTCGTCCATTTTTTATAATTAAATTTTTCATAAGAAGTTTAAAGTTTTAAATCTAAAACCAAATTAAAAACTCAAATTATTTTGTCATTGCCGCCTGACTGACTAAAAACATAACGGCCATTCTAACAGCAAGACCATTTGTAACCTGTTCAAGAATGACGCTGTTTGGGCCGTCGGCAACTTCGCTTTCAATTTCCACACCTCTGTTAATCGGGCCAGGATGCATAACTAAAATATCTTTCTTCGCTTTTTTCAGTCTTTCGCTGGTGAGTCCGAAGTAATGCGAATATTCTTTAATCGATGGGAACGGATTTGTACCCATTCGCTCGAATTGTATTCGAAGCATGTTTATAACATCAAGTTCGCCAATCACGGAATCCAGGGAATAGCTTACCTGGACAGGTAATTGACTGACCTGTGCGGGCATGAGCGTAGGCGGGCCGACGAGAATTACTTTGGCACCTAATTTTGTCATTGCGTATATGTCGCTTCGTGCAACGCGTGAATGCGCGATATCGCCTACTATTGCGATTTTAAGGCCTTCAAGCGAGCCTTTGATTTTTCGGATTGTATAGGTATCGAGCAGGCCTTGAGTTGGATGCTCGCAGTAACCGTCGCCAGCGTTGACAACGCAGGCATTTATATTCTGGCTCAAAAACTTTGGTGCACCGCCTGCTGAATGTCTGATGACGACTATGTCAATTCCCAATGCTTCGAGATTTCGTGCGGTATCGAGCAGCGTTTCACCTTTGCGTGTGGAACTGACTTTTTCAGTAAATTCGATAACATCGGCGCTCAAGCGGTTAGCGGCCAAAGTAAAGCTGTTTCTTGTTCGTGTGCTGTCCTCGAAAAAGAGATTGACGACAACTTTACCGCGGAGAGCTGGGGCTTTTTTGATGCTTCGTTTACTGAAACTTTCAAAACCCTGGGCGGTGTCAAGAATGTGTTCTATTTCCTCACGACTTAATTCACGAAGGCCGATGAGGTGTTTGCGAGTCCAGGTAAATGCATTAATTGTCATATAACGATAACCCTGTCTTTTCCGTCTGATTCAACGAAATTAACCTGTATTGATTTATCCGCAGGCAAATCGATTTTATAGCCGATGTAATCGGCGGCAATCGGCAGTTCCCGTCCTGTGCGTTCGATTAAAACAGCCAGTCTTATGGCTTTGGGTCTTCCTAAATCCATCAAGGCATCCATCGCGGCTCGTGTGCTTCTGCCGGTATATAACACATCATCAACGAGAATTATGATGGTGTCATCGACGTTAAAGCCGATTTCTGTGCTTCTTACGAGAGGCTGTTCAAGACCCTGCGGATTATTAAGATCATCCCGATAAAGGGTGATGTCTAATGTGCCGGTTGGAATCTGAAAGCCGAGCTTTTTGGAAAGTATGTCTGAAAGACGTTTTGCGAGGATTTCACCACGACTTCGGACGCCAATAATAGCAATTTTATCGGTCCTTGCGATGTTAGCGATAATGCTATCTACAAGTGAAGTAGTGCAGTCAGCGATTTTATCGGAACTTAAAAGAACTTCCATATTGTTATAATTCCCATACTAAAAAAGTCCGAAACTTGGGGAAGTATAGCAGGTAAAACGGCCTTTGGCAAGTGCCATTTGATGAAAAAAGGCTGATTGTTAATTTGGTTTATCTATATTAGCCATAAAGGGTTACAAAAAAATAGATTGCTATGGTAAAGATAGGTAAAATGTGTTATAATCTGGTGATTCTTTTTCATTGAAAAAAAACACCATTGAAGCGTGATAAATTATTGGATGTGTTGGTGAGTTAGAGGTCTTTCGTTGTTAAACATTTTAAAAAAATATTTTTTGATTTTATTGATTTGTGCATCGGCTGCGATTGCTGTTGAGCAGGGCGGAATTGAAATCGCAGGATTCGATAAAATTACGGCTATAGACCCGAACCTTACCGGCGAAGGTGTGAGCATCGGTTTGGTATGCAGGAGCGATACATACAGCGATAATTTTCCAAGAAATGATTACCGGCCTGATGTAAAACATAAATGCCTGAAAGATGGAAAAATTAAATTTTTTGATGATCAGTTCGAACAGGCGGGAATATCTCAACATTCAACTAAAATTGCTTCAATTCTTGTGGGGGTTGACGTTAACGCATTTTATCCTGAAATCGGAAATTTCTCATACAGGTCTGCTTCGCCAGAGGCACAACTGAATGTTTATGAGTTCTGGCATTTCATAACTGAAAATGTTTTTACCGGTGTACTGCCAAAAGATGATTTGCTGACGATGAGCCTGGGCTCTTCATGCGAATCGTGGTGGAGCAGGGGAATTGATGTGATGGCCGAGCGATATGGTTTGCTTGTTGTCGCGGCGATAGGCAACGGAACCGATGCTTATGATTTATCGCTTTATCCGGCGGCGGGCGCGAATGTGCTGGCGGTAGGGGTCGCAGATTCTAATAATTCTCTTGCCGAGATCAATGCTCCTTTAGCGGAGCATTCAACGGCAGGGCCGACGCATGACGGCAGATGCAAGCCTGATGTTGTCGCGGGTGGAAATTGTATAATAGCTAATAACGATGTAAACGAGCCTTATAAAGCAAGCGGCGATTATTCGAGTTTTGCGGCGCCGGTTGTAACGGGGCTGGCATCGATACTGATTCAAAAAGCAAAATCAGAGCCGAACCTGGCGATAGCGGCTTCGGGATTTTCGGGCAACTGCGTTATGAAATCTATTTTAATGACTAGCGCGGTTAAACTGCCGGGATGGCACAAAGGTTTTGCAGATGCTAATGATGATTTCGAATACCCCCTGGATTTCAAGCAGGGTGCGGGAATGGTTGACGGGCTGGGTGCTTATAATCTGCTTGTTGCAGGGATGCAAAAAGAAGGCCAGGTCGGTCAGAGCGGTTGGGATCTTGAGCGGATTGAAGCACAATCAGTAGTAGAAAAAATTTACAGATTTCAAACAAATGAAGAAGGCGTTTTTGCGGCGACTGTTGTATGGAACAGAAGCTATCAGCAAAAATATCCGTTTAATCTTAACATTGATTCATGGAACGATCTGCAACTGACGCTCCGCAAAATCGATGCCGACGGCAATGTTATTTTAATTGATTACAGCGACAGCCCAATCGATAATGTCGAACATATCTATAAAAATCTTGAAGCTAACACCGTATATGAACTTGCGGTTTCCAACAGTTCCACAGGGCAATCCAAAGCGGAAACGACATACGCTATTTCATGGCAGATGAAGTAATTACGTTTGTCGGTTGCGGTAACGAGGCTCGTTTCGTAAGTCGGCAACGGTTGGGATAAAGTGAGATAATGTATTTTCGGACTTCAAAAATTTTTTGAAAAAATTTTTCCATTTCAACCTTCAAATCTTTTCATCTTTCCATTCATTACCGGACTATCAGAGATTTTGTATGCGTTGCTTTAGCGCGAGGCGAAAAAGTTCGTAATATTTAAAGGAACGAAGAACGCCGTGTATGCAAAAGCGAATAGGGGACTTCCTGTGGCGGGAAGGTTCGTTTGAGTTATAGCGGTTCAGGGGTATAGGATATGAAAACGAAGATAACAGTAATAACTGCAATTCTGCTCCTTGCGAGCACATCAGCATTAGCAACTACAATTTATGGAACTGTAACTGCAAGTTACACAGGTTTTGGCGCAGCAGATTCAATGACAATCTGGGGCGGCGGTCTTACCAGCCATAACCTTTCCGCAGGCGCGCTGCTTCTAAATAAAACAGCGGGCACGGGCGACGGCCAATATCTCGATAATGGGACTGTCGGAGTTTTCTGTATCGACCTTCTTGAGACCGCAGCAAGCAGCAGTAAAAAATACGACGTGTTAATGCCGCAGGACGGACCAAGGCCGACAAGTTTTCTTGGCGGCGGTATGGGAGAGGCAAAGGCCGATTACCTTGCTGAACTTTGGGGCAGATATTATGACAGCGCATGGAGTACGAGCGGAACACATAGTACAGCACAAAAAGAAGCAGCGGGCGCATTTGCGGCGGCTGTTTGGGAAATAGTTTATGAAGCTGTTCCTTCATCGCCGACTTCCTGGGATGTAACCACTGATAATACAGAGGGTGATCTTGGATTTAGAGCAGCTAATTTAAATTCGCAGCTTGCAAACAGTATGCTGCATTCTCTCAATGGAACAGGACCTATGGCTGATTTGAGAGCATTGTCTTATAACGGCGGCCAGGATTTTATCGCGTCTTTCAGTTTGGTTACGATTCCTGAACCGGCGACAATAGCTTTCGCGGCCATGGGACTACTGTTTATTGCAAGGAAAAGAAATTAAATTCGTATCTCGTCGTTCGTGAAGCGTGAAGCGAAAATTAAATGGGAGACTTGGGAATGGTAAGAGGCAGATTAAGTTTAATAGGTGTGATAATTCTTGGCGGGGTTTTCGCGGGTGCATACGCTAACGAAATTGCAATTAATGATATCGCTGTCTGGTCGCAAGGCAGTATTGATTTGGGCAGCGGGGTGGTTATCAATGGTATATCTGCATCTGGAACAGCATTCAATGCAAACGGTGGTTCGAAAGTTAATTCAATTTATACCCAGGGCAGTGTCTGGCTTGGATCCAATTCAGTTGTTAACGGAAGTATTTATGCCAACGGGAGCATTGAAACATACGGTGTAAATGTAACAGGCACAAAAAACAGTAATTGGAATTTTTCATTGCCGCAATTAGATGCGCTGGCGAATACTATGGTTGGACAAACCTCCATATATAAATCAAAAAATTCAACTTCAACTTTGAATCCGGGTAATTATTCAGAATGGAATTTTGGACAAAAAAACCAACTCAATCTTTCAGCAGGCAGCTATTCAATCAGAAGTTTCTATATGAATCGCAGCGGAGTCGTTAACGTGGACACAAGCGCAGGCGATGTTGTTCTTAATGTTAACGGCTCATTCAGTACGGGAAACAATGTGGTTTTTAATAAAACAGGAAACGGTAATTTTTATGTCAATGTAATAAACTCAAATATGTCGCTCGGCAATGACGTAAGTTTATCCGGTATTGTGCACATATCTGGCGGAACTTTCAATACCGGCACTTCAGTGAATATGACAGGTCAATTATTTTCAACGGGTGACATCTGGTTCGGAAATAATTCGCAGTATACATATCAAACGGCTGCGAGTATTCCCGAACCTGCTACTGCGGCGATTTTTGCAATAGCGAGTATGCTGCTTATAAACCGGCGCAAGGCGACCAGAGGTACAAAAGCTGCGGCGTAGTTAGTTCATACAGGGCATTGTTGTTGAAGTGACGAAGAACAGAATTAGCGCCGAAAAGGCTTTCGAGCCTGAAAGGTTTTTCGTATTCAACGACTTTGGCCTTTTTAATATTTGCAAGCGATTTGGCTAATTCAATGGCATCGGGCAAATATCCGATCTTATCAATCAATTTATTATCTAGTGCTTCCTGTGCGTTATAAATGCTTCCATCGGCAAGTGCGCGAACCTGCTCTGGAGTGAGCTGATCTTTGCGTGCCTGCGCGACAATACTTACAAATCTTTCAAAAGTCGGCATAATCAGCTTGCTGTTGAGGTAAGCAATTTGCTCATCGGAGACAGGCTCGAAACTTGTCGGCCAATCTTTTTTAGGGCCTGATTTTACAACGACAGGTTTTATGCCGAGTTTCATTTCAAGCAGTTCCTGCAGAACGAAATGTCCCATGATAACGCCGATTGAGCCGGTGATTGCGGTAGGTTCTGCCATTATTTTATCACAAGCGGCAGCGGTATAATAACCGCCTGACGCGGCGAGGGTATCCATGAAGGCGACGACAGGTTTGCCGGTTTCCTTTTTGTACTCATTAATTTGATAATAGAGTCTGTCGCTGGCGGAAACAGCGCCGCCGGGGCTGGCGATTCTGAAAATTAAAGCCTTGATATTCGAATCGGTTTTTGCGTTTTTAATTTGCTGCTCTATTTCCTTTGCCATCTCATTTTGTATGATGCCTTCGACATTGATGATGACGATTTTTGAAGCTGAAGGGCCGGATTCAATGAGATTTTCGAGATAGTAGCCTTTTTTCGCACCGGCAGTTGCCAGCGAGAGCGAACCGATAATAATAAGAGAAAAAAGCAATGCGATGTTTGCTAAAATAGATAAACCCAGGATGATTCCGAAAAAGATTCTCCAGCCGTAAGATTTTTTAGGCTGCTGGGGCTGTGAATAACCGGCAGGGGGAGGCGGCGGAGGCGGTGCGAGGAAATCGCTTTCGTTTGAATCCATTTTTTACCCTTTCACTTAACCGCGGATTACGCGGATTTACACGGATACATTATATTTTCTCTAAAACTACGGATTACGCGGATGTATATTGTAATTTACAAAGTCGACATAATTCTAAGTAAATTAGCGAGATTGTCAAAGGGGAATTTACTTAATTGAGGATTGCAGATTGAAGAATGAAGATTAATAGTTTTTTGAGTATTTTTCGCTTTCGCGACAAGGAATGGGGTGTTAGAATTGCTCGATTAAGGATTTTGGAGTAAGTATGCTAAGAACATTGCAGATAGTCGATAATAAGCTGATTGAGAGCAACGGGTATAATGCGCAAATTTTCATTTATGTTTCGCCTGACGAGGCGGAGAGACGGTATCTTGTTGAGAACATGAAAATTGACGAGCATACGCTAAATTCATCTCTTGACCCTGATGAGCCAAGCCGATTGGAATTCGAGCCTGAACACCTGGCGATGATTTTCAAAAGGCCCAAGCATTACGCGCCTCATGACGAATTTCTTTTTAAGATTTTGTCTGTCGGTGTGTTTATTTTCTCGGACAGGATGATAATTGTTTTGGCTGATGATGTCGCGCTTTTTGACGGTAAGATTTTTAATAAAATAAATTCGCTGCCTGAATTAGCATTGAAATTAATATTCAGGGCGATCATGCATTTTGTCGAGCACCTTCGCGGAATAAGCAGGATTTCCAGCGAACTCGAGCAGCAGGTTAATGTATCGATGGAAAATAAATACTTGCTGAATATGTTCACTCTCGAAAAAAGCCTTGTTTATTATCTTAATGCTATTCATTCCAATTCGGTTCTTATAAGTAAAATGAAAACCTACGCGGCAAAAATCGGCTTCACGCAGGAAAATCTGGAATTTCTTGACGATATGTCCATTGAAAACACACAATGTCTAGCTCAAACGGAAATCTTTTCACAGGTTCTTTCCAGCATGATGGATGCCCGCGCTTCGATTATCAGCAATAATTTAAATATCAGAATTAAAGCGCTTACGATTCTGACAATAGCAATTATGCTTCCTACGTTTGTGGTGAGCCTGTTTTCGATGAATGTCCGGATACCGCTGGCGGAAGTTCGTCACGCGTTCTGGGTAATAGCTTTTCTTGCTTTTATGTCTTCGGCTGTTTTGGCGGTTTTATGGTGGCGAAAGAAATGGTGAGATATAATGAATTGTCCGGCATGTCAAAATCCGATGATTGTGCTTGAACTGGATATGGTCGAAATCGACCATTGCAGTCAATGCGGCGGTATCTGGCTCGACAGCGGCGAACTGGAGCAATTATTCGAGGACAGCAAACAGGCAGAAGCGCTTATCAATTCATTCAAGACAAGACAGGGAGTGGCTGAAAATATTCATCAATGCCCGATTTGTTTAAAACAAATGGAAAAAGCGGCGGCTTCAAGTGAAATTATAATCGACAGATGCTCAAAGCGTCATGGTTTGTGGTTCGACAAAAACGAACTGCAGACGATATTAGAGAAAAGTTTTTTCGGGCGCGAAAATAAAATTATGCGATTGCTTTCAGAAATGTTTTCAAGTGAAAAGGACAAATAAAAATGACAATTGAAAAAGGAAATTTCGGTACGATTGATAAAAATAAAAATGTCCAATATTTTATTTTGAAGAATAAAAATGGAATGCAGGCGAAAGTGATTACATTTGGCGCTGCGCTTGTTTCGCTTACGGCAATCGATAAAAACGGGAAGTGGGAAGATATTGTTACCGGTTACGATGATGCTCAGGGATATGTAAACGACGTCTGCAGTTTCGGCTGTACGGTGGGAAGATTCGCCAATAGAATCAGAAACGCGAGTTTCAAGCTTGACGGCAAAGAAATAAAATTAACAGCTAACAGCGGACAACATCAACTGCACGGCGGAAAAATAGGATTCAACAAGGTTTTATGGAACGCCGAGCCATTTGAAAATAAAGATAATCGCGGGGTGATATTCAAATATCTCAGCAAAGACGGCGAGGAGGGGTATCCGGGCAATCTCGATACGAGAGTTACTTATACGCTCACGGATGACGACGAACTGAAAATTGAATATGTCGCGGTTACAGATAAAAAGACGGTTGTAAATCTGACCAATCATACGTATTTCAACCTGGCCGGGCATAAGAGCGGCGATGTTCTTTCGCATAAAATACAGATTAACGCGGATAAAATCACTGAATCTGACAGTGATTTGATTGCTACGGGAAAGATCGTCAAGGTTGAAAATTCGCCTTTTGATTTTCGTAAACCAAAAACGATCGGCCTGGATATAAACAAATTAGGCATGGGTTATGATATTAATTTTGTTCTTAATAAACAATCGCAGTCTGAATTGTCTTTCGCGGCAAAAGTTACAGAGCCAAAGAGCGGCAGGGTTATGGAAATTTTGACGACCGAGCCGGGCATTCAATTTTATACAGGTAACTTCCTTGACGGAGTAAAAGGAAAAGACGGTGCGGTTTATAAAAAGCATGAGGCGTTTTGCCTTGAGACGCAGCATTTTGCCGATTCGCCAAACCATCCCGAATTTCCATCAACAGTATTGAACCCCGGCGAAACATACAGGCATTTGGTTGTACATAAGTTTACTATTCAATAATTTAGTTGTGCACAACTTTTTAGTACAATAATTTAGTTGTGCATAAATTTAACGTACAAAAATAAGTAGAAGGGTAAAAGAGTAAATGAGTAGATGAGTTGAACTTGCACACTCATTTTCACATTTACGCATTTACAGAAAGGTGGGTTTATGATTGGATTGTTTGTGATAATTGGGATTATCGTTGTGCTGATACTTTTTATTGTCGGCATATACAACAGTTTGGTTGGCCTGCGGAACCAGGTGTCGAACGCATGGGCACAAATCGATGTGCAGCTTAAGAGAAGACATGACCTGATTCCAAATTTAATCGAAACGGCGAAAGGTTATATGCAGCATGAAAGAGGAACGCTCGAAGCTGTTACAAACGCGCGAAATCAGGCTATGAACGCAAAAAGTATTCCCGAAATGGCCAAAGCAGAAGGCGAACTTGGTCAGGCTTTGGGCAGACTGCTTGTTACGGTTGAGGCTTACCCTGATTTGAAAGCGAATCAGAATTTCCTTTCTTTGCAGGAAGAATTGAGCAGTACAGAAAACAAAATCGCGTTCTCAAGACAGGCTTATAACGACCAGGTGCTTTTTTATAATAATAAAATTCAAATGTTCCCATCCAATATAATCGCGGGAATGTTTAACTTTAAGCAGAATGAATTTTTCCAGATTGAAGACCAGGCGGAAAAAGCAGTACCGAAAGTACAATTTTAATTTTGAATTCTTAATGTTTAATTTTTAATTAAGGATGAAATATGAGTAATCCTATTAAAGAAAAAAGTTTTGATTTTGCTGTTAGAATTGTAAACCTTTCGAAATGGCTTAAGAAACAGAGTCATTTTGAATTATCTCAACAAATTCTTCGTTCTGGTACGAGCATAGGTTCAAACGTTGAAGAAGCATTAGCGGGGCAAAGTAAGAAAGATTTTGCAGCTAAAATGGCAATAGCTTCAAAAGAAGCAAGAGAAACTAATTATTGGTTAAGATTGCTGATAAAATGTGAAATCTTATCAGAGAAAAAGTGTAGATTGATATTAAATGAATCAGAACAAATAATTAAACTGTTGACTAGTATTGTTAAAACATGTCAAACAGAAATAATTAAAAATTCAAAATTAAAAATTAAGAATTAGTTTATGTGGGAACAGATACGGGCAAATAAACGAAATTCGCTGCTGCTGATGTTTTTGATGGCGGTGGTGCTGGGCTTGCTGGGCTGGATGATCGGCATGTCGGTTTCGCCTGCGCCTTATTCGGGTGCTTTCGGGCTGGCAGTTGCTATGTGCATTTGGATGATACTTGCGATGGTCAGCCTTTCCAGCGGAGACGCCATCTTTCTCGCTGCAAGTAAAGCGACGCCTGTAACTAAAGATGTTCATCCGCAGCTTTTTAATGTTGTTGAGGAAATGGCAATCGCTGCGCAGCTTCCGATGCCCAAGATATATATTATCAATGATCCGGCGCCAAACGCATTCGCTACAGGCAGAAATCCTCAAAATGCTTCGCTTGCGGTTACGGCTGGTTTGCTCGGCAGGCTGAATCGTGATGAGTTGCAGGGGGTTGTCGGTCATGAGATGAGCCATATTTTGAATCGTGATATTCTCTTTATAACGGTAGCGGGAATTATGCTGGGCGCGATAACACTTATTTCAGAAGTTTTCCTGCGCGGCATGTTTTACAGTTCACTTGGCGGCAGACGATATTCATCACGAGGCAGAGGTCGAAACGACGGCGGACAGGCTATTATTATGATTATCGCAATTCTGGCTGCGATACTTGCGCCGCTTATGGCGACGCTTTTATATTTCGCAATCTCGAGAAAACGCGAGTACCTGGCTGACGCAGGTTCGGCAAGATTGACCAGATACCCTGAAGGGCTGGCAAGTGCTTTGGAAAAAATTTCCGACAATACGATTCCGCTGCAATCTGCAAATAAAGTAACAGCTCCGATGTATATAGTTAATCCGCTGCAAAAAGCCGGTATGAAACTGTCGGATTGGTCGAGTACGCATC
This sequence comes from Phycisphaerales bacterium, assembly GCA_039679715.1. Lineage (GTDB taxonomy): Bacteria > Planctomycetota > Phycisphaerae > Sedimentisphaerales > UBA12454 > UBA12454. Next base: position 18,760 of record JBDKUM010000300.1, read on the forward strand.
CGCCAATTTCGCAGCGTGTAAAAATTTTGAGAAGTATGTCCGGCGCTTCGTTCGCTGATTATTCAGACGCTTTCAAGAGAACAACAAAGCATTCGACCGTTATCCCTTCATCGGCATTGAAACAGGAAACGGTAGAGATTCGACAAAGTTCAAAACAGGGGCCTGTATCGGGCAAGAATATACACAGGAATATCGGGGATGTGATGTTCAAAACAGCGGGGTTCAGATTTGTCCAGTGCGATTGCGGGTTGAAATTAAAAGTTCCGCCGGATTATTCTTCAAATAATGTGCATTGTCCGCGATGCGGGATGATACACCAACTTAGTTAAAAGCTAAAAGTTAAAAGTGATAAATGTAGAATTTATTTAAATAATATCGGCCAAGCCGATTCCTCAACTATTAACTATTCACTTTTAACTTTTCACTATTTTTCACTATTTTGCTACCATAAACCGCGGGCGGGATTCTGCGTCTTTTTGCAGTTCGGCAATTAATTTGCAGAAATCTCTGCGTGGTTCGATAACTTCCACGCCTATCATTTCTCTTAATTTCTTGGCCTGCGAATAGCCCGATGTGATCGTATATTTCATCTGCAAACCATAGCGGTCTAGCGAATCGAGCTTTGGCGCTTCAAGTGATGCGGGCGGGCCGTCGTAAAAGCCGGGGATTAAAACCGCGGTGACCCAGCCATCGCAGCCGATGTCCATGTGACGCATATAAATATTGCTGTGCAGCGAAGGCATGTGGCGATCCCACCATGTGCCTTTGACGGTACGCGTGATTTTATACGCTTCATCCATCGATACGACTTGCCATTCTTCCAATTGTTTTCGGGTAAGCTCGGTTACGTTGTCTGCGAAATTGCCGCCCATCTTTATCGATTGCACCGCGACTTTAGCGCCGTATAAATCGCAGAATATATCTTCCCACGAAAACGCGGATTCGAAATCGTCCATGCCTGCGAAAAGTCTTGCGTGATACCAGCTCAACATTTCATGCCAGACCATCGAATTGAACGCAACGTATTCAGCGATTTGCAGAGCCATTTCTTGTTTTTGTGCTTCTGTCACGGAATCCCAGTTGGGAGGATATGTGAATTCGATGTGGTCTGTGCTGCCTTCGGCACTTTCGTCGAAGCCGGGCGATTTCTTCATCAGGTTTTCTAGCGCTTCATCATAGAATTGCTTTGTTTTGCGA
>JBDKUM010000301.1:0-4305 GCA_039679715.1 Phycisphaerales bacterium
GATTATTGGGGCGATTCTGATTTGTCAAGTATTATTTTCAAATCCTTCAGATTGTGGAGGAAAATTAAAAAAAGACCAAGGCCAAATGCCTTGATCCATATAATTTCTCGGGTTTCCGAGAGCGTACAGAATACATAAGGGAGGTAATTAATTTGATTAACGTAAATATCAAAGAAACAAATCTAGAGTTTGGGCCATTGCAAGAGCGAAGCGTAACGAACCTAATTGTGATTCATCATGTCGGCGGTACTGACCGGGATGTATCTGCAGAAGAAATCCACGGCTGGCACTTGGCAAACGGCTGGTCCGGAATCGGGTATCATTATGTGATACGAAAAGACGGAACAATCGAACGCGGCCGGCCCCGCGAAATGATTGGCGCTCATGCAGAGGGCTTCAATAGCCGGTCAATCGGTATCAATATTGTTGGCGATTTTGAGCAGGCCACACCGGAACCGGCACAAATTGAAAGCGCTGCTATGCTGATTGCAGAGTTGTGCGAGATATATTGCTTATGCCCGGATGATCAAACAATCGTGGGACATCGGGATTTAATGTCTACGGACTGCCCGGGAGAAAACTTGTATTGTCTGCTGCAGGATATCAGGGGGAAAGCGGTTTGGTATCAACAAAACGGTGTAGGCGAATAAATGAATAAAGCAAAGTATACTCAAAACCAACATGCTATCTTGTTTGACTGTCCGGGATGCGGATATCTGCACATGGTCTGGGTAAAGCAGCCGGAAGGTGGAAGTTATCCTATATGGGAGTTTAATGGCGATTCAGAAAACCCAACCATTAGCCCGTCTATACTTGTTAATGGCAATGTACCCATAAATCCACCGCATACACATAGATGCCATAGTTTTGTCCGGGACGGGAAAATTCAGTTTTTAAGCGATTGTACCCATAGTTTGGCTGGACAAACAGTAGAATTACCCAATATCGACGCCTAAGGGCGTTAATTTAATTTTATGGAGGAATGAAAAATGTTATATACACAAGAACAACTGGCGGCCATGACTCAGGATCAATTAAAAGAATTAGTAATGAAACTGCAAAACGGTGAAGCGGTTACTGTTGATGGTGCACAGCTTACCGCCGCTGTATCCGGTGCCCCAAAAGTTGATGAGGCAAAGGCTGCGGTAGAGGCTGATATTGCAAATCTTGATGCTAAATTAGCCGACTTGGAGAACGACGGCAAAGGATTATATACTACCGCGGTTAAGGCTTTACAGGAAAAACGTGCTGAATTGGTTGAGCAATTGAACGAAGACATAAATAAGGGAGAGCAGGAATTACAAACCTGGGAAGAAAAATTCCGCGAAGATCATGGCATATCTCCCTGGGTAGCTGCTATCGGGGGCGGGTACATCGCTTGGCAGGTTGCGGCGGCGGTAGGCCGAGCGTTGGGGTGGTTTTAATGGCCTACCTCAATACGGCATGTGATTTCATAAAATTGCACTGGAAGTACCTACTGGGGCTGGCCGTTGTGCTGGCCTTTATGGCCGGAGGATATTACCTTGGGAAATATATTGACAAGGAGTGGCAGGAGTATAAAAATAAGCCTGCTACTACATCGACAAATACCGTTGTAACGCTTCCGCAACAAACAATCCAAACCAATACGGAAACGGTCAGAGAAGTATCAGTGCAGTCGCCCACAACCGAAGGAGCTGTTTTGCAGTTTGTTGAGAAAAACGGAAAAGTAGTTGCGGTTATCAATGGCCAGGAAACAGAAGTACCGAACCTTACCGGTCAGCCGAATGTCGAAATAGGCAAAAATGGCGAGTTAAGCATAGCGACATCCAGCACGACAAAAATTGACGTTACCGATATGGCGAACGCCCAAGCTAGGTTAATCGCGAATCAGGAGCTGGAGAAGCAGGCCAAAGCGAACAAAGAGGCCATGGATAAAGAAAAGGCATCCCGAAATAGAGAGCGATTATTGTGGGGGGCTGGGACTGCCGGATTATTATATTTGACGCATAAATAGCATGCAGCCCGTTGCCGTAATGGTGACGGGCTTTTTTATTTTGTCTAAAAATTTTGGCAAAAATGATATTTTTTTCGGCTAAACTTCTTTATGATAAAAGCAGAGGGGATGATAAAATGGAAAGTATGGGAATATGGACAAAATTTATGACAGCATCATTTCAGAGAAGCGCCTGCATGCTTTTGTTTAGGTGCAATATCTTAGCAATCATTTTGTATGCCACAGCTTTGCAAGAAATGCAGGTATTGTTAACAGGGATATTATCAGGAACGTATTACTGTAATGCTGTACTAATCTCACAAATATGTATTAAAATGAATAGCGGTATTTTTAAATTTATATTAATAGCAGGCGGTATTTGGGTCCTTCTTGAAATTATTCAAAATGAAATTTGGATCGGAGAATTTCTTTTTACAATATTAGACTGTGCTTTTGTAAAAAATATTTGGTTAACAGCTTTAATAGTATCGACAGTAATAAGTAATGTAATAGTATTTATTTCATTTGTCCTACTTTTTTTCTTTCAGGACGGATTCTTATTTCAAATTGTTTCTGAATATCCTAGTGCATCCATTATGGCTATGCTAGGTATGTACTGTGCTATACCTAATATTTTGAAGGAATAATTTTAGATTAACATTAAAAAAAGATGTATGCAATTTTGTATGCAAACATCTTTTTTATAAGTTATTTTTGGTTAATGATGATTTATAAAACACCAGTATTTTAGCGGATATTATTATAGAATTATTAGGATTTTAACATTAAGGATTATTCGTAATGAGAGGGTCGTAGGTTCGAATCCTATTATCGGCTCCAATGAAATTAAGCCTTCGCAGGTTGTGCGGGGGCTTTTATTATGTTAAATTGGGCTTTATTTGGGCTTTATTTGTTTTCAAACATCCCTATAAATACTGAGCAAAAAAGGACAGGCTATTATGCCTATCCTTTTTTTGTTTCGCTCTTTTCCCGGTGTTGCGTCAGAAACGTATCCATACTATCAGCAATTTGCTGATCAACGCTCTGTAATGAATGACTGTAAATATTTGCTGTTGTTCGAATATCGGTATGTCCCAGCCGGGTACTGACATTTTTTAGAGGCACTCCCTGGGCAATCAAGAGACTGGCAGATGTGTGCCGCAGGCCCTTGAATGGAACATGGGGCAGATTGTGGCGCTTTAGGAATTTAGAAAACCACTGGGAGGGAGTCTGGGTATACATGGGCTTTCCATTCCATTGCGTGAACAACCGGTCATGATCTTGCCATTTGTCACCGAGTTCCAAACGAACTGCGTTTTGTTGCGATTTATACTCTTTAAGTAATACAACAATGCTAGTCGGTAAGGTAATCCTCCGACACGATGAATCATTTATCCGCAGACCCGTATCCACCGATCTAACGCTTTGGTTTATGCTGGTTTTGTAAGCAACATAAATTAGCAGTTAATAAGTCCAAAACATATCTTGTATTTCCTTAGGATCACTTGTTTCTAAAGTCTAACGAGGCATCGAGCAAAGGGCTGATGCTCTCAAACCTTGCCGTAGCCACATCTTCCATAGATTTTTTCATAAGGTTCAGCTCCCTTCATCTATATAAGGTGAGCATACACCTTCAACCTGACGGCGTGAACGCAAAGCAGGTGGGTAAAGAAAATCCGGAAGAAATGAGCATTCGAGTGACAAAGGATAACCAACGGTAGATGCATTTTTTTAGTTTCTCCAGTAAGGATCCACCGAACAAGGGAAGCTTCTTGTGCCCGACGGCACGAAGCACAGTCTCGAAATAAGGTGCTAAGTGCCGAAACTCAGCCTGCCATCTGCGGATGGTGGAATCTTCAGCTAAACAAGTAGAAAGTGTCTTGCCGTCAATAACATTCTGAATTGCCATAGCCTCGTAATGTTTGTAAGGCTGAATGAAGTTTGGCAGCTCAGTATGTAGCCGGTGGCAGTTGCGGCAAAAGGCTCTCGGCACAAGAAGCTGAACCTTGATACCACATCCGAGCCAAACCATGCAAGGATGATGGTCATAGCCGGAAAGCGGTTCACCGCAACAAGGGCAGATGGAAAACTCCTTACTGGTAACAAAAAATATGTGATTGGGATTGAACTTTATCTCATAACGTGATAGTATGACCATGTTATTTGTAGGCAGCCACGTTACGAGAACTTGTTCAGGGCACTCGCAGCGTGGCTTTCCTATTTCACCCCGGTACCAGTTATTTGCTGGAATTATATACCGAGATAAGTGACAATGCAAGAGAGCAATTTTAGCCTGTTATGGACAAAACCGCTGAACATGGCATGGTCAA
>JBDKUM010000302.1:0-2559 GCA_039679715.1 Phycisphaerales bacterium
GGTCAAGCATGTCGCGGATAAGAGGAATAATTTCTTCATCGCCGCTGTATGCGTAATACAGCATTGCCGAATCAGTGAGCATCGCAAAAAGACTTCCCGGATTATGTGTCCAGTCGCGTCCTTCAAATACATTTTTGCTGCTATCTTTCGGGCCATAGAACACAGGGTAAGTTATGTAAGTTTTATAACCATTCGGCTGGCTTGGAATTTTTTTGAATGCATCCCATGCTTTGCAAACAATCGCATCATAAGGCGATTGCGACTGCTCCCACGAAAGCAGCTTGCCATGCTCATCAAGCCGGACATCATGCCATAAGAGTTTTTCTTGTGCAAAAGTTGTGCTGATTAACAGCGCCGATATCAATATAATATTCGTTTTCTTCATAGTGAAATACGTTAAAACCGATTTTTTCGTCATTGTCAAACCCTTTTGGCGTATTAGCCCTAAAATGAGAGTATAAAGTATGTTCATAAGAGTTTTAATTATTGAAAGTTGGCTAAAAGGTGATATCATAATATTTTTGGAGGTTTAAAATGAAGAAGAGCATATTTATTTCGTTATCAATTTTGCTTTTCAGCACACTTGCTTATGGTTCAGCTCTTGACGATTATATTGCTTTGTCAGACCCGTGTTATTCATATACTTTAGTCAACACATCACCCGATCTTTATACAACCGGCTATACTTTACGTCTTGTTTCCCAGCAATGGCGAAGTTCGTCCGAAGTCGATCATAAAATCTGGAATCACTGGATGACTGTCATCGTTCCAAATACATCCCTCGGCACTATGAGAGATACAGCCTTAATTTATATTGATGGCGGCAATCACACAGATTCGCAGCCCGGCATTGATTCTAATTATCGTTTGCTTTCAGCAAGTACCCGCTCTGTTATCGTTGTTTTAAAAGGCGTTCCGAATCAGCCTTTGCACTTTCTTGATGAATCTGGCTATCGCTCTGAAGACGATTTAATCGCTTACACCTGGCGGAAATTTCTAGATGGCGGTGATGTAAACTGGCCCGCGCAGCTTCCGATGGTCAAATCTGTTGTAAAATGTATGGATGCTACAGTGAGCTTTGTCGGCAGCCCGACTTGCGGCAGCAGAACGGTAAATTATTTCGTTTTAACTGGTGCCTCAAAAAGAGGCTGGACAGCCTGGCTTACCGCGGCTGTAGATTCAAGAGTTACCGCTGTTGCGCCCATCGTCAGTGATTTACTGAATATGAGAAGGACTTTCGCTCATAGCTGGGCTTGTTACGGTTTTTGGCCTTCCGCCTTAGCACCTTACGAGCAGCAGGGTATTTTCAATGAATTTGATTCGCCTCGCTGCGGCCAATTACTTGAAATAGTCGACCCTTATCAATATCGTGACAGACTGACAATACCGAAGTACATTATTAATGCCTCTGGCGATAATTTCTTTGTAAGCGATAATATTCAATTTTATTTTCATCAGCTCACCGGCGAAAAATATCTTTGGCACGTTCCAAATACCAATCATTATCTGACAGGTGCAACAACCAGTGTTTTTCAAAGTCTTGCCCCGTTTTATAATGCCTTTTTGAATAACACACCAAGGCCGCAATTTTCATGGACAGTTAATGAAGATCATTCAACAACCGTGCAAACTATAACAACTCCGCAAAGCGTCACGCTCTGGCAATATACTAATCCATCGGCAAGAGATTTACGCGGTACCGGCGGCTGGACTTCAACAACATTAACCAGCAGTGGTGGCGGAATCTATAACGCTAATGTAAACCTTCCCGCAACAGGGTGGCGAGCATATTTTGTCGAACTTGTTTTTACAGGCTCACCATATCCTTATCATTTTTCAACCGAAATGGTTGTTGTGCCCGAGATCATGCCTTTTGAAGCGGATTACAATCGCGACACCTTTATTGATAATAAAGATTTAAGTATTCTTGCCAATACCTGGCTTACTGAAAATGATTATCGGGACATCTCGCCGAGAAGGGGCATTGGCGATGGAATTTTGAATTTCAGCGATTTTGCGAATTTCAGTATTCATTGGCTCGATTGAAATGAGATTTTTACTAATGTTTGTGAGATTTTTAAACATTCATATTTACTTGCCATATCCGTTAAAATTTGTGAAAATCGGAATAATCTAAATTTTTAAAATAAGGATTATTGCATGAAAGCTTTAGTAAAGTACGGAAACAAACCCGAGCAGCTTGAAATTCGCCAAATGCCAGTGCCGGTTATAGGCGATGATGATATTCTGCTTGAAACAAAAGCAGCCGGCATCTGCGGCTGGGATATTGAAATGTGGCAGCATAAAATGACAACACAATTCAATGTGCCTGTAATACAGGGTCATGAATTTTGCGGAATCATCAAAGAGACAGGTAAGAATGTTAAAGATTTTAAGATAGGCCAAAGAGTCGTTTGTGAAAAAGCCGCTGAAATTTGCGGCAAATGTCCGCAATGCCGTACAGGCAAATATCATCTTTGTGCCGAAAGAAAAGGTTTTGGCTATGGCGTCAACGGTGCTTTTGCAGATTTTGTAAAAGTGCCCGCCAGATGCCTGCAT
>JBDKUM010000303.1:0-15920 GCA_039679715.1 Phycisphaerales bacterium
GCACAGCGGGGCTTGGCGGCAGGGTTGCCAAAGTTATGAAAACTACCGAATCGGCTGAAAAAATTCTTGTGATAGACGGATGCCCAATGAATTGTGCTAAAAATTCGCTTCTGAATGCCGGCTTCAATAAATTCAGCCATTTCCAGGTTACCGATATTGGCTTAGTAAAAGGCCAAAGTCCGGCCAATGAAGAAAATATAAATAAAGCGGTTGCAAAGGCCAAAGAACTTTTTTCTGCATAGAGGCAAAAATGAAAAATATATGGAAATTGATTATTGTAGTCTTCCTCGCCGCGTCAATCATAGCTGTTCTTGCATTGAAGAATAAAGAAAAGCAATCGGAACCTGCTGCTATAACTGCTCCAGTTGCTCAACCGATAATTGAGGAAAATAATCAACCACCTGCCAAAGTAAATTTACCAAAACTGATCGATTTAGGCGCTGATAAATGCATTCCATGCAAGATGATGAAACCTATACTTGATGAATTGACGGTTGAATATAAAGGGAAAATGGATGTCATTTTTTATGACGTATGGAAAGATGGATCGTACGCCAAACAATATGGCGTGGAAATAATCCCAACGCAGATTTTCTTTGACCCAAATGGGAAAGAACTTTTCCGTCATCAGGGATTTTTCGCAAAAGATGAAATTCTTGCTAAGTGGAAAGAATTGGGATTCGAGATTAAATAAGAAAAGGGTAAATGAGTAAAAGGGTGATTGGGAAGATGGTTAAAACTCATCAACTCATATACACATTGACTCATCTACAGTAAAACTATGCAGCAACTATTTGAAAACTTAACACATGCGGTTGAAGGCAGCGCGTTTATTGCTCTTACGGCCTCAATTATCTGGGGAATTTTGAGCATTCTTTTAAGTCCTTGTCATTTGGCGAGTATACCGCTTATTGTCGGTTTCATCGATAAGCAAGGCAATATTACAACTAAAAGAGCGTTCTGGATTTCATTTCTTTTCGCTGCCGGAATTTTGATAACTATTGGAATTGTTGGTGCAGTTACCGCGGCGGCAGGAAGGATAATGGGCGATGTCGGCAAATTCGGAAATTACATTGTGGCCGGTATTTTCTTTCTTGTCGGTTTGCATTTATTGGATGTTATCCCCATGCCTTTTTCAGGCCCATCGCAAATCGGCATGAAAAGCAGAGGGCTTGCCGCAGCTTTTTTGCTTGGCTTGATTTTCGGTATCGCGATAGGCCCATGCACTTTCGCATATATGGCACCAATGCTCGCTGTTACATTTAAAGTCGCTTCAACGAATATCGTTTATGGAATTATGCTTCTATTGGCTTATGGCGTTGGGCATTGTTCAGTTATTGTATTTGCCGGAACGTTTACGGAAATTGTCCAGAGTTATATGAACTGGAATGAAAAGTCGAAAGGCTCGATAATTCTCAAAAAAATCTGCGGCATACTTGTCCTTGCAGGCGGCCTATATATGATATATACTGCCTGACTTTTAAGGATTTTTATGTTTCAAAAACTTCTATTTCTTGCTTTGGCTGGGGCAGCAGGCACTCTTGCGCGTTATTGGTTAGGCAGCCTTTTACAAAAAAATCTTACATATCATTTTCACTTTGGAACAGCGGTAGTCAATATTCTTGGCTGCCTGCTTTTCGGCTTAATTTGGGCGATTTTAGACAACAAACTTACAATAAGCCCACAATTTAAAGCTGTTATTTTCATCGGGTTTTTCGGAGCTTTTACAACTTTTTCCTCATTTGCTTTTGAGACTGTAAAGCTTATAAATGATTTGCGTTGGGCACATGCTTTCGGTAATATCCTTTTGCAAAATATATGCGGCGTAGCGGGTATTATTTTAGGTCTGGCAATCGGCAAAAATTTCTAGATTATATAGTGATGGGTATCGATGGAAAACAATCGAAAATCCGCGATGATGTTTATCGTACTGATGGGATTAATCAGCCTTTTTGCTGATATAACGTATGAATCGGCGAGAAGTCTGGCTGGACCATATCTGAATATATTGGGAGCAAGCGCGGTTGTGGTGGGCTTTGCCGCCGGTGCGGGCGAACTTTTCGGTTATGGCTTGCGTTTTTTTTCAGGTCTTCTAAGCGATAAAACCAAACGATATTGGGCAATTACAATAATCGGTTATGTGATAAATCTTTTCGCGATACCTGCTCTTGCTTTGGCAAATCAATGGCCTTTAGCAGTTGCCCTGATGGTTACTGAACGAATTGGCAAAGCCATTAGAAATCCGGCGCGTGATGCGATGCTCTCGAGCGCAACATCACAGGTCGGCAGAGGCTGGGGCTTTGCGATACATGAAGCGATGGATCAAATCGGAGCAATGACAGGCCCGATTATAGTAATGATTGTGCTTGCGGTAACAAAAAATTCGTATAAATCAGCGTACGCGGTCTTAGCAATTCCGGCCGCTTTGGCTATTGCGATTCTTATTTTGTCACGAATGATTTTTCCGCATCCGCATAAACTTGAAACAGATACGAAAACTAGCGATGACGGGAAATTACCTAAAATTTTCTGGCTGTATATGGCTGCTGTGGGATTGATTGCTGCGGGGTTTGCGGATTATCCTTTGGTAGCGTATCACATTAAGCAACGCGCCATTTTTCAAGACAAATGGATTCCGCTGCTTTATGCTATCGCAATGGGAATCGACGGCGTTGCAGCTCTTGTTTTCGGAAGAATGTACGACAAAAAAGGAATGCTTGCACTGGCGGCGGCAGTTGTTCTTTCTGCATTTTTCGCAATTTTCGCTTTCGGGTCAACTGCGACAATGATTGTCATAGGCATTTGTTTATGGGCAATAGGCATGGGCGCGCAGGAATCAATAATCAGGGCTGTTGTAGCTGATATGGTACCGAAATCCAAAAGAGGAACGGGTTATGGGCTTTTTAACGCGGGTTATGGAATTTGCTGGTTTCTGGGCAGTACGATAATCGGTCTTTTATATGAATTTTCAATTCCATTATTAATGGCATTTTCGGTAATCGCGCAACTTGCATCACTGCCATTATTAATTTCTGTAAAAAGAAAGTTTATAAGGCTTTAATTTTTTACGAATTTTGTGTATAATAAGCATTATTCGTGGTTAATTTTATGGATGAGAAATGAAACTGACTTTTCACGGAGCAGCCGGTGAAGTAACCGGCTCATCGCACATAGTTACAATCAATGGCAAAAATATTCTGCTCGATTGCGGACTTTTTCAGGGTAAAAGAAAAGTAGCATTCGAGAAAAACAGGAATTTCGTTGTTGACCCATCTAAGATAGATGTAATGCTGCTTTCGCACGCGCACATGGATCATAGCGGTAACATACCAACTCTGGTTAAGAAAGGTTATCGCGGCAAAATTTACTGTACCAAAGCGACGGCGGATTTGTGCAAAATCATGCTGAATGATTGTGCCCGCATACAGGTTCACGATATCGAATTTGTAAATAAAAAACGTCTACGGCAGGGCAAGAATCCTTTCGAGCCGTTGTACAGGCCTGAAGATGCGGAAAGAGCTGTGCAGCAGCTAGTGCCGGTTGAATATTCAAAACCATTCAAGGTTTTCGATAATGTCGAAGCTGTTTTTCATGACGCTGGGCATATTTTAGGCTCGGCATTTACGGAAATAAATTTCTGCGAAAACGGAACTAAAGCTAAAAAATTAATGTTCACAGGCGATATCGGCAGACGAGATATACCTATTTTAAAAGACCCAGTTCTTATCAATGATATCGATTATCTAATCACTGAAAGTACTTACGGCGACCGCAGGCACCCGGCAGCGGAAGACGCGAAGGCGGAGCTTGAAAAAGTCGTCCATAAAATTTTAGAGACGAAAGGCAAAATTATAATTCCCGCGTTCAGCGTGGGTAGAACGCAGTATATCGTATATCTGCTCAATCAACTGTATGCAGAGGGCAAAATACCGGCTTTGCCGATTTATGTCGATTCGCCGTTGTCGAGCGCTGCGACAGAAGTTTATGCCAAACACAAGGAATGCTGGGACGAAAAAGCAGTGGAGTTTTTAATTAACGGGCAAAAGCCTTTTAACTTCGGCAAACTGCATTACACAGAATCAGTACAGGAATCAATGGCACTAAATGCGATGAATGGCCCGATGATAATTATTTCAGCGTCCGGCATGTGCGAAGCAGGGCGGATACTTCATCATCTGCAAAATAATGTCGATGACCCGAAAAATATTGTTCTGATTGTCGGATACATGGCTGAAAATACTTTGGGCAGAAGAATCGCGGAACATCGCAGGGAAGTTAAAATTTTCGGCAAATATGTTTATGTCCGCTCGAAGGTAATTGAAATCGCGGCGTTAAGCGCGCACGCAGATGAAGGCGAAATGCTGGAATATTTTGAAGGGTGCGGGGCATCGCATGTCGAACATGCGTTCTGTGTTCATGGCGAAAAAAACGCTCTTGAAAATTTTTCGCAAAGCCTGCTGAAAGCCGGTATGAAAAATACGCATATCCCAATGCCGGGCGAGGTTTTTGAATTTTAATATTCTTATTTTTAAAATAAAGGACTTATACCAATCTGGTATTTTTACTCGCGCGTTGTAAGGTTTATAACTTCGTTGCCCGCTTCGCTTTAACCGCGGAGTAACGAGCGACTTTTATTTAGAATCCGTATTATAGCGTTTTTTGACGTAAATTTATTTGCGCAAGTTACCTCGAAATTTTTACATAAGCTCTTATTTTATCAGTATTTAGTTGAATTGCTCAAAAGTGTAATTTTCGGTTGAAAATTGTCGAAGTCAAGGGCGTTTTCTGCTGTTTTGCTGCCAAAAATATGTCAAAAGCTGTCAAATTGCTGAAATATGGAAAATTATCGCAAGTTCTCACATGCGCAAATTTTTTTGACCACTATTAGTAGCGTTCTGGAATTTTTTTAGCTTAAACTTACTGTCGCACGCGTAAAAATTTGCGCAGGAAATAGCAAAAACGCATTTTCAATTATCAAAAAAATCACGCATTTGACACATATTTTCATTCAGTTCGCATGAAGATTCAAAGATATCATTCAAAGATGCAGTAAGTTGCAAACAATGGTTTTTAGAAAAAAGCGATTCTTTTAAAATAGCCACCAAGCCACTAAGACACTAAAATATAGCGCAACTAAAAGAATGAAAGTAAATGGTGAAAAGTTAAGGAATTTAATGATCAACCGTAATGGGGGCGCCAGGCTTTAACAAAAATCAACTTTCACCGCAGAGCCACAGAACTCACAGAGGGCACAGAGACTTTTGCTTTAAGGCAGATTCGATTCCATCGAATCATTCGAAAAATCAAACAAAACCCTCTTTGAAATAAATTTCATCCGGGTTTTATTTTTGATTTTTCTGTCCTTAGCAGGACTTTGCCTTAAAGCAAAACTATATATGTAGATTTCGGGCAATTAGAAAATGCCTCCAAAAGCATACATTTCGAAGAAATATTTTGTATTGAATGTGGAAATAAAAAGGATAGAATTGTTTAAAATGTCAAAGATCAAGATGCAAAATGACAGATTAAAATTTAAAAAAGATTAAGTGAGGAAGATATGAATGATATAAAGCCTAACAACATTGAATGGGTGCACTGTAATCAATGTCTTCGTAAGACAAGACATGAAATTCTTTTATCTAAAAAACTTAAAGAAATTGAAGATGATCCATTCTTATATGAATGGGTTACTACCTATACAATGCTCGAGTGTTGTGGATGTGGCAATGTTACACTTCGACGTAACGTTAGTGCTACTGAGATAGATGTTGATGATACAAATTATTATCCGCCACCAATCTCCCGTCAAATTCCACAGTGGCATTATGAATTACCGGAAGAACTCAAAGATTTGTTGAATGAATGTTATACTGCTCTCCAGGCTGGAAGTAAAAGACTTGCAATTATGGGGGCACGAACAATTATTGATGTTTTTATGAATATTACATTAGGAGATATTGGAGGATTTCAACAGAAATTAGACGGACTTACAAAAAAAGGGTATTTAAGCGAGCAAAACCGCGACATATTAGAAACCGCTCTCGAAGCTGGTCACGCTGTTGTACATAGAGGGCATATCCCAAAAAATGAAGATGTTACTATTATATTTGATATAGTAGAGAACATGCTTCAGTCTTCCGTGCTTAAAAGTAAATCAGAGCAGATGAAAAAAAGGACACCTAATAGGAATAAGTCAACTAAGCCGTAAGAAGCGATCACCTGAAAAACTAAACACTGAGAGGGATTATAGGCGTTAAAAGAGGGGCAGTTTTTAAATCTAAATTTGCTTTATTTTTCCTTGCAAAAGGGGGCGTTTTACTGTAGACTTTTCCGTTCTATTGCCAAAGTAGCTCAACGGTAGAGCTCCGGTTTTGTAAACCGGGGGTTATCGGTTCGAATCCGATCTTTGGCTTTTACGATAGCCACTAAGGCCCCCTCTCCGTTTTTTCTTTCAAGGAAGAAAAAACCTTAATTACTCGAGGGCTTTCGCTGTGCTTCAGCCAAGACACTAAGAAAATTATTTTTTTACTCTTCTATGGCTATTTTTTAAATTTGTAGCAAATCTTTCTTGACCCCCTTGGATTAAAATATATATAATTGCCCGTTTCAAGAATTTTGAAATTTTACCCCCTAAAAGGGGGTTTTTTGCTTTACGGAGGACCCTTAAGGGTAGAACGCCGCGATCGAAAGAGTAAGTGGTTTAACGAACTTACCCGCGGATTAACTGAAATGTTGATTAGGATCAGTAAACGATGGTAAAAAGAGCTATAGAAAAGGCCAAGGCACTTGTCGAAGCGATGGAATATATCCGTCTGTTCCGAGGCAAAATCATTGTAATTAAACTCGGCGGAAGTGTTCTTGACGACCCGGCTTTGCAGAAAAAACTCCTGACCGATGTGGTATGTCTGGCAACGGTTGGTATCAGGCCGATTCTCATTCACGGCGGCGGAAAAGCAATTACCAAAGCGATGAACGAATCCGGTCTTGAGCCGCAGTGGGTTCAGGGCAGACGGTATACAGACGAACGGACGATGGCGATTGTCGAGCATGTTCTTGTTCATGAAATTAATACGCAGATTTGTGAAACAATAAAGAGCATGGGCAGCGACGCGATGGGGCTGCACTCATTGAGCAGTTGTGTGCTTTTTGCAGACCCGCTGCGATTTACGGACGAGCAGGGACGTAAAATCGATTTGGGACTTGTAGGCGATGTGAAAAGTGTAAACGCTCAATTGCTCAAGACGCTTTGCGCAAGCGGAACAATTCCGGTAATCGCACCTGTGGCGATCGACAGAGGCGGCGGAAAATTAAACGTGAACGCAGACAGCGCAGCGGGAAAAGTTGCGGCGGCTGTAGAAGCTGAAAAATTCGTTTCCGTAAGCGATACAAACGGCATCCTGATGGATGTTAAAGACCCGGACAGCAATATCTCGAGCGCAACAGAAGCTGAAATCAAGAAGATGATCGAAACCGGTGTTATCAGCAGCGGAATGCTTCCGAAAGTTGAAGCGTGTTTGATTGCTCTTGAAGGCGGAGTTAAAAAGGCTCATATTATAGATGGGCAGATTCGTCATTCTCTGCTTTTGGAAATTTACACTGAAGAAGGCGTTGGAACGCAAATAGAGAAATAAATCCGAAACTCGAATATCGAAATTCGAAATTTTAATAGAAAGTTGAGTATAGAATAAATGGACACACAAGAAGTTATTAAGATGTTTGATCAATATGTTATTGGTAATTATTTTCGTTTGCCGAGAGTTATAACAAAAGGCAAGGGAAGCTATATATATGACCTTGACGGCAACAAAATACTGGACCTGTTTCCGGGCTGGGCTGTAAGCGGAATTGGTCATTGTCATCCCAAGGTTGTAAAAGCAATACAGCAGCAGGCAAAACTTTTGCTTCACATGGATAACACGTTTTATACAGAGCAGCAGGGCAAACTGGCACAAATGCTTAGTGAACGCGGTTTTGGCGGCAAATGCTTTTTCTGCAACAGCGGAGCTGAAGCGAACGAATCGGCTCTGAAGCTTGGCAGAATTTCAACCGACAAGAAAAAATATAAATACATTACGACATTCGGCAGTTTTCACGGCAGAACTTTCGGCGCGATGACAGCGACAGCACAGCCGAAAAAATTCGAGCCTTTCCAGCCTGTAGTGCCGGGCTTTATATATGTTCCATATAACGATGTCGATGCTTTGAAGAAGGCGTTTGATGACGAAGTTTGCGCGGTAATGATTGAGCCGATTCAAGGTGAAGGCGGCGTTAATGTCGCGACAGAAGAATATATGCGGACAATTCGTCAGCTTTGCGACCAGAATGGCGCGAGAATGATTCTTGACGAAGTTCAAACTGGAATGGGCAGAACGGGCAAATGGTTCGGCTATCAGCATTTCGATGTCGTGCCTGATATTATCACGATGGCGAAAACTTTAGGCGGCGGCGCAGCAATCGGAGCTATGATGGCCAAGCCTGAAGTTGCGGCGGCACTTGTGCCGGGTACTCACGCATCGACTTTCGGCGGAAACTGCCTTGCGTGTGCAGCAGGTATCGCGACGATCGAAGCTATTGAAGAAGAAAACATGATTGAAAATTCCGTGAAGATAGGACAATACGCGGTTGAAAAACTTAACGGTTTGAAAAATAAATATCCTAACGTGATAGATCATGTCCGAGGAAAAGGTGTTATGATTGGTATCCAGCTCAAAACGCCGGGCGGTGAGATAGTCGCAAAATGCCTTGAAAACGGGCTTAGAATCAATTGTACGCAAGATACGGTTTTGCGTTTCATGCCTGCTATGAATGTTACACCTGCTGAAATCGATAAGGCCATAAAGATTCTGGACAAAGTTCTTAAAAGTATGAAATAAATTGTACTAAAATACCAATAATCAATTTCCAATAACCAATTTTGGAATTTGTTTCTTGGTTATTCTCTTGGAATTTGTACCTTGGTCATTGGTTATTAATTAATGGTGTATGATGAAAGATTTTTTATCAATCAGCAGTTGCAGAGCGGATGATTTATTCGGGCTGCTTGAATTAAGCGATAATTTGAAGAAGTTCTACAAGAAAGGCAATCGCGATCTTTGTCTTGCGGGCAAAAGTCTGGTGATGCTGTTTGAAAAGCCAAGTCTGCGAACGCGAATGAGTTTTCAAATTGCGATGGCACAGCTTGGCGGCAACCCGATTTATGTTAAGCCCGAAGATATCGGCGGTATCGGTAAACGTGAGCCGATTAAGGATATGGCACGCGTTCTCGACCGAATGGCTAATGGTATTATGGCGCGGACTTTTGCGCACGATACAGTTATCGAACTTGCAAATTACGCCGAGATTCCGGTTATCAACGCTCTGACTGACTGGTCGCATCCATGCCAGGCCATGGCTGACATAATGACAATCCGTGAGCATTTCGGGAAGCTGGAAGGAATTACAATCTCTTATGTTGGTGATGGCAATAACGTCGCGCGTTCGCTTGCGTTCGCGTGCGCGAAATTGGGAATGAAAATTATAATTGCTTCGCCCAAGGGCTATGAGCTGGACAATGAGACAATTCAACGAACTAACGATATCGCGCCCAATACAACAACGCAGATTAATGACCCCGCGCAAGCTGTGAAAAACGCGAATGTGATTTATACCGATACATGGGTTAGTATGGGCCAGGAAGCTGAAAAGCAGAAAAGAGTCGCTGATTTTCAGGGTTTTGCGGTTGACGCTAAACTAATGGCTCTTGCTCCAAAAGCGAAAATAATGCACTGTTTGCCTGCCTATCGCGGTTTTGAAATTTCTGATGAAGCGATGGAGTCGCCGAATTCAATCGTGTTCGATGAGGCGGAGAACAGACTGCATTTTCAACGCGCTTTGCTTAAGAAGTTACTTTCTTAATTGAAGATTGAAGAAAGAAGATTGAAGATTGCAATTCGTATTGAATGGGTAATATAAATAAAATTCTTGTTGCGACAACTAATCCGGGTAAGCTCAAAGAGCTATCGGAGATGCTTGATTTTGAAGTAGAGTGGATAAGCCTGAAAGATTATCCAGATGTGAAAGAAGTTGAAGAGGACGGCAGGAGTTTTGCTGAAAATGCGTGTAAAAAAGCTTTAGGCTATGCAAAGCAGACAGGGCTCTGGACTCTTGCAGACGATTCAGGGCTTGTTGTAGATGCTCTGGGAGGCCTTCCGGGCGTTAACAGCGCGAGATTCAGCGGCGCAAAAGATAATGACAGAGGATTGCTGGACCATAAGAATATGGCTAAGCTGCTTGAATTGTTGAAGGATGTGCCGGATGAGAAAAGAACCGCGAGATTCGTTTGTCACCTTTGCCTTGCTTCGCATGAAAAGATTTTGGCTGAGACAAGCGGTACTCTTGAAGGGGTAATAATCCGAAAAGAGCAGGGGACTAACGGTTTTGGATATGATCCGGTTTTTTATGTGCCGAAGAATAAAAAAACAGTAGCGCAACTGAATTCAGAAGAAAAAAATAAAATATCACATCGGGGTCAGGCTATAATGCACATAAAGCCGATGCTTAAAGACTTATTAAAATAGTAAAAAAAATGGCACTTGCCCTTTATCGGCAAATGCCATCCCTCGTGACCCCCTTTCTTCACGATTAATAAAATACATACAAACTACGTACATAAATTAGTAATACGGATAGGGCCCATACGGTGTTGGGAAAATATTTCGGGGACTACCCGTGTTACGTGTAAAAACAGCGAGAAGTATCATGGAAATCAATATCAGACTAATAATCACGGCAGCCCAAAAAGCTTCATTGTGAACGAGGTTGTGCGTAGTCGAGCCAATCGTATGCTCCCACCTATGAATCCTGCCATCCCAATGTCTTAGTGCCATGTTCATTTTACACCTCCAGGTTTCATAAACTCATACGTTAAACATGGTTTAAGCGTTCATAAAAAAGGCAATTGTCTACATTCTTAGCTGCTTTTTAAAATCTTTTTCTTGACAATATGTGTATTAATCTGTATTTGTCCATATCTTATGGCAAAAAAAACTTCTAAAGAGTCATCGGGAAAGAATCTTGTTATTGTCGAGTCGCCGGCAAAAGCAAAAACTATAAACAAATATCTGGGCAGCGATTTTATAGTGCATGCCTCAATGGGGCATGTGCGTGATTTGCCTTCAAAGGGCATAAGCGTCGATATAGAAGATAATTTCAAACCCACATATGAAATTACGCAGGGCAGGAAAAAAGTTGTCAGCACCTTGAAGGCGGCAGCTAAAAGTTGCGGCAGATTGTACCTCGCGACAGACTTGGACCGCGAAGGAGAGGCTATCGCGTGGCATTTGTCGCAGGTTCTGGGTTTTGATGAGGAAAAAACAAATCGTGTTGTTTTTAACGAAATTACGAAAAAAGCAATTGAGCAGGCATTTGCGTCGCCTGGAAAAATAAACATCGATAAAGTGATGGCGCAGCAGGCAAGAAGAATTCTCGACCGCATTGTGGGCTATCAAATAAGTCCGCTGCTTTGGAAAAAAGTCGCACGCGGATTATCGGCAGGGCGTGTTCAATCGGTCGCGGTGAAAATGATTGTCGACCGTGAGCGTGAAATTCGCGCGTTTGTGCCGGTTGAATATTGGCTCATACCCGCTGTATTTACAAATCAACTTGGAAAATCACAAGAATATACACAGCAGTGGCAGAAATTTATTGAAATAAAAGATGAAAAGGATAAAGGCCCGACAATCGCAGAGCAGAATGACTGGATGACAGAACACAGCAGCTTTAAAGCTGATCTTGCAACTGTCGAGGGCAAAGCATATTCCGCTGATAATGCCCAGCAGAGTCAGAAAATACATCAGGCTTTAAGCAATGCCGAGTTTCATATCAGCGATGTTCAGGTAAAAAGTTCAAGCTCACGGCCTTCTCCGCCATTTATAACTTCTACGCTCCAGCAATCAGCATCCAATCGGCTTGGTTTCGCAGCCAAGAGAACGATGCGAATCGCGCAGCAATTATATGAAGGTATTGATTTAGGGTCGATGGGTTCTTTAGGTTTGATTACCTACATGCGTACCGATAGTACGCATATTTCACAGGACGCATTGAATGACGCGCGAAAGTATATTGGCAATAATATCGGGGCAAATTATGTTCCGGAAAAAGCGAATGTTTACGCGTCAGGAAAAATGGCACAGGAAGCGCATGAAGCTATAAGACCGACGGATGTCGATATCGTGCCGGAAGAGATTAAAGATTTGCTCAGCGAAGAGCAATTCAAATTGTATCAATTAATATGGCGAAGATTTTTGGCATCGCAGATGGCCGCCGCTCAATGGGATACTACAACGCTTGAGATTTCCGCGCAGACAGCCGTTGGAAAATGCACCTATAAAGCACAAGGCAGGGTACTGGTATTCGATGGTTTTACAAAAATCTGGTACACAGGTTCCGCAGAGCAGCAACTGCCTCAATTGAAGCAGGGCGATAAAGTGGCCGCGATAGATATTAAAGCCCAGCAGCATTTTACCAAGCCTCCCGCCAGATATAATGAAGCTTCACTGGTTAAGGCACTTGAAAAAGAAGGCATCGGCAGACCGAGTACTTATGCTTCGATTATCAGCACGATACAAGATCGCGGGTATGTCGAGCAGTTGGAAAGGCAATTTCATCCGACCGATATTGGTGAAGTTGTTACTGATAAACTTAGCGAGTTCTTCCCGAAAATTATGGATATGGCTTTCACGCGTTATATGGAAGAACAACTCGATAAAATTGAAGAGCAGCATCTGGAATGGACAAACGTTCTCAATGAATTTTATGGGCCATTCAAAAAAGACCTCGAAAACGCCGCGAAAGAAATGGTTCATGCGAAAGCTGAAACCACGCCAAGCGAATATAAATGCCCGAAATGCGGCAAACCATTGGAATACAGGTTCGGCAAAAACGGAAAATTCCTAAGCTGTTCAGGTTACCCAGATTGCAAATTCGCCAGCCCGGTTGATAAAACCGGCAAAATGATTGTCGATGAAGTAACAGAGCATAAATGCCCGAATTGCGGCAAACCGATGGTTAAGAAAAACGGTAGGTTTGGTGTATTCCTCGGCTGCTCGGATTATCCAAATTGCAAAACGATAGTTAAAATAGATAAAACTGGTGCGATATTGCCTCCCAAACCGCCTGCTGAACCGACTGGGATCAAATGTTATAAATGTCAAACAGGAGAACTTGTAATCCGTCAAAGCAAGAAAGGGCCTTTCCTGGGCTGTAATAAATTCCCACGCTGCAGAACTATCGTAAGTTTCAAAAAGATGGATGAACTAAAGGAATTGCAGGCTAAAGGCGATTGGCCGCCAAAGAATATAGATAAAGCTGATGAATTGCTCGGACGCGATAAAAAGGGCGCAAAAAAGAAAAAAGACAAAGTCACAGAAAGTGAATAAAAAAAACGAGCAGTTGCGCCCGGTGAAGAAACGCTAACTGCTCGCAGGAGGAGGAAGAAGAAGATTTCAATTTTTAATACTATATAATCGGCAGTTTGTTCTTTCTTTCATTAAAAAATTATTAACAAATTCACGACAAAAGGAAACAATTTCTTTTTTTTCAATAAATAAGCTGTTAAAAAGGGGGATTTATTACTGGACAAACCTTGTTAATCAATGTATCGTATGATTATATAAGCATTTATGATTAATTTTACAAGAAAAGTACAAGTAGGCGGTTGTCCAAAATTAAAGTTGTCTTTGGGTTTTAAATAACAAAAACGCTGTTAATTGATTAAAAGAATCTATATGTCAACGGAAAAAGAAGCAATTAGTTCTGATTTGAAACCGATAGAAACCGTAGAGCCGATTGGTAAAAGGGTTCTAATTCGTAAAGATGAGGATAAGAAAATAACCAAAGGCGGTATCAAACTGCCAGACAATATCGAAATTCCAACGATAACCGGCAGAGTGGTTGCAGTATCGGCCGAAGTCGAAAATATGCCCGAAATACCTCTAAAGCAGTATGATAAAGTGCTCTTCAATCCGAAGGGAGCTATACCGGTCGATTTTGAAGGGGATAACAGGCTGTTTGTGGTCGAAGTCGAAAACATTGTTGCCGTTTTCAGAAGATCATAATTAGAGTATCGAAATCCTCAAATATTTATTTTCATATTCACTTCTCTCGATATAATATATTCCATAATCGACTATTATAAGGATTGCGATTATGTCGCAAAATGGAGAAAAGTTCGATTTGGATACTTCCGACAAAAGAGGTTTTACACTCACTGAATTGCTTATTGTTATTTCTATCATCGCAATGCTACTGTCAATTCTTATCCCCGCGCTTACAAGAGCAAGGGAGCAGTCTAAACGCCTTGATTGCGAATATCATCTAAAACAATTAACTCTTGCATGGAATATGTATGCTGTGAGTAATGGTGATAGACTTTGTTCGCCTGATGCGGGCAGTAGTGCTGAAGGGACTTGGGCATCGAATGACATTAGCTGGTGTTTGGCGAGCAGCGATAAGGGAAAAGAAATTTTAGAACTTGCCAATAAAACAAATGATGAAGGGCAAATACCAATTCCTTATATGCCTATTCGGAAGTAAAGTCAGAAATGTTTTTGCGAATTTAATTGCTGGGGTTTAATTGCTCGACTACAACGTGCAGCGGTAAAGAGATTCTGAAGGTTGAGCCTTTTCCTTTTTCGCTTTTTAATGTGATTGAGCCGCCGAAAAGTTTCGCGATATTATTGCTGATTGTTAGTCCCAGGCCTGTTCCGCCATACCTGCGTGATATTGTTCCATCTTCCTGTACGAAAGAATCGAAAATTTTTTGCTGAAACTCCGGCGAAACGCCAATTCCTGTATCTTCCACGTCAAAGAAAATAAAAGGTTTGCCGTCAACCTGGCCTGTTGAAACTGTCAAATATACATTTCCTTTTTCAGTAAATTTGATGGCATTGTTTACAACATTTAAGACGCATTGTTCGAGTCTTCGCTGGTCGGTAGAAATAAAATTGGGCAGCTCATTTGCAATACGGATTTCAAAATTTATCTTTTTTTCGGCAGCGAAAGGCCTCATCATGAATTCAATTTTTTCAATAGCTGCGCTTAACATGCAGGGTTCTTCTTGTAAAATAATTTTATTGGCTTCAATTTTGGAAAGGTCGAGAATATCACTAATCAGAATCAATAAACGCTGCCCGCTGCTATAAATTAACTCCGCATATTTTTTGTTATCGCCTGTCAACTCCATCGTGAGAATTTCACTGAAACCAATGACGGAATTTAAAGGAGTTCGCAGTTCATGACTCATTGTTGCCAAAAAATCATTTTTCGCGGAATTAGCTTTTTGTGCCTCATGCGCTAACTGGTTGGCCTGAATGGTTTTAATCCTTAATGCTTCGTTAGTTAATAATAATTCTTCCTCTGCGCGTTTGCGTTCGGTAATATCTGAGATGTAATGGACATATAAGTCATCCGTAAGAGGCATCCATCTCGCTTCGTACCATTTGCCTTCGTATTCGATTTCGATTTGCCTTGATTGGTTGTCTTTCCAGACTTGTGGAGCTAAACAGAATGGGCATGGCTCATTTCGGTTTGCGCAAAGCTCAAAACATTTTTCGCCGGATGAGGATTTGCGTCCGATAATATTTGAATAAACAATCTCTCTTGTTTCTTTTTTAAGAATCAATGCCTTGCATGGAAGGTTATCAAGCAGAATCTGCATCACCGATGAGTCATATGTCATCTGATTGTTAGCATCGAAATTTTTATTATCTACTAACATTAAACTCTCTATTAAAGGTATCGGCAAAGAATGAGAGAAACTTAATCTTTTTATAGAGAATCTAAATTAGGTAAAAAAATGCCGGCAGTTTTGGGCTACCGGCTGTCTTCCCACTCCTTACAAATGTGTTCCTGCATCCACATCAAGAATCCGGGGACCTGGCTCT
>JBDKUM010000304.1:0-6246 GCA_039679715.1 Phycisphaerales bacterium
TTTGAAGGATATGGAATATGCTGCGTATAAGCCATAAAAGCCCCAAATTCAACCCAGATACCTCCCTGAAGAGTAAATATAAAAGGCTCATAATGCGAGAACGCATACATAACATTATCATCCGGGACCGGCTCAACTAATACCAATCCCTCTATTCTTCCGATTTTATCGCCGCTTAGAATCAGGGTATGTTCAGGCATACTTTTTCGAACAGCTTGCCACATTTGTGGTTGAAGTTTATTCCAGCAATTCCAGTCATCAGGTTCTGAACTGCTGCCGAAAGGTTCAGTCATCAATTGAAACACAACTTGCGAAGACTTCCACCTCGAAGCCAAATAAGCCGCGAATTGTTCATACCACAAACATAAATTCTGAAACTCACTCTTGCTGCCGAAAGTAGTTTCCTTGAATCTATTTTCAGGATGTATGCACAATACAAGCTTTATTCCCTCGTTCAATACGATATCGGCAACGGTATCGAGATAATTCATATTTTTAATGTCGCTGCCGGATTTATGAACGTCGGGATTGATAATCAACTTACAAAAATCAAATCCCATCGATTTAATCAATTTAATATCCCGGGATTGAAAATTCGGAGAATTGGGTATCGAATGATACTGCCGATCGAGTGTTATACCTCGTCTAAGTGATAACGCTAATTTTTTTGCACTTGTCATTTGAATCTCAGCAATCTTCTTTGGTTTAATAAACTTTCCAACATAACCGATGGAAATATTTATATAAATATTTATTTAATACATCCGCGTCCGTGCCAATGCCCCCTGTAATTGCTGATATTCACTATTTTTTAAAGCTGATTATATACAAATTTTGAATTCCAATTCGATTTTTTTATCTGATCCTATTGATCCAGGCAGGCCAGAATGGATCTCGGTCATTGGTATTATAGTTTTTATGCCATTTTAATTTCCACAATTCCTTAAGGCCAACATTGCGCACAGACCAATCCATGAAAACTAAATTGGTCTTGCCGCCGTGTCGGTCACTGCAAACTCGCTGCATATTTTTCAAAGAATCAGACATACGATCACTATATGTAGAAGGCCTGTCAGTCGATAGCGGCAGAGCATGGAACCATAAGCCATCGGCAATAACAGGAATATTATTAGCCCCTTTCTGGTTGGCCTTACGCCAAAGATTTGCCGGGGCACCCCAACTACTCGGAAATTCTTTATTCGGATTACAAAGCCATCCATTGACCGCATAACTGCCGTAATCTTTATTATTATAATAAACCCAAGCTGATTTAGACGTGCCTTGCTGAGCAGTCATTTGAACGGGTTTCGGTGCCATAGGACAACAACGCATTTGGTCAATGTCAGCATAATATGGTCGCAATGTATCAATCCACATCGTTGAATCTTTATTTACGTCGTAATTCACTCCATTTTCGAAGTACCCATTATTCTGTTCAACATAAAGGGCATAACATAAACCAAACTGCTTTAAATTAGATTTACATATAACCATTTTGCCTTGATTTCTTGCCTTACTCAACGCAGGCATGAGTACAGCCAGCAATATCGCAATAATCGAAATCACAACCAAAAGTTCTACTAATGTAAATCCATTCCTTCTTTTTGTCATAACATTATCCTTAAATGACCTCATAGCTTTCGATTTCAAACCCGAATATAAATTTATTGAACACAATAAGTGTTTGAAGGATCAGTACAATCAAGCCAATTCTGCGCTAAAAAAGCAAGGTCAAACATATCAACATAACAATCCCTATTCACGTCCCCTGGAAGGAAATTCGTGCAAGAACATCCCGATGTCTTTACATAGGTGTAACCATCAAGAAAGCTTACTGCCGGAACACAGTGTGGAGAATTTCCACCATTTGAAGTTATCCTGCCGTCATTAACATAGCCCTGAAGCTGAGTGCGATAATCGCCCAAAACTTTTAATTGGCCTGCTTCGATGTCAATATGACCATTAGCTGTCATCAGTATGCCCCCAGTGGTAGTATTTACTTCCATACTGCCGGTGCCTTTGAGATTAACTGTTCCACCAGCTCCGGCTTGTGTACCTGAGTTTCCGATATTACAATGCCAAGCTCCAACTCTCACAAGTCCGCCACTATAAACATTCAAAACTCCGCGGCCATTTGCACGTTCGTTTGCAACGAAAAGTTGTTCAGCATAAGCGGTGCCATAAACATTCATTGTTCCAACTTCGAGATTGCCTTCAGCAGTTTGACCGACATGCATTGTTTCTGTTGTAAGACTTCCGCCCGCGGCAATATTTATCCAACCATTTGCGACATAACCTAAATTGAGCTCGCCTGCGTATTCGTTCCCGGTTACAGTAATTGTATGATTCCACAAAACGATGGCCTGATCACCGGCTACGGGTTTACTGCCTACATCCCAACTGCTGCCGCTATTCCAATCTCCGGAAGCCGCCGACCAATGTAAGTCCGCATTGGCTATACTTGAAAAACTAAATACCGCAATCAACACTAATAAAATTCTCATTTTATTCTTCATTTTATCGCTCTCCGATTCTAAAAAACTAAGAATCCTTTTTGACACGTTATCAAAATTTCCTGCTCATCAATGCACTAAATTGCGATCTTTTGTTATGAGAAGGAACTTTTTAAAGCTCCCTCTCATAACATTCATTTTAAAATCTAAAACTTAAGCCATTTTCCTGCGAAGAAGTAATCCGCCGATGCTCAATAAAATCATTGTCGCTGGTTCTGGAATAGCTGTAACTATTGTGTTAACACCATCAAAAACAGGAGCATTTACTGTTCCATTACCATCATAAGCTGTCAGCCAGCCGCTATTGATGTAAGTCTCGATCTGAGCGCGTTGATCGCCTTTAAATTTCAGGAAGCCTGCTTCAAGATCGATGTGTGCTTTTGCATTCTGAAGTTGTACTGCATAACCCCAATTGCTGATTATACTGCCATTTCCATTGAGATTAATTCTTGCAAAGGCATCAACTTCAGTTGTATTGGTAGTGCTCATATAAAATCCTTCATTCACTGTCACTAACCCGCCGTTGTTAACATTCAAAACACCACGCCCGTTATTACGTTCAAATGCTACATAAAGCGTCTGAGCGGTAACTGTTCCATTAACATTCATAGTTCCAACTTCGAGGTTGCCTTCATCTGTTTGTCCTACATGCATGGTCCCAACATTAAGACTACCGCCTGCGGCAATATTTAACCAGCCATTTGCGACATAACCTAAATTTACTGTACCGGCTTGTTCATTGCCTGTAACAGTGATTGTATGATCCCAGAGAACCAAAGCCTGGTCTCCGGCACCTGGTTTACTGCCTACGTCCCAACTGCTGCCGCTTGCCCAATCGCCTGAATTGGCAGACCAGTATAAGCCGCCCGCTTGAGAACTAACAGCCAAACTCATCATTATCATCACTAATGCGACTTTAAGTTTCATATTCATCTTATCCACCTCCATATTAAACTTTTTTTCTTAACTATTTCGGAAACACTCCGAAACATTTATTCTTCACTTTCTCAAAACTTAGATTTATTCTTTAACGAATACTCTAATATTTATAGCTTCTTACTGACATGCCGGATCTGTAGGCTCTGTACAATCCATCCAACTGCCGGCTATAATCGCGAAGTCGCTGAAATCCACATAGCAATCGCTGTTAATATCTCCCATAGGATAGTTGTCATTTATGCATCCGCAGCCGCAAGGCAGACCCAAAGCACTCAAAGTATCCGAGCTGACTAATCTCTTTGTTACCCCTTTTTCAAATGCAACTCTTAATGGGTAGTTCAATACTGTGAACGTTTCGTTAAATGACCAATATGTCCAGCCGATATTTTTCTCTTCCAATGCTACGCGTTTATCATGAATGTACTCAATACGATCTGATGGATCGATACCACCGCCGGCTGTTGCCTGACATGGATCGATAGGAACGCCCATTTCGTAGCATATCAATTTGAGATTACCGCCGTGTGAATTATTCCAATTAACGATAGGCTGTAATACACTCTGCTGCTTGGACATATCCCAATTGGAATCGCAATATGCTTTGACAGCATTGAGAGCGGCGTCGTATTGTCCCGATGGACAAGTGCTAAGAATATAATCAGCCGGGTTATTTGATGTGCTCGAAGGATAAGGTACATTTTTCAAATAAGCAAAATATGGACCAAGGCCAATTCCGCCGCCCTGAAACATGAACGGCAATAAATTTGATTCGTCCCAGTATGTAAATCCATAGTAAACATTGTTGTCATTTATAGTGTTAATGCAAGCCTGACTAATAGCCGTCAAACCGGAAATTCTTCCGCTCTCTGCACCGCCGATGATGAGAGTATTATTCGGCATTGCTGAACGAACAGATTGTACCATCTGCGGCAACATCGTATTCCAATCTGTGTAATTGCCGAATGGTTCAGTCATAAGCTGGAAAACAACTTCATTCTGGCCCCATCGTGCGGCTAGATAAGCTGCGAAATCATGATAGAATCCCAGAAGATTTGTAAATCCACTTGCGCTGCCGAGATAAGTAGTTTTGAAAGCTGGTTCAGGATGGATACATACAACAACCGGAACGCCCTGATCGAGGAATCTGTTTACCAGTTCCTCTACGTATGCCATATTAGTAACATTGATTGTATTTCCGGAAATCATTGGTGCAGGATTGAAAAGCACTTTCGCGAAATTAAATCCCATATGTTTAACTAACGCGACATCATAAGAGTCGATTGTGTTATTAATTTCCGGTGGTATTGCAGCGTATTGTCTGTCGAATACTATACCCTTGGTAAGAATAATTGGTGTATTTCTTTCTGTAGCAAATTTCCATACACCGCCTTTAACCATTTTATTATTTACACTGTCAATTTCATCTATTCGCCAGTAATATGCCTGACCAGCTATAAATCCGCCTGCATTCGTATATGTGGTTGAACTTCGAGTGCCTTTAAATTCAGGAGAAGCATGAGTTGCATTAGCAACTAAAGTCGCGTCTGTGCCCAGGTATACATCGTGTTGATTTGCTGTTAAATTACCTGTCCAGCTAAGCGAAGCATTAAGTGTAACTTTTCTCTGTAAGTTTGCTGGATTCGGATTTATGGCAGGATAACTAACAACTACAAAACTCCATACCTGACCCTTCCATACATTTGGTGCATTGACTCCGTCTACACGCCAATAATAAGTTTGGCCTTCAATGAATTCGCCCGGATATGTATAACTTATTGAAGTAGTATTGCCCTTGAATTCAGGCGATGAATGATTGGCGTTTGCTACTGATGCTGCATTCGTTCCCAGGTATATATCATGACTTACAACTTCAGAATCCGCTGTCCAACTCAATACGGCATTCGGCAAGATTCCCTGTGCTTCATTTGCGGGACTCGGATTTGTTGCAAGTCCGCCTGGTGCGGTTACATGAACGAACCGGTGATTGAATTAACTTCTACGGTTAATTGCACATCGCCGTTATAACCTATCAGCAAGCCATCAGTGATATATTGGTCTATGTAGTATTGTTGTGAGCCGTCAGGATCAAAAACTGAAAGCGTTCCTTTTTCTATATTGATACGACCCTGTGGGTTTATAACAATGCCGCTTCCTTCGTTTACCGCCAAACTGCCGCCTTTAAGATTAATCGTGCCTGTACCTGCGGCATCCAATTTACCGACATTAAGGCCCCAATCGCCAACAACTAAAGAACCGCCGTCAAATACGTTTGCAACACCGGTAACATATTTATTATTGGCAACATTAAGCTGTTCGGCATAGAACGAACCATATACATTAAGAGTACCAGTGGCGGTACTATCAGTATCATTACCACATCCAAGTTGTGCGACATGAGTAATCTGTAAATGCTTACCAGCGGCGACATTTAAAATATTATTGCCAACGTGATAGCCATGCATTAAATCGATAGAACCTTGTCCGTCTGTTGTAACATTGATAGTAACACCACCTATGATAATTGCGATGTCATTAATAGGGCTTGTTGGTGAAGGGCAAGTTGATCCGCCAGACCAGGTTGCAGGATTAGACCAATCACCATTAGCGTTGCCCCAGAAATACTGATAATCGGCGGCCATTACAGTACCTGCCAGACTTATTACGATTAATGTCGCGACAATTTTAATCTTACTCATCATTACCTCCTATATTAAAAAAACTTCCAACACCATTTTCAGCCTTTTTAAAGACAACGAACTCCAGAACTCACTGCAATTTCATGCCTTTTAATACA
>JBDKUM010000305.1:0-15908 GCA_039679715.1 Phycisphaerales bacterium
ATTCGCCAAATTAGCGAAAACAAATAATTTACAAGAAATTAAGTCTCTTTGCAAGAAAAAATATACGTTTGAAATTCCTATATATCATTAGGTATAATAGCTGTTTTGAAAGGAATCAACATGAATACCTTTTCGGCCGAACTAATCGGAACCATGCTCCTGATTTTGCTTGGCGACGGCGTTGTCGCCAATGTCGTTTTAAAAGGAACCAAAGGAGAAAAGTCAGGCTGGATTGTAATTACTTTCGGTTGGGCAATGGGTGTTTTTATTGGCGTTTTTGCCGTCGCGAATATCAGCGGCGCCCATTTAAATCCCGCTGTAACATTATCCCTCGCTCTGGCAGGCAAATTCGCCTGGGCCAAAGTACCCGCGTATATTATCGCGCAAATGGCTGGCGCTGCAATCGGTGGTTTTTTAGTTTGGCTGCATTATCACGATCATTTCAAAGCAACTGAAAACAAGAATTTAAAACTCGCCGTATTTTGTACTGGCCCGGAATTCAGGAACGCGCCGATTAATTTCATTTCAGAAGTCATCGGAACATTCGTTCTGGTCTTTGCTGTTTTGCATTTATCCGCCCCATCGGTCGGCCTTGGTTCGATAGACGCTTTACCCGTCGCCCTTGTTGTTTTAGCAATCGGACTCTCTCTGGGCGGTACTACAGGTTATGCAATCAATCCCGCACGTGATTTGGGGCCAAGGATTATTCACGCGATTTTACCCATGCCCGGCGGCAAAAGAGACAGCGATTGGAAATATGCATGGATTCCGGTAGTTGCTCCCTTAATCGGCGCATCTATCGCTGCTTTTGCATATAAGTCAATAGGTTAAATTAAGCTATTGCAGGATTCGACAAGGTTCTTTTAACTGCCTTGAGCCAATTGGAATAAAGATAGGTGGAATCTTTCTTTGTGAATTTAGGTTCGAAGATTTTACCTTTCTTCCAGTTCTTTTTTATTTCAGCCGTGTTTTTCCAATAGCCTACAGCAAGCCCCGCTAGATAAGCCGCTCCGCATGCAGTGGTTTCAACCCCCTGCGGCCTGATCACTTTTATGCCTAGAATGTCCGATTGAAATTGGCATAGAAAATCATTAGCAGTTGCGCCGCCATCGATTTTTAAATCTTTCGTTTTAAGCCCGCAATCCTTCTGCATCGCTTCGAGTACATCCCTTGTCTGGTAGCATATAGATTCGATTGCCGCCCTTGCTATATGGCATTTTTGCGTACCCCTTGTAATTCCGTAAATACTGCCTCTTGCGTCCTGATCCCAATAAGGTGCACCCAGCCCAACAAGTGCCGGAACAAAATATACACCGGCATTGTCTTTGACCGATTTAGCCATTTTTTCAGAATCGCATACTTTGTCTAATATTTTTAAACCATCTCGCAGCCATTGTATTGCAGAGCCTGCAATAAAAATCGCTCCTTCCAAAGCATAAACAGGCTCACCCGCAGGCCCGCATGCAAGAGTCGTAATAAGACCATATTTTGATACAGGTCTTTTCCTGCCCGTATTGAGCAAAACAAAACATCCAGTGCCATAGGTGTTTTTTATTGTACCAGGCTCAAAACACATTTGTCCAAATAACGCGGCCTGTTGGTCGCCTGCGATTCCTGAAATCGCAATGCCCGCTGGCAGTTTTCCGATTTTTACTGTTGTGCCGAAAATGCCCGAGGATTGTTTAACTTCCGGCAGGATAGATTCCGGAATTGAGAACTTTTCTAAAATCCTATTATCCCATTTTAATTTATTGATGTTAAAAAGCATCGTTCGGGAAGCATTGGTATAATCTGTAGCATGAGTTCTGCCGCCGGTGAGTTTCCATAAAATCCAGGAATCGGTTGTTCCGAAACATAACCTTCCCTGCCGTGCTTTCGCTAATGCTCCCTTGACATTTTGCAATATCCATTCGATTTTAGTCGCGGAAAAATAAGCATCAATAGGCAGCCCTGTAGCTTTTCTGAAAAACTCCGATTCCCCGTTTTTCTTGAGTTTATCGCATCTGGACGCCGTTCTTCGACATTGCCAGACAATTGCATTATAGATAGGTTTACCCGTTTGTCTGTCCCATATTACAGTTGTTTCTCTTTGATTTGTGATTCCTATAGCGGCAATGGACTTTGGCGGTATTTTTGTAAGAACTTTCTGCAGCGAATTATTGACACTTTGCCATATCTCTTCCGGATTATGTTCTACCCAGCCGGGCTTTGGAAAATATTGCGGAAATTCCTGATAAGCCATTGCAACCGTGCGGCCGTTTTTATCATATACCACTGCTCTGCTCCCTGTTGTCCCCTGGTCTATAGATAGAACATACTTCATCTGATTATCTCCATATAATTATTTATTAGAAAGTATTTCAGCTAATTCCAGTATATTTTTTACAATCACCGGAATTTCTATTTCGCAGTTTTCAGTATCTTTCAAAGCAGCTTCACCCGAAAGAACAAGCACGCCAAGCGTTCCAGACTTAGCAGCCATTGCCATGTCGGTATAAATCCTGTCCCCCACCATTGCCAGTTCATCAGGTTTAAGATTATGTTTTTTCAAAATTCCTTTTAACATGCACGCGTCCGGCTTGCCCAATACAGCTTTAGGTTTTATGCCCGTTGCCGCTGTTAGTGCCGAGCATATAGAACCGCAGTCGACAAGCACCGTAGGCTGGTCTGTCGGACAAACCCAGTCAGGATGAGTTGCGATAAATGGTTTGCCCTGCTTTATCCACCATGCCGCTTTACACATTCGTTCGTAAGTTAGGGTTGTGTCAAAACCTACAATGACCAATTCAGGTTCGATGCTGTCATTTTCCCGAATAACCGTAAAATTAGCATCTTCAAATTCTTTGCGTAAGCTTTCGGTTCCGAATACAAATATTTTTTTGAAGGCAGAATAATTATTGCGCAAATATTCGATAGTTGCCATTGTAGATGTATATAAATTATCAATTGTCGCGGACAAACCTAATTTTTTGAGTTTTTCGAGATATGCGTCAGCGCTGCGAGACGAGTTGTTTGTTAGATAGGTATATCCTATTCCAGCTTTGCTGAAAAGATCCAGCGATTTTTTTGTGAATGGGAACAAAGTGTTACCGCAGTATATTGTGCCATCCATATCCAACGCGACATGACGAATTTTTTTGAGTCGTTCAAATTGCTTTTTATCCATATATTCCTTTATGCTTTTTGTGAATATTAAGCAAAGTATAGCGTTTTTTTCCAAATTTCCAATGTGTAAATAGTGTGTAAGTGAGCCAATTAGCTCTATTGCAAGGGGAAAAAATATTGGCAATTGCTCAAAAATCTGATAATTTGTAGTAAGACTAAGTTAAGACTTGCGGGCGTAATTCAGCGGTAGAATGTCAGCTTCCCAAGCTGAAAGTCGAGAGTTCGAATCTCTTCGCCCGCTTTATATAACCATTTGACAATTTAAGACTTACAATCAATCTATTAATAATCGCACTCCTTAACAAGAATTCAGCCATTGGCGAGCATCTCCAATCTGACCGGGAGGAAAGAATTTCATTGGTATAGGTCTGATTCCTTCTCCCATGAACATCATTAGTTCAGCTTGCCTTTTTGAGTCTGCGACAAGAGCAATTTTTGCGATTTTTCCGCCATGCTCAAAATAGAAAGTCATATCTCCCCAATCCGGATTTTCTTCCCAGCCTTTGAAATCTTCAAAGATTAAAAGTAATTTAAGTTTTAGCTTGGGATTAGCTTCAAATTCTTTAACAGCAGCAGCCTGAACAGAGTCCAGTTCTGCTTTTTTAAGCTGCCCTTTAATTCGTAAAATACTCAAACCTTTTTTCTTCCTGAATTGTAATGCTCATATTAATACCCTTTCACTTATTTTGTTACCGCAATGGATTTTCGGAACAATGCTATACTGTAAACAAAGAATCCAAGTCCCATAACACTTACTAAAACAAAATTTAGCCAAACGGCACTAAGCCCGGCCCCTCGATAAATAATTTTTTGCGAAAAACTCACAAAATGGGTCGTAGGGAGAAAGAACGTAATATATTGAAGCCATTTTGGCTGGCTTTCAACAGGTGTACTGCCGCCTGAAAGAAGCTGCAATACCACCACAACAAGCATTATAAGAAGCGCAAACTGCGCCATTGTTCTTGAGATCGTGCCAAGAAATATTCCTAAAGCTGTCGTGAAAAATAAATACAGTACAACCCCGATGAACCACAATAACATGGAACCTGCAAATGGAACATTAAGCGCCATTCTTACTATAACAAATAAAGATAAGCCTGTGGCTATAAGAATCACAAGCCCATTTGCCCAGACTTTTGCCATCGCAATTTCAAAAGCTGTCAGAGGCATAACCAGCAAATGTTCCAATGTGCCATGTTCGCGTTCACGGATGACGGCTGCACCGCATAATATAACAGTTAACAAGGTGATTTGATTTATTATAGCCACCACGCTCTTGAACCACGAGGATTCTGCGTTTGGATTAAACAACCTGCGAATCACCAGATTAATCGGCTGCTCAACATTAACGTCGGCGCGGCTCATAAAACTTGAAACTCTGTCATTAATAATATTTACTATATAATTAGCACCTATGCTTGCCTGCTGCATCGCGGTGGCATCGATATTCAATTGTAAATCCGGATGTCTTCCTGCACGAAGATCGCTTTCAAATTTTGGCGGGATTACAACTACAAACATAAATAAACCTCTGTCCATCGATTCTTCGACTTGCGGAGGCGATATCATTAAAGGAACCTGGAAACGAGGAGGATAAAATGCGTTTATCAGTTCCTTTGATAATGCCGAATCATCTTCATCTACAAATGCTATAGATGCGTTATTTACCTCGCTGGAAGTGCCTGTTGCCTGGACATATATTGCTAATGTAAAAGCATAACCGACGAATAATATCATTACTATATCGCATACAAGGCTGCGAATTTCTTTCAGTCCAAGCCAGAATATATTCAACAAAGTTTTCAGCGTTTATTTCTCCTGCTTTCTAAGCCCAAATAAACTGATTGCCCATAAAACCGGTATGCAGCAGGCAAGGAAAATAATATCCTGTACGAGGAGATTGGCTCCAAGACCTTTTGTATACGCCCCGACACTTGAATGCATATAATAAGTTGTAGGCCAAATTGAACCGATAAGCCTGGCGTTGCCTTCAAGAGTTGAAACAGGCTGCAAAAGACCCGAGAATTGAACGGTGGGCACCATTGTTATTATAGCTGTTACAAATACCGCGGCAACCTGGCTGCTTGTAAAAGTCGAAGTTACCATTCCTATTCCCGTAGTAGCGGTTATATATAAAAGCGTGCAAAGTGTGAGCATAAGAAAACTTCCCTTTACAGGGACGCTAAAAACCAGCGTTGCCATTGCAGCAAGAACGAAAAAATTGAGCATTCCAATAACAACATAAGGCAATTGTTTGCCGAATAAATATTCTAATTTATTAGTAGGAGTTACATAAAAATTGATCATTGAGCCAAGTTCCTTTTCCCTGACAATACTTACCGACATAAGAATCGCGGGTATCAGGATAAGCAGAATCGCGGGAACGCTCGGCACCATAGAATAAATGCTTTCAAAAGCAGGGTTATACATGTATCTTGGCTGAATGTTGACGCTGTATTTTGGTACTTGCGTAATAAGGCCGTTTGTGGGGTCTTCAAGCATCTTAAGATGAACTCCCTGCACGTACTGGGCAACGGTTTCACCTCGAAAGGTATTTGCAGCATCTACCTGTGCCAGAACTTCAGGCTGTGAACCTTTGCGCAAATCCTCTCCAAAATTCGGAGGGATTTCGAGAACCACTGATATATCATCAGATTGCAGCCGCTTTAAAGCTTCATCACTTGAAATAACAGGCGTAGTTTCAAGAAAATATGGATGTGCGCCCGCGAACTGTTCAAGATACAGCCGGCTTTCAGGCGTACGATCCATATCTAATTCAGCATAGCGAATATTTTCAACGTCTGTCGTGATTCCGAATCCAAACACAAGCATCAGCAAAGCCGAACCAATAAAAGCAAACGCCAGCCTTATAGGGTCTCTTCGGATTTGCATTGATTCATTGACAGTATATGCGAGCATTCTGCCGAAACTGAATATACCTTTGTCGTGGTCGGCAGTCGGCTGGCCCATTTTTTCTGTTTGAGGTACTTCTATTTGTTTTTTTTCTGTGCTTTCTGTTTGACCTTCAGCCTGGGCAATATCATCGTCCATATAGCCGATAAAAGCATCTTCGAGATTTTCAGCTCCTTTTAGTTCAATTAGTTTTTGCGGCACATCACAGGCAAGAACTTTGCCGGCATTCATCAGGCTAATGCGGTCGCATCTCATACCTTCGTTCATAAAATGCGTTGTTATGAAAATTGTAACACCTTGTTTTCGAGAAAGATCGATAAGCAAATCCCAAAAACTGTCGCGGGCAACCGGGTCAACACCTGATGTCGGTTCATCCAAAATCAGCATTTGCGGCTCATGCAGAACGGCAACGGCAAGCGAAAGACGCTGACGCATGCCAAGCGGCAGGTCTTCTGTAAGCGCATCAAGATAAGGACCAAGCCCGAATTTTTCTACAAGCTCTTCTATTCGTTTCTTTGCCTGCTCGGGAGGAATGTGATACAGCCTGGCATCGAGAACAAGATTTTGCCGAACCGTCAATTCTGTATAAAGTGAAAATGCCTGCGTCATGTAGCCAAGATTCTTGCGAACTTCGATACTGCCTGCATCAACTGCCTGACCGAAAAGCGTTGCGGAACCTTCTGTTGGAGGAAGCAATCCTGTAAGCATTTTCATCGTTGTCGATTTGCCGCAGCCGTTTGAACCAAGAAATCCGAAAATTTCTCCTCTCTCAATTGAAAGTGTTACATGATCAACAGCGGTAAATGTTCCAAATCGGCGGGTAAGTCCTTTGGAATCGATAGCGATTTCTTTTTTTCCTTCAGGACGCGGAGGGATAATCAATTCCTTATGACCTGCACGTTTTTCTTCCGGCAGCAGTTTTATAAAACATTGCTCCAAATCTTTGGTGTTTGTTCTTTCCATGAGTTCGCCAGGTGTTCCCGTTGCCAATATTTTGCCGGCATCCATAGCGACAATCCAATCCCATTTCTGAGCCTCATCCATATAAGCAGTGGATATAACAACGCTCATGCCGGGACGGCCGTTGCGAATATTATCGATGAGTGTCCAAAATTGCCTTCGCGAAAGAGGATCAACACCGGTAGTGGGTTCATCGAGAATTAAAAGATCAGGCTCGTGCACCAATGCTCCGCAAAGTCCTACCTTCTGTTTCATTCCCCCCGATAATTTACCAGCCGGTCTTTCCGGAAAAGGCCCAAGTCCGGTGGCATCAAGCAATTCTTTGATTTTCGCAGGTCTTTGGGTTTTTGATAATCCGAAGAGCCTTGCCATGAAATCGACGTTTTCCTGAACGCTAAGTTCAAAATATAAATTCTTTCCCAATCCCTGCGGCATATACGCGATTCTTGGACATACCTGACGCCTATGCTTTATATCTGCTATATCACCCTTAAGAACCGTCATTTTGCCTTGCTGCATTTTTTTTGAGCCTGCGATAAGTGCCATCAATGTTGATTTTCCGACACCATCAGGCCCAACCATGCCCACCATACAGCCGGTTGGAATATTTAGCGTGATATTATCAAGAGCTGTAACACTGCCGTATTTGTGAGTTACATCCTTAACTGAAATCACAGGGTCATCAAAAGATTTTGAACTAATCGGCATATTAAATCCCTGTGAAATTTATTTGACAGAATTAGGTTCAACTTCAGCAGACGAATTGTTATTATCCACAGGCGGCTTTACAACGCTCTGAAGCCATTTCGGCCACTGGGCTTTATCATCCAGTTTCACATATCCAACGCCGCGAATACCTGTTTTAATCCTGTCTATGTAAGGAACAATCAGTTCTTTAGGAATCTGCAATTTTACCCTGAACATCAGTTTTTCTCTTTCACTGCGAGTTTCAACCTGCTTTGGTGTAAATTGCGATTCGGGAGAAACAAAACTGACATGTGCCGGCGCTGCCCAGCCCGGAGCAAAGTCTGCAGTTATTCGTCCTTCAGCGCCGATTTTTAATTTCGCTGCCTGTTCAGATGGCAAAAAGATTTCCATATAAATATCGCTTAAATTCACCAATGTCAGCGCTTTTCCGCCGGCGCCTAAAACTTCGCCAACTTCTGCCAGCCTGTAAAGCACTCTGCCTCTGACCGGCGATATTAATGTCGCATCGTCAATTCTCGTCTGCACAACATCTACATTTGCTTTTGCTACTTCAATCTCCTGCTTCACTGTTTTTAATTTTGCTTCTTCCTCGGCAAGGCCTGCCATATTGGTTTCAACGCTTGTCTTTCGCACATCGTATTCTCGTTGCGAACCTGCTCGCTCTTCCAAAAGTTTACGCGCGCGTTCAACTTCAATCTTTGCAAGCTCAACTTCGCTTTTCTTTCGGACTATCGCAGATTCGGTGATAGCCAAACGCTCCTGCGCAGCTAATACATTTGCTTTGCTTTCAGCAAGTTCCGCTTCGAGCGTAACGGTATCAAGCTTAACAAGCACCTGGCCCGGCTTCACAAGGTCGCCTTCGTCGACAAAAATTTCTTTTACTCTCAATGCTTCCTTGGCAACTATATCGACTCTCTTGGCTTCAACACGTCCGTTTCCGTATGCAAAACCATCGGGCAAAGCGAATCTTTTTGAGCTCCAGTACTTGTATCCCAAAAAGACAACAACTATTATTACGATCCCAATGATTATTAATCTCTTATTTTGTTTCGTCATAGTAATACTCCAACTATCTTGCTTTTAAAAATTTTATTATTGCGGTTTTTGTAAGAGAGGAACTTCTTTGCCCGTAGGAGAATCGCCTACTGTATCTGGTACCCTTGCAGGAAGCATCTTGCCCCAATCTGTTCTTGCTTTCATTTCCGCTATTGTGCTTTCGGGAACTATCATTTTGTCTTGTCGTAATTCCCAGCCCCCGCCCAATGCCTTATATAACCCAATTAAATTTGTAGAAATAGATGATCGTGTTTGAGCTAAGTTGTTTTCCTGCTCCAGCAGCGAACGCTGTGCATCAAGAACCCTCTGGTAATCCTGTGCGCCTTCACGATATTCCAGCATCGATAATTCGACTGACCGCTTTGCAGCATCAACCGAATTTTGCTCAAACACCGCCGCTTCCTGTGATTTAAGAAAACCTGCCAGTGAATCTTCAACTTCCTGGATTGCTGTCAAAACGGTATTTTGATAATTCACAATCGACTGCTGAAAACGCGCATCCTCAACTCTTACATTGTTTGCGATTCGCCCGTAATTAAAAATCGGCCATTGAAAAGTCGGCCCGAAAGTATAAAATATACTGCCTCTGTCGAAAAGGTTATTGAAACCTGCATTATTAGATTGCACTCCCCCATTGCTGCTTGTTTGGAAACCAATTTCGCCAAAGAGTGAAAGGCTTGGATAAAAATCAGCCTTTGCAATTCCTATGCGTGCACTTTGAGCGGCGGCATATAATTCTGCGCTTCGTATATCAGGCCTTCTTCGCAACAATTCCGCAGGGACTCCCATAGCGATATCCGATGGTGCAACAGGAATATCGTTGGGTCCTTTCAACAATGTCTCGATATCGCCGACAGGCCGACCCAAAAGTGTGCTCAATGCATTTTGAGCCTGTATAAGGCTCGTCTGTAATTTGGGAACTGTCGCCTTGGTGCTGGCT
Organism: Phycisphaerales bacterium; assembly: GCA_039679715.1. GTDB lineage: Bacteria > Planctomycetota > Phycisphaerae > Sedimentisphaerales > UBA12454 > UBA12454. The sequence continues at coordinate 9,743 of JBDKUM010000305.1, forward strand.
AATAAAGTTCGAGCCTGTGTTACATCTAGTTCCGTTGTAGCCCCATTTACAAATCGTGAATTTGCGATCTGCAAACCTTCTTCCTGCACTCTTATATTTTCGTCAGCCAACGCGATTAAAACTTCAAATGTTCGAATAACTGTATAGGTTCGTGCGACTTCAGCCGTTAGCGAGACGGTTGCGAAATCATAATCAGTAATCGATGCCATCCAGTTTGCGGTTTCAGATTCAACGCCTCTGCGGAATTTTCCCCAAAAATCCAGTTCCCAAACAGCATCGAATCCCACTTCATAATTCCAATGGTTTCTATCTGCCATGGCTGCGTTTGGAGCGTTCCTGCTTAAGCCCTCATTCGTAATACTGCCGAAAGCTTCCTGTACTTGCGGATATTGATTACCAATCGCTATTGCCAATCTTGCGCGTGATTCTATTATTCTTAATGCCTCAATACGCAAAGTTAAATTTTGCTGATATGCTATTTCAATCAGATTCGTAAGTGTCGGATCGTTGAAAGTCGTCCACCATTGACGATTAACGTCCATTTCAGTTACAACCCTTGGATCATCTTTCAAACTCCAGTTTTCATTTGTCGCTGCCTTGGGTTTAACAAAGTCAGGACCTACTACGCAGCCGTTTATTACAAAAAATGCGGCTAAAAGAATAACCAACGTAACTTTAGAAAGATTGCTGTCCATTAAAAATCTCCAACAGTCTTATACCTGTCAGACCTTCAACATCATAAGATGCATTAGCAGAACGCATCAACTACTTCTTAAGCATTTTTCCTGATTGTAAATATATTCGATTATTATAGTTTTAGGTTTATATTTTTATTGTCTATATACTATAGCTCATTGTAATTAGCAAATTATAAGTAAAAAACTTTTTAGGTTATAGGGGTAAATTATGAAAAGTTATAGCGAATAAATCTTAATGGATTATAAATCTTATAAAGATTGCCATGCAAAAATGAGGTTATTAATCATTTGCCTTAAAGATTAATGGTCTTTCACTTATTTATCCTGAATGCGGAAACACTTAGAATGTAGAATATAATTCTAAATTATTGGAAAATACCGTATGAAAATGATCGCAAGAAACCAGTATAAGTATTTATTGATTTTTCCATTTTTTTTATCGTATTGGGCTATTGCCCAGGAGCCCAATGCGGTCTTAGAGCCGAACTCAAGTCCTATGTTTAAGCAAGAGGAAATTGAACAGATAGTTGCGCCTATCGCACTTTATCCTGACAATCTGCTTTCACAAATATTAATGGCATCGACATACCCTATCGAAGTGATAGAGGCGGAACGCTGGATAAAGGAGAACAATGACGTAAAAGGAGATGCGTTAGCAACAGCCCTTAAACAAAAAAATTGGGACCCAAGCGTTAAATCCCTTGTCAATTTTCCACAGGTACTATCGATGATGAGCGAAAAACTTGATTGGATGCAAAAATTAGGAGACGCTTTTCTTTCGCAGCAAGAGGATGTTATGAAAGCTGTACAGAAGCTTAGAAGTAAAGCTTCCACAGAAGGCAATCTTAAATCGACCGAGGAACAGGTCGTGAAAACTGAACAACAGAATATCATAATAGAGTCAGCCAATCCGCAGGAAATTTATATTCCGACTTATGATCCGGGTGTTGTTTACGGGTCATGGCCATATCCTGCTTATCCGCCATACAATTATTATCCCCCCGGCTATTCGGCCGGCTCGAATCTTTTATCATTTGGGGTGGGTTTTGGACTTGGCGCGGCGTGGGGATATGCCTGGGGAAATTGCGACTGGAATGGCAAAGATATTGATATAGATTATGATCGTAATTTTGAATTGAATAGAAACATTGATCGTGAAAAATATAAGCAGCAAGCTCGTGATCGCAGTCAACGGGGCCAGGGCGAGCAAGGTAAATGGCAGCATGATCCTTCTCATCGCCGCGGAGTTTCATATTCAGACCAAAAAGTTTCACAAAGATTCAATCGTGGTTCAAATCCATCGGATGTCCGGTCTCGCGAGGCTTTTCGCGGCAGGAGCCAACAGACTATAGGAGGTACATCGGATAGAATCAGCCGTTCACAGGGACAGCGGGGACAGCTATCGGACAGGGCAACATCGCGTACAAGCAGCCGCAGCGTTTCAGACAGAGGCGGAGCTTTTAAGGATATTAACAGTGGCAGTTCTGTCAGGAGCAGCAGTAGTCGCGGAAGATCAAGTCGTCAAAGCATGTCACAGCCATCTGGCGGCGGCAGGTCTCGCGGCGGTGGTGGAGGAGGCGGAGGCGGACGAGGAGGCAGAAGATAAATTTTATTAAACGGCTTTTATTTGGAAAAAAATTATGTATCAAAAAATAAATATTTATAAAATTTCCGTTTTTTGCAGCTTAACATTTATTATTTTTTCTGCTTTCAATTATTCTATTGCAGCAGATAACGAGCAAAAGTTATTTTCTTCGGCTGAAGAAGCCGTTGAAGCTTTCATTAAGGCTGTCAAAGAAAATAACAACGAAGAATTGCTGAAAATATTTGGCAGGGACGCAAATGAGCTGATTTATTCCGGCGATGAGATCGCAGACAAAGAAAGACGGAAAATTTTTATCGATGCTTATGATGCGAATTTCAAAATAGAAAATGACACCAACGCACTTATTCTAATTGTCGGAAAAAATGAATGGCCATTCCCGATTCCAATTATAAAAAAAAATGATCACTGGATTTTCGACACGGCAGCGGGTAAAGAAGAAATTTTAAACCGCCGAATAGGATACAATGAATTGAGTGCGATTCAGGTTTTGCATGCAATTGTCGACGCACAGATGGAATACGCTGCAGAGCCTCATGATAATAATGGACTTCATGTCTATGCCCGGAAGTTCAGGAGTGATCCAAATAAACAAAATGGTCTTTACTGGGAAACAAAAGAAGGTCAAAAACCAAGCCCTTTAGGACCTTTAGTTACATCTGCACAAGAGCAAGGTTATTTCGAAAAATCATCAGCGGAAATTCAGCCTTATCATGGATATTATTATCAGATCATTACATCACAGGGAGAAAATGCTTCCGGCGGAGCTTATGACTATATTGTAAATGGCAAAATGATCGGAGGTTTTGCTGTTGTTGCCTGGCCGGCAAATTATGGAAATTCCGGTGTAACGACTTTCATAGTAAACCACGATGGAATAGTTTATCAGAAAGATCTTGGTGAAAATACAGAGAGTAAGGCCATGAACATAACTGTATTTGACCCTGATAAATCATGGATAAAAGCTGACAACAAAGACAAAGATCAATATTCCGAAATAGAAAGGTGATATTTAACATAAAAAGAGGGATATCAAAAAATTATGAAAAGCGATTTCTGGTTTGGCCAAGTTCCATTGTTAGGAGTTTTTCTGCTTACCGCCGTAGTTATACTGCTATCGATAGGAATTGGAACGCTTTGGGGAGGCCGAAGAAGGAGTCAGCCTGATCACGAAGCAGAAACTCCGCTGGGAACAATTATAGGTTCAACGCTCGGACTGCTGGCGTTTATGCTTGGTTTTACATACAGCATTGCAGCAAATTTCGTTCAAACCCGCAGAGATCTCTTCCTAGATGAAATTAACGCGATATCCACTGTTTATCTTCAGTCGCAACTGCTGGATGAAGCATATCGGTCAGAATTATCGAATCTTATTCGGGAATATGTGAATATTCGTGTTGAATTGATGGACGCAGATGTATCTGATATTCACAAAGCAGTTGCCCGTTCTGACTCTATACAGGATGAGATTTGGAAAAATGCGTTCGCGCTGATAAAATCCGATATTTATCCGGAGATGAATGCATTATTTATCAGTTCCCTCAATAAGATGTTTGATTTACAGACTAGCAGGGTTGTCGCATTTCGATATCGAATACCTGCGATTATCTGGTATGCACTTTACTTTATTACGATACTGTCGATGATAACTGTAGGATTTCAAGTTGGGCTTTCAGGCAAAAGTATGTTTAAAATGGGTATTGTGCTGATGCTAACGTTTTCAACGGTAATGCTGCTAATTGCCGATTTGGATCGGCCTTTAGAGGGTTATTTCCAGGTAGACAAACGTCCGATTTTTAATTTGCAGAAGAAAATACAGGCCGCGACGCAGCAAAAAAATGAAAATTTAGAACACAAACAGAATTCAATTAAAAAAAATAATTGATAGCGGATGAAAACTTGTAGATTCTTAAATTATCCCATTATAAGAACTTATGGCTAAAAAAAAGACAGTTCCTTCAAAGAACTGTCTTTAGATATAATTTACGTTCATTTTTTTTAAACCAGCACAGCCTGGCGTTCTCTGAATCTTTCAACAGGATGTTCGCCTGCAAGTTCAAGCCTGTAATCTGTCCCCTTGTCTTCAATATGTTCCTGTATGACTTCCTGGCTAGGAACAATGCCGGCGTTTACGATTTCCTGATACTGATGGAATCTATGCTGCGCATCGAGTTGTCCAACATCGACAAAATCGAAACCATCGCACGTCAAATCCACCTGATTTTTCAATATATCCCGAACATAATCCACATTCGATTGGAAAATTGTTAGTTCTGGGAATTTATCAGGCAGTAAATCAGAAGGATCCATCCCGTCATATTTCCTTGCGAATGCAAGAGCCGCATGAAGATGGCCGATTTCCGATTCAAGCATGTGCTGCCAGATTTTCTTGATTTTAGGATCAACTTCTGATTCAAGGCATGAATAATAAAGATAGCATTCATTATATTCATGCAGTACAAGCATTTCAAACCATGTCGAAGTCGGGTCGGCAAGCGATTCATAATGCGAAACATGCTCTTCCTCAACTTGTCCTATTTCCTGATAAAGTGCCCTGCCTAACATCGTAGGTATGCGATTGCCGACATTCATATAATAATTCATTGTTTGCTGTTCCGCCGAAACGATAGTTAAAATATGCAGCTTAGTCAAAATATCAGCGGTTTGGAAATCTACAGACTTTCGAAGATTATCAAAAGGATGTCTATGATGGCTGATAGTTGGTCTGCCGGGCATGATTTCGGTTAAATCACGAACATTTTTTTCCGCCTGTTTATTTTCAATTGTTTCCATCAGGTTGGCATAACGATAGAGATGATCAAAATCTTCAAGCAAGGCAAAATCAAGAGCCGCTTTTACACTTTGATCTTTTTCAGTCCTTGCAAGGCAGGCAGTCAAATCGACAGCCACCTGTTCATAGCCAATGGTAACTTCAAGGGTTGACTCTTCAGTGGGAACAAGCCAGTTAACGATTTTTTGCTGCTGCTGTTCGATTGCGCGAGTAAGAGCAAGCTGGCGGTTGATTTCAGGGTCGCTGCAATGGCGTGCGAACTGATGTTTGAATATCGCACCTTCAACTTCTATGCCGTTCATTAAAATGATTCTTGTCCTTGTGTAAGGGTGCACCTCATCCTTATCATAAGGCTCGGGATTAACCTGCTGCCAGCTTTCAATCTGGTTTTCGAGAGGAATACCTTTTTCTTTCAATGGGTTAAAACTCATATATTTTCCCTTTCTGCATAAATTAATGCCTGATTAGAACACGGATATGGAAAATTATAAATCAGAGATTAACTTGTTTTTATATAAGAATAAAAACCTCAACTTTGGGTAACTCCCGACATCTTTTAACGTAAAAAAATTAAGAATTTATGAAAAAAAAGCAAAAAACTATTGACAACTTTTCTAAGCGCGGTATTGAAGTAGCTTTATATATTTTTGGGGCGGCTTAACGTTGGTCGTTTCAATAATGGACTATTGGTTTTTAAGAAAGAAGATATGCTTAATGATGCTGATTCGCCGATGATTTCGGCGGAAAATCAGGATGATGAACCTCCGGGTAGGCCCCTGCCTGCCTTTAATTCACAAAACTCAAACAAATTAGAACAGTCAGCCGCGGCGGATTTCAACGATTGGAAATGTCAAATTAAAAATCGATTAATGTCCTCCCAGCAGTTGACTGATTACCTGCACGGGTTAAAATTTCCCAACCTTGATAAAGTGATACAGAAGTTCCCTATGGCAATTACGCCATACTATGCTTCTCTTATCAAGCGAGCGGATACTTCTGACCCGATTTTCGCCATGTCAGTTCCGCAGGGCCGTGAACTGGTCGACCCTTTGTTTCTTTGCGATGATCCTCTGT
>JBDKUM010000306.1:0-7237 GCA_039679715.1 Phycisphaerales bacterium
ACTGATAAACTTTGCTGTAGAGTTCGCTTTCCATAATTTATCTCCTTAGATATTCGTGATGGAATTATTTATGGAGTATTATAGAAGCGAACTCTTTTTGGCGCAATAGTTTATCTGCTTTCGCGCAAAATGTTGCTGTGACGGGGGTCATAAAAAAACTATCTACCTGCGATACCGCCAAATGTAAAATTTAAATCCGTGTTCATCACCCGGGGTTCACTTTTTTCTTCTTTTTCAACACCTTTTACCGCTTTCTGGATACTTTTTAATTACTTTATGACGCTTTATGACTACTTTCTGAGCACTTATTTTCGCTTAATTCACACTTTTTCGTGTCATTTTGATTCACTTTTTTCAAAGAACGCGCAAGTTTCCCCTTGCGCAGATTTGCGAACAGGTCATTGCACTCCTCGTACTGTTTCCTAATGTGAGATAAAGACTTACAGCGATTTGATAAATAAATTGAAAATTTTTTAATTTTTTATACAATAATTTGCTTTTACTTGGTTATTGTACCTTGGTTATTAAATAGAGATTGGTTATTGTACCTTGGTTATTGGTTATTTAATAGATGTTTGATGCACTAACAGAAAAATTTAATAATGTCTTCCGCTCGATAACGAACCGCGGCCGAATCACCGAAGCCAACATTTCCGACGCCATGAACGACGTCCGCAAAGCGTTGCTCGAGGCCGACGTTAACTATCACGTAGCAAAGGACTTCGTGAAAAAAGTTCGCGAAGCCGCTATGGGCGCAGAAGTTATAAAAAGCCTTCATCCCGGCCAGGTTTTCGTCAAGATTGTCAACGATGAACTGACGAAACTTATGGGTCCGGTCGATACCAAAATATATTACGTAACTCCAGGCCCGACAGTGATTTTGCTCGCAGGCCTTCAAGGCAGCGGTAAAACCACAACCGCAGGCAAACTAGCGAAATACATCGCTTCCAAAGGTAAAAAACCGCTTTTAGTCGCCGATGACCTTCAAAGACCCGCAGCCGTTGACCAGCTTATAACCCTCGGCCAGCAATTAAGCATTGACGTTTATAGCGAACCCGGCTCAAAAGATGCCGTCAAAGTCGCAAAAAATGCCCTAAACGATGCAAAAGCAAAGGCTTACGATGTAGTAATTCTCGATACCGCCGGCCGATTACATATCGATCAAGAGATGATGAATGAGGTTGCCGAGGTTGCAAAAACAACCAGTCCTCATCAGATATATTTAGTTTGCGATTCAATGACCGGCCAAGATGCCGTAAATTCCGCCAAGGAATTCAATGAAAAACTTGAATTGGATGGCGTTATTCTCACAAAACTCGATGGCGATGCCCGAGGCGGTGCCGCCCTAAGTGTAAAGGCTGTAACGGGTAAGCCAATTAAATTCATCGGCGTTGGCGAAAAGCTCGATAAACTCGAGGAATTCCATCCTGATAGAATGGCTAGCCGAATCCTCGGAATGGGCGATGTTGTAACCCTGGTCGAACGTGCCCAGGAGCAATTCAACGCTGAAGAAACTGCTAAAATGCAGGCTAAAATGGCAAAAGGCACCTTTGGCTTTGATGATTTCTTAAAACAGATGCAAACTGTCCGCAAAATGGGCGGTCTAACTGATATATTGAAAATGCTCCCCGGCATGGGCAGTAAAATAGAAGGCATGGACATCGACGACAAAGAAATGGTAAAAATTGAGGCAATAATTCACTCAATGACACTTGAGGAAAGAAAAAATCCTGATATAATTTCCCCCTCGCGCAGGAGGCGCATTGCCGCAGGCTGCGGCAGAGATCAGCACGACGTATCGGCTTTGATTAAAACTTTCGAACGCAGCAGGGGTATGCTTAAAGCCTTATCCGGCGGTGCTTTGGGCGGTTTCAAAACCCTCTTGTCCGGCGGCGGAATGGACGCCATTGGCTCTATGATGGGTTCCGGCAAAAAGATTAAGCAGCGTTCGCATAGAAAACAGAAAATCGTTCGCAAAGGCAAGGTAACCTGGCGATAAATTTGTGTAATATGACTCTGCAGCAGTACTTAGATAAAATCGCTCAAAAAACTGACGATTCCTTTGGTAAGCAGTATCGCGGTTTCTTTGCGGATAACAAAGGTTCAGCGGAATTAGCGATGTTGGCTAGTCCCAGCAAAGAAGAATTAAGGCAGTTAAAAATCGCAGTCGCGATTATGACTGATTCTGAAAAGCAGAACGCTGCGTCGCTTACGGATGAGCAGATTAAAAGAATTGCGAATGATGCAAAAATCGATTCAGGGATATTTGCCATTTTTATTAACGGCTATGCATTGTATTGCAAAAAAGCGTGAAACGAAATACGAAATACGTTTCACGAGATACGAGAAATGACAACCGTGTTTCTGCGGTGCAATGGGCACTGCGGAATATTTATTATATTCGAAAGGAAAAGTATTATGGCAGTTAAATTAAGACTCACAAGAATGGGACGCAGGCATAAGCCATTTTTCAGGCTCAATGCTATTGATTCCCGTTCGCCGAGAGACGGCAGAATTGTCGAAAAGCTCGGCCACTATGACCCAATTGAAAAAGACGCGGCAAAGCAGCTCGTTCTGAAAAAAGAAAGAATCGAGTATTGGCTTAGCGTTGGCGCAGTTCCAAGCGAAACAGTCGCTGAACTAATCGCTAGAATTGGCATTGAAAGCAAACATTATAAAACAATCAAGGCTCACCTCGCAAAAGCCCGAGAGATCGCCAAGAAAAAAGGAAAACTTTTTGACGGCACTCAAAGACATCAGGCAGAATTGGCCGCCAAAAAAGCTGAAGCTGAAAAAGCAGCAGCCGGCGAAGAGCCTAAGGCTTAGTAAATAAAAGTGATGAGAATTGATGTTCTTACGCTTTTTCCAGATATGTTCGCTTCGCCTCTTGGCTTTTCGATAGTCAAAAGGGCGCAGGGGCGGCAGTTAGTAAATATAGTTCTTTCAAATATTAGAGATTTCGCTAAAAACAGCTATAAAAAGGTCGACGACAAGCCTTACGGCGGCGGCCCCGGAATGGTTATGATGTGTCAGCCTGTTTTTGAATGCCTTGAGCATGTTCAGAAACAGGACGAAAATCCCGGCCGAATAATTTTGCTTACGCCCGGCGGAAAAAAATTCGACCAGCAGATGGCTAAAGAATTTGCAGCAGAGAAAAGAATTGTTCTCATTGCAGGTCATTACGAAGGTTTCGATGAACGAATACGAATCGGAGCAGGCGCCGAGGAAGTTTCAATCGGCGATTATGTTCTTTCAGGCGGAGAGTTAGCCGCGATGGTAATCATCGATTCGGTCGTCAGACTTATGCCCGGTGCTTTGGGCGATGATGAATCGTCGGCATGCGAGTCGTTCAGCGATGGATTGCTCGAATATCCGCACTATACGAGACCTGAAATTTTCAGGGATATGAAAGTGCCGGATGTGCTGCTTAGCGGAAATCATAAAGAAATAGAAAAATGGCGAAAACAGCAATCTCTGGAAAAAACCAAAATCCAGAGACCTGATTTGCTAAAATAATTAAAATTAAAATTGAAATTAGGAGTATAAAAGTGAAAACCGAATTGATTGATTTGGTCGAAAAAAATAGTTTAAAGCCTCAGCTTCCATACTTTGAGGTTGGCGATACAGTTGACGTACATTGTAAGATTCAGGAAGGCGATAAATCCCGTATCCAGATTTTCAGCGGTACAGTGATTTCTAAAAAGGGCCGCGGATTAAACCAGCAATTTACAGTTCGCAGAATCATCGGCGATGAAGGCGTGGAAAGAACTTTCCCGATTAATTCGCCGAATGTTGTCGATGTTAAGGCTGTTAGAAGCGGCAAGACAAGAAGAGCCAAGCTGTATTACCTTAGAGAACGTACTGGCAAAAGCGTTAAACTTTCTCAAAAACGTACTGAACATACAGCGAAATAAATTTAAGAGTGTATGCTGTTTTTCGGCGATAACCTGAAAAAGATTCTTTCAGATTCACGGCTGCTTGGCCAATGGGGCCAAAAGCAGTGCGAGAAATTTTATAAAGCCAAAAACTGCAAAATACTTGCTCGAAATTTCACCTGTAAGATGGGTGAAATTGACCTGATAGTAACAACTTCCGATTCGACAGTTGTTTTTGTTGAAGTAAAAACTCGCACAAGTGAAGTTTTCGCTGATGCCGAATCGGCGATAACTTATGCTAAAAAATTAAGAATGACAAGGGCTGCTAATCTTTTCGTAAAAAAATACGAACTTGATAGCAGCCCTTTGCGTTTTGATGTTGTAATTGTACGGCCCGATGAAAAAGGTAAAGCCGATATTCGGCATTATGAAAACGCGTTTGAACCGACATGCTGAACTTAACAGATACACATGCACATTTAACTTTTGAGGGATTACTGGAATCCGTTGGTGATGTCCTGGCACGCAGCAGGGCGGCCGGTATTGCAAAATGGCTTACAATAGGGACAGATTACGAGCATAATGAAAAAGCTGTCGAATTAGCCTCAAAATATGAAAACCTTTTCGCTATTGTGGGTATTCATCCTCATTATGCTTCTGAATACAAAGAGGGGCATCTTCAAAGAATGATAGAACTTATCGGAAGCGGAAAAGTTGTAGCAATAGGTGAAACAGGTCTTGATTATCATTATGATTTCGCAAAGCAGCAGGATCAGCGCGAACTTTTTAAGCGCCTGATTGATATCGCTTCATTAACCAGGCTTCCGTTGGTAATCCACAGCAGAAAAGCGACTGAAGACACATTGCAGATTATCGAAAAGTATGCACAGAAGGCTAGTAAAATTGTCTTCCATTGCTGGTCCGGCACAGCCGAAGAAACAAGGCAATTAATCGATAAAGGCTTTTACGTTTCATTTACCGGCATAATAACTTTCAAAAATGCGGAACTGGCAAGAGAAGCGGTTAAAACGGTTCCTTTGAACCGGATGATGATTGAGACAGATTGCCCGTATATGTCGCCAGAGCCGATGAGAAAACAAAAAATCAACGAACCTGCGCTCATGATTCATACAGCAAAAAAGATTGCGGAGCTTAAAGGCGTAGATTTGGAAACGCTGGCAGAACAACTTGAGGCGAACACGAAAGAATTTTTTGGGGTTTGACTTGTCGAGCAGGTCAAAGCGGTCAGATTTGTGCAATCATCTTTTCTGGTTCAGACACTAAATTTACCATATCCATCAAAAATTTTGCACCATAATCTGGACTGATAATTCTTGAATCTGCGGCAAGGCAAAATTCGATTAATTTCCTTGTTTCTACCCTGCCATCTATTACAACCGGTTCTTCGACAATTTTTCCCATAGAAATAATGCTGGCCTGGCCGGGTGATGGGATTGCGAGAAATGAAGCGATGCCGAACATTCCTAACGCGGTTAGTGTGGTGCAGGCACCTGTTAAATCGTCGAGTGTTAATTTATTATTTTTTGCTTTATCTATAAGTTCGTTGGTATCTTTCGAAATTTGCGCAAGTTTTTTCTTGCCCGCATTTTTCACTATCGGAACAACAAGCCCTTTCGGAGCAGCGACCGCAAGTCCAACATTAACTTCCTCAGCTAATTCGATATTGTCGTCTTTGTAATAACCTTTAAGCAGCGGATGTTGTTCAACTGCTTTTGCGATTCCACAAATAATAAAATCATTGAGCGAAATGCGCACACCCAACTGTTTGCTTAAAGGCCTTCTGATTTCGATAATTTTATCTACAGACGCTTTGGCAGTAATATAAAAGCACGGCTGGGTTTGCTTTGACTTGAGCATACGCTGGCCGATCAGCTTTTGAATTCTGGTCAGAGTTATTTGTTTGCCATCCTCCTGATTCATAGAACACCGTTACTCGGCAAGCAAGATTGCCTTCATCTCGCCATAAACTGTGCTGCCTTCGGTAACAAGTTTTAAAGTGCCGTCAGGACGGATAAAGAAGGTAGTAGGTATGTTCTTTACTTCGCTGAAAGGACTGGGCAGTTGTTCGCTTGTCGCGATAACTGTATACTGCATTTTCTGTGCCTCGACAGTTTTCTTGACAATTTCCAGACTTTCATTCGAGATAGCAAGAATCGCAAGTTTATCTTCCGGATTCATTTCCCGCAATGTATTAAGGTGCGGCACTTCCTGCATGCATGGCTGACACCATGTTGCCCACATGACAACCATTACGTTTCTGCCGCGATAATCTTTAAGACTAACAGATTTACCGTTTATATCCGTGAGTTTGAAATCCGGCATTTCTTTGCCATAAAAATCTTTGAGTGTCGCATTCCAGCTTCTGCTTTTATCAATGATTTCCTGAATACCATTAATTTTATTCGGAGTACTTGCTGTTTCTTGTTTGGCTGTTGAAGGTTCATTTGGCTGTTGCGTTGGAGTGCTTTTCCTGCATCCTGTCAAAAAGATGAAACTCAAAAAGAACAAAATTAAAATAATAGATTTAAGATTTTTCATAATTTATTCCTTTATTTTATCTCTTGGAATTTCCTAACTCATTAATTTAATAATTTGTTGGAGATCATTAGGACATTCAACAGGCGGGTTGCTGTATTTGCCGCCATTTTCCTTATGATAATTTACAGTAACATTAGGATCTTTAAGGCAATGGCCTGTCAAAACACATGCGACGGTTTCGTCAGGTTTAATAATTTTTTCAGCAAGCAAAACTTCAAGACCTGCCAGCGATGCGGCAGAGGCAGGTTCGCAGCCGAGACCGAATTTTCCAATTAATGCTTTTGCGTCTGTAATCATCTGATCGCTTACTGCGCGAACAACACCGTTGCAGACATCCAAAGCTCGCAGGCATTTTTTCAAATTTACAGGACGTGAAATTTCGATTGCGGATGCGCAAGTATGAGGTGAGAATTTTTTCGCGGTTAATTCCGCATAGAAATCGTTAATGATTTTATTATTCACGTTTCCGTTATTCCATTTCAATCCGCGCTTGTTTACTAGCTCTGTTAGTGTATCTGCGCCGGTTGCGTTAATGATTGCAAGACGTGGAATTTTATTTATCAGGCCGAGCTGTTTGAGTTCGGCGAAGGCTTTTCCAAATGCGCTGGAATTTCCGAGATTGCCTCCGGGCACGACAATCCAATCAGGTATCTGCCAGTTCAGACCTTCAATGATTCTGTACATTATCGTTTTTTGGCCTTCTAGTCTGAAAGGATTAAGCGAATTTAGCAAATATAATTTCAATTCTGTGCAGACGGCCTGAACTTGTTTCATGCAGTCATCAAAATCCCCGAGAATTTGAA
>JBDKUM010000307.1:0-5715 GCA_039679715.1 Phycisphaerales bacterium
CCTCTTTGAGGATTGGAATAATCTGTTCCTGCTTAAATCTTTTACCACGCATGTTAGACCTCCTTTTAAAGGTTTTATCATGCCGGCACTCTATTTGCAACTGGTACTGTTTTTGGGGGGAAGGTCAAAAATATGGACCAAGCCTTTCCCAAGCTGAAAGCCAAGAGTTAGACTGACCTACAATTAAATATAGACCTATTGTACATCATTCATCAAGCCGGCACACTCATTCTGCCGCAATTCCTGCAATCTATGGTAATCGATGATAGATGGTTATTTACCAATCCTCTGGCCCAAACAGCTGACGGTGACGAGCATATTTTGTAGTAATCGTTTATTCTATCCGGAAAGAAACTCAGTTCAGCCAACCCAGATGAATCTTCAATCGTGGCAAAGCCCATTGTTCTGCCGTCTTCAGTCCGGGCAGTTCGGGCGGTAGACAGCAAGCATCACACCTGGTCACAGATCAACGGTAATTACGAATTGTATATACTATGTTTTGTTGTAATTACAAGTTGGTTGATTTAAGTAGTTTCAAAATAAAGGGTTACCTTTATATGCTACTTCTATTTACAATTTTTTTTGAATTCAATTTATTTTTTAAAAAAGGGTTGACAAGACAAGTTAATCGGTTAGAATATCATTAGTTAACCGATTAGAATGGGAGGTTTAAAGAATGGCTGTTACTATATATGATATTGCGAAAAAGGTAAATACCTCAGCGGTTACTGTTAGCCTTGCGTTACGTGACAGCAAGCGAGTTAGCCAGGCCACTAAACAAAAAAATAAAGGCGTTGCCAAGCAACTTAATTATCAGCCTAATCAGCTTGCACGAGGCTTGAGTGGGGCGAGTACTAAAACCCTGGCTTTTGTTTTTAATTTTTCATCTCTGGATTTTGCTCATGATCAATCCTATATGGAATTATTTCATTCGTTATCACAAGTCGCGATCGAATATGATTACAAATTGTTCGTTCATAGTTCGACAGTTGCTCAAAAGGTAGAGGATGTTTTTAAGGAAGTAGTGCCATATGGCGTTGATGGGATCGTTTTGGGTTCTAATTTAAGCGAAGAGGACAAAAACGTTTTAGCCAATCCTCCTGTTCCTACTATTCTTTTAGGTAGGGATTTTTGCAGTGAAAAAACAAGTTGTGTTGTTTATGGGGATTATGAAGGCTCGCAAAAAGCGGTAAATCATCTTTTGGGTCTTGGCCATAGAAGAATAGCTTTTGTTGGTAAATGTGATTTAGAAGCCTCAATAAGGAGGCTTAATGGATACAAGGATTCTTTGGTTTCAGCAGGAATTGACGTTGATGAAAAGCTGATAGTAGAATGTCATACAGATTTGGAGTCTGGAGAATCTGCAGCAATTGCTTTGTCTAAGCTGCCCAATTCTCCTACTGCTGTGATTGCAGTTACTGATCTTGCGGCATTGGGAGTGATTTCAGGTTTTCGTAAGAAGGGGTTGGAAGTACCAAATGATATCAGTGTTGTTGGTTTTGACAATTTAAGTATGTGCAGTCATACAATACCTGCACTTACAAGTATCGATTTAGATCGCAGGAAAATATCGGAAGCAGTGATGACGCTTTGCATCGATATGATAAAAAAACAGAGCAAAGGAGAGCGTAAGCAAACATCATGCAGTCTTGTTATTCGCGAGTCTACATCGAAATGCAATAATAAATTACTAAGAAGTTAAAATTTAATTAAAGCAAAAAGCAATAGGAGGTTTTAATGAAAATTTGTGTTGAACAAAGAAAAGCTTTTACGCTGGTTGAATTGTTAGTAGTAATATCAATTATAGCATTATTACTGGCAGTGCTTATCCCGACAATGCAAAAGGCCAGGGAACAAGCGCAAAGAATGGTTTGTGCCTCGAATTTGAAACAATTATCTTTAGGAATGCAACTCTATGCTCAAAGTAATAATTATAAGCCAATGTCAAATCCTGAAGATGTAAAAGGTGAATTCTGGTTTCACAAAATAGCGGCGTATCTAGGTGATACAAGTTATCAAAAATCAGCAAAAAACACAAGTATTGATAAAGCTAATCCAAACCTTGAAAAGTCCATGAGAGTTCTATTTTGTCCGACTACGAAAAAAACTAAAGATCAATGGGATAATGCAACAATGTATAGAAAGAGGGGTACAGCAACTACCTGCTGGGCTTTTTATGGAAGCGAAGGAAGTTACGGTGTCAGTACATGGATGACTTCTGATAACGTCAGTATCCAAAATACGTATCCTAATTATACTTATAAGACAATATCGGAGACCAAATCAAATACTCCTTTATTTGGCGATTGCAGTTCATTATCAAGTCTTCCTTTAGACAAAGATGCAGCACCAATGGATGTCATTGAGCCGCCGGACACGAGCAACAATCTTATGTGGCGGTTCACTATTGACAGGCATGGCAAATCTATCAATGTCGCATTCGCAGATTCCCACGTGTCGAAAATAAACCTACAGAATCTATGGTCTCTTAAATGGCACAAACAATTTAAAACACAGGATTGGAAAGAATTTAGATATGTCAGAAATTGGCGAAAATAATCTCATTTTATATCAAAATTGGAATAATTTGATTAATAATTTAGGAAAGGAAGGATGAAAATGGCAAGAAACCTTAGAAATTTAATTTTGCTTGTTGTTTTAGCTAATTCTGTATTTGCCGCTACTTCAGTAACAAACAAGTGGACTGGAACCGATAGTAATAGTTGGGGGCTATCAACAAATTGGGATCTTGGCAGGATTCCAAACTTTGTTAAAGATGGTACTTATAATGGTGATTATGTCTGGATCAATTATATACCAACACGCCTGGAAGGTTGCGTGATTAATGGCGGCGATCATGAAGCATATAATATCAATGTGATGCGTGAAGGTATTGACAATAGTTCAGTAAGAGCCATTTTGAATCTCAAATCTGGTTCTTTGACTGTTAAGGGGTGGGAATTTAAACTTGGAATGGGCACATACGGGTATTATGTTGCACATCCAGCCCAGCCATATTCTGTTGTCAATATGTATGAAGGCTTTACTCTAAATATTACTGGCACAGGTGGTCTTACGGTTGGTGACTATTATGATGGTGAATTCAATATGTATGGAGGGGTTTATAATCATAATGCAGGCGGATTCCGAATAGGAAATTCTGCTTATAACGGGGGCTTGGGTTATGGAAAGGGTATATTCAATCTCTACGGCGGCAGAATAAACATTAATGTTTGGAATTCAGGTACCAATCGTGCAGATATTAGGGACTTTACTCCCGAAAGTGAAATAAATATCGGTGATGGTAATATGGCTCTTGTCGGAAATAACATTTCATTTCTACAAAATTCAATTAATAACGGGTTTATCAAAGCAATCAGTCCCAGAAATCTTATCATGGAGTTTGATGAAAATGCAGGTACCATGGGCACGACATATATTCGAGCAGAAATTCCCACGAAAGCTTATAATCCAACGCCTGCGAATATGGCAATTGAAGTGGGCCATGCAGGAACAATTTTAAATTGGCAGCCTGCTATTGGAGCTGTTCGACATAAGGTTTATTTAGGGCTTTCAGAATCTGCTCTCGAATTAATCGGTGAAATAGATTCGCCATCCACGAGTTTGTCTCTTCCTTTACTCGACTATGGTAAACAATATTTCTGGCGAGTTGATGAGGTGAATTCCGGCGGAAGTGTGATCCAGGGGTATATTTGGAAGTTTACAGTAAGTGATGGCATTGTGATAGATTTGTTTGAAGATTATAATGATACATATACTGTCGATAACAAATGGAGCAGTCTTGGCGGTGGATCAATTTCATTAGAAACTGATGCGGCTTTTGATAATGTTTACCAGGGCGATAAATCACTAAAGCTGAATTATTATAACAGTAATAGTTATTCAGAGGCTGTTTATACTTACAGCGGTACGAGTGATTGGGACGCATACGATATTAAATCATTATCGATTGCTGTTCATGGTAAAGCAACTAATGGTAAGGACTTTTTATATGCAGTGGTGGAAGATTCCGCTGGTATCTTAAGTAATCCTGTTATTTACAGTAATGATCCATGCAGCATAGTTCAAACAATGTATTCGCCATGGATAATATTTAATATTGATATTGCTGATTTTGGAACATCGGTCAATATTTCGCAAATTAAGAAGTTGCACATTGGTATTGGCAATAGAACAAATCCCAATACAAATTCTTCAGGTACTGTGCATTTTGATTATATAAAACTTTATCCATCAAGGTGCTTAAAAGATGCAGCTGGAGCTGACTTAAATGGAGATTGTTTTGTTAATCTTACAGATTTTGCAGAATTTGCATCACAATGGCTTACAGATGCCTCACCGGTTCAGCCGCATAAAGAGCCGATTTTGAGATATGATTTTGAAGATAACTCTGATGCTTATACAGCAATTGATACGGCAGGAGTATTTGATGGAACCATCGTAGGTGAAGGTTACGGATACTATGATACAAAGGAAGACAGAAAAGCCTATTTCTTCCTTGGGCTTTATGGAGATGCAGGTATTAGTATTCCATCAGGTGCTTTTGCAGGTTTTGATAATCAAATAACGGTTTCTTTCTGGGCATATGGAGATCCTGATCAACTGCTAAGACATACCTATGCCTTTAAATTTGCATTTGCAGGCGGTAATACGCTCTTTGGTACTTTGCCTTCATCGGGAGGGTATATTTATGATCTTTCAGGCTTAAGCAGCGATAATGTAATTTATCATCCAATATCAGAATCGGCATATTCAGGGAGCTGGGCTCATTGGGCTTTTGTGAGAGATTTTGGAAGCGGCGAAATCAGCGTTTACAGAAATGGTATTAAAGTTGCTTCAAAGTACAATGCAAGTGTTCAAAATTCAGTATTTTCTTCTGTTTCGTATGCATGGGTTGGAGCAAGAGAATTGGTTGGAGATGTTACCAAACCGGATACTTCGTATTGCGGGTGGATAGATGATTTTGAAATATACGATTATGTACTTTCAGAAAAGGAAATCATTTATCTTGCAAATCAGACATTTGATGCTGATTCGAAGGCTGACTTCGATGACAATAATGAAATTGACTTTAAAGATTTATCGAAATTAGTTAATGATTGGCTCGAACAAGTACTATGGCCTTAATTTGTTATTAAGGTTTGATATTTTTATTTATTAATTATTGGAGGTTAAAATGAAGAAGTTACTATTTTTAATAATGTTTGCAGCCCTTGCAAGCGTTGCTTTTGGGGCAAACATTACTGTGAAGTGGACGGGCACAACAAGTGATGACTGGAGTACGGAAAGCAATTGGGATGCCGCCAGAGTTCCGAGTTATTATAAAGTAGCTGGGGGCAATACCGGTGATTATGTATGGGTCAACTATATTAGTGATCGTCCGGAAGGCTGTACAATTTCAAGCGGCAACCAGGAGATGTATTCGATGTTTGTTATGAGAGATGGGCTGGATGATTCAAGCAAGCAGGCTATACTTAATCTTGAAGGTGGTTCATTAAACATCAAAGGGTATGATTTCAAAATGGGAGTTGCATCAACTTCATCCTGGTATTCTACACATCCTACAGCCCCAAAGGCGGTAGTAAATATGTATGATGGATTCACATTAAACGTCAATGGTGCAGGCGGAGTTACGATTGGTGATTACTATGATGCCACTTTAAATATGTATGGCGGAACCCTTAACCTTAACGC
>JBDKUM010000308.1:0-7034 GCA_039679715.1 Phycisphaerales bacterium
ATGTGGGTCGGATTTAGCGGGAGAGCTGATTTGAACATCAGCGGCGGAAGCCTGACTCTAAACGCTCTACGTGTCGGTGTGGATAATGGTATTGGGAATATAAATATCAGCAGCGGAAGCGCGACGATCAACGGTGATACGGTAATAGGTGATGGAGGAAATGGAATTGCTGCTCTGACGATTTCGGGCGGGAATTTAACTGTCGCAAATTCTGCCTGGCTTTATATCGGATATAACGGTTCAAATGGAACTGTCAATCTTGATGGCGGTACAATTTCTGCTGCTAGAGTTGTCATGGGGAACGGCAACGCACATTTGAATATCACTACGGGCAAACTTATAATTACGAATGCTGACGCAGTCGGAGTGGCAAATGAAATTAACAGCTACATTCAGGCAGGGCAGTTGACTTTTTACAGCGGTAATCCCTCGGCGGAATATTCGATAATCGTAAATAGTTCAGGCTTTACCGAGATTACGGCAACGCCTCCGACAAATATTCGAGCGTTCAATCCAAACCCGGCTGATACAGCAATCGAAGTAGGGCTTAATCCGAATTTGTCATGGGTATCGGGAGTTGGTGCGGCAAGTCATGATGTTTATTTCGGTAACGTTAGTCCTGGGACTTTCAAAGGAACTCAAACTTCAACAAATTTTAATCCAGTCGAATTGTTGCCCAATAAGACTTACTACTGGCGAATTGATGAGAAAAATTCGCAGGGTTATGTTACAACTGGAAGCCTCTGGCAGTTCAAGACTGTTGCTTTGCCTTGGTTGGATAATTTCAACAGCATTAATTTTACTACCGGCGGTTGGCTGCTTTCATCTTCCGGCGTAACTTTATCCAGCATCGCAGGAAATCCCAGCGGTTATGGGGCAAGAATAAAAGGAAGTGCCGGAACATCCTGGTTACAAAAAAATAAAAGTACAGAAGGTTACAATACGGTCGTTTTTCAATATGACAGAAAAGTCAGCAGTACAACAAGCGTTACTTTGAGCGTTGAGTGGTCGAGCGATGCAGGAACGAATTGGACGACATTGGAGACAATCAGCGGTTCGGTGGGAACAGCTTGGGCAACAAAAAGCTGGACATTGGGATCAGCGGCAGATAACAATCCGAATTTGCGCATCAGGTTTAGAACAACAGCAGGTTCGACAAATTATGCTTATATCGATAATGTTCAGATTTCAGGAATGCAGCCGCCGGCGGTATCTGTGCCGGCAATTACCTCAATGACACTTAATCAGGCCAATAATGCAGTTATAAGTGCTCGGCTTGATATAGGTATTATTACTAAACTTTATAATAGTTCGATTCCTAAAGATTGTATTATCAGTCAAAAACCGCTTGGAGGAACCGGCGTTGCTGCCGATTCACCCGTTGATTTTACGGTATCACTTGGGCCTGAAGTTACAGGTCAGGAACTTTATGATGGTTTTGTAAATCCGCCTGCTGAAGTTGGGCCCGATGTATATTGGTTCTGGAACGCTAATGCTTTAAGCGAAAAAGAAATCAGCAGGGAACTGGATGTTCTTAAAGCTACGGGAATAAAAGGCGTTCTTATATTCCCATTGCAAATGCCCATGGCCGCTGCGAAAATTGATGAGCAGCCGCTGCAATGGCTAAGCCCCCAATGGAATTCAATGCTCAAGTTTACAGTCGAATCTGCCAAACAGCGAGGAATGTATGTGGATGTATTTGTCGGAACAGGCTGGCCTTTTGGCGGCCCATTTGTGCCGGCAGGTGATGGAATAAAAATTATAAAGCTCGGCAAAACCGAACTTGCTGGTCCTGCAACGTTTAACGGAAATATCCGCGACCTTATGGTTTTACCGCCAGGAGCTTACGGCGAAACTGACCATGGTTCAACACCTGAATTAAAATTCTTGCGGCTTGTTCCAAAGAATCCTCAAAATTTCCAGGCGGGTACTGAATTGAAAAATCAGGTTCAGAGCGATGGTTCGATTAGCTTTACAATACCATCAGGCCAACACATTCTTTATACCGGAACGTACCGTGAAGGATTTATTGTTGTAAACATAGCGGCGCCTGGCGGAGAAGGGCCCGTGATAGATCATTTGAACCGGTCGGCTTTGGATAATTATCTCGCATATTTCGAGAATTCTCTCAAGCCTTACCTTGGTGAGCAAATTGGTATGGATTTACGAACGCTGCATTGTGACAGTTTTGAACTTACAAATTCAAACTGGACTTCGGATTTCCTGCAGGAATTTCAGAATTTAAGAGGTTATTCGCTTGAGCCGTATTTACCTTTTATTATTGAATGGCCCCCTGAATCGGGCGGTTATGCGTTCAATGAAACGGTTAATCGTGTTCAATATGATTTCTGGCGAACGCAGCAGGAAGTTTTCCGCAAAAGATTTATGATACCATTTTATATGTGGTGTCATAACGAGGGAACGGAATTCAGGAATGAAGGATACGGCTGTTATGAAATAGATCAGCTTGAAAATAAATTCATTGCAGATCAGCCTATGGGAGAAACATGGATTGCACTGGATAAGGATATTCCAACATCCGAAGTTCTTATCCCCGTTGATAAGCAGGTATCGCCGACTAATGTGGGTATTTGGAGCTGCAAGGCCAATAAATATGAATCGTCCGCGGCTCATTTAACCGGCAGGCCGCAGGTTAGCTGCGAAACGATGACAAGCGGTTCTTCGGCATTTCGATTAAGGCCGCAGGATATTAAAATAGCTCTCGATATAGATTTCGTATCAGGTATTAATCATACATTTTTCCACGGATTTAACTGGTCGCCGCTTCAGGCAGGTTTTCCGGGATGGTTTTTCTGCGGTTCATATATAAGTGAACACGAATTATGGTGGCCCTATTTCAACGAAGTGAATAAATACAATTCGCGAATTTCCTGGGTATTGCAGAAAACTGTTTCGCAATCGCAGATTGGATTAATTTCCTGGGAAAATTTCCTTTGGGAGGCCCTGGCACAAAATGGCTATTGTGTTGATTATATTAATGAGCGTGTTATACGTGAAGGAACGTGCAGCGGCGGAAAACTTAATTTTGGGCCTCAATCATATGAACTGCTCATATTGAACAGAGTCTCTGCGATTGAACCTCAAACCGCGACTGCATTAAAAAATTATGTCGCTTCCGGCGGCAAAGTGATCTTTGTCGATAATGCGCCCTATACCGCGCCTGGTTTGATAGATTCTGATGGTCGAGGGAACTTTGTAAATAACGAAATTACATCTATGATACAGCAATATCCGAGCAGAGTATTTGTTGTTTCGGGAGTTGAGCAAGACCAATGGTTCAACTGGGTTCCGGCCAGGCTTGCTCAAACGGGCGTAAATCCTTTGGTTCAGATTTCGCAGCCTGACAAACTCCTTTATCAAATACATCAAGTGTCGAACGAAAAAGATATTTTCTTTTTTGCTAATCTAGATGTCGCCAGTTCAAAAACATTCACAGCTAATTTCAATATAGCCAATAAAACTCCATGGCGATGGGATGCGATGACAGGAAGCCGGTCAGTGATGCCGCACAACGGCTCATCGATAAACATTACTCTTGAGCCGGCAGAGTCGCTATTGATAGTATTTGAACCTGATTTGACAGCCGAGCCCCAAACTCCGGCAGCGATTAATTATAATGATTATGTTGAAATTAATTCTCAATGGGATTTAACTCTTAATCGTGTAAATAATGAAGGGCCGCAGGTAAATGTCAGTTATGATATTTATTTTGGAACCGATTATGATGCGGTCAATTCGGCTAAACGGCTTGAATTTGATTTTGACGGCAGCGGAATTATAGATTGTGGCGATTTGGCAGAGCTTGTAGACAGATGGCTGACATCTGACAGCATATTCGATTTGGATAAAAACGGAAGTATTAATTTCGAAGACTTTGCAATATTCGCAGAGCAGTTTAATGAAGTCGCTCCAAATTTTTACCGAAATCAAACGGGTACATCTTTTAACCCAACAGGATTAACTTCCAATACAACTTATTACTGGCGTGTTGATGAAGTAACTGGTTCGGGAACATTTAAAGGGCCTGTGTGGAATTTCAGGACAGGGCAATAATCTTTGGAAATTAAAATGAAAAAAATTATTTATATTTTGTACTTTATAATGGCTTTGAAAACCTCAGCTTTCGCATGGGTCGAATGGAATTACGCTGGCGCAAGCCATAGCTGGAATAACGCCGCAAATTGGGGTGGGACTATCCCAAATGCTTCAAGCGATACGATAATTCGCGGGCAGGGAGCTGGAAATGAAGCTGTAATCGATTCAAGCGTAAATGCTTTTGTAAGCACAATGTGGATGGGATACAGCGGGCAGGCAGATTTGAATATAACAGGCGGGAGCCTGACTATATCCGGCAATTTCAGACTTGGCCAAGGTATTGCAAATGGAAAAGCAAACGTAAATATCAGCAGCGGGACAGTTACTATTGGAAGTGATATTGTCCTTGGCGATGGCGCACCCGGCACGGCGACACTTACTATTACTGGCGGTACAATTAACCATACAAGCGGCTGGTTCTATGTGGGTTACAACGGGGCAAACGCAACCATTAACCTTCAGGGCGGAAGTATAACAACTCTCAAAATTGTGATGAGTGGTTCAAGTGCTCACATGGATATCACAAATGGAAAATTGATTATCACAAATCCTGATTCCGCAGGCGTTTTGAACGAAATCAATAATTATGTTCAAGCAGGTTACCTTACATTTTTCGGGGGCAATCCGCAGGCAACTTATAAAGCCATCGTAAACAGCCAGGGATATACTGAAATAACTGCTTCGATACGCGCCGCTGATATTTGGAATCCTTCGCCGGCAAATCAGGCGACTGAAGTCAGCCTCAATCCGACTATTTCATGGCTGGCTGGAACCACCAGCAATAAAACTTTATCAACGCTGATTGATTTTAAAAATGATCCATGCCTTAGCCAGTTCAGCGGAACTGCAATTTATAAAACAGAGTTTAATGTGGCCGATACGGAACATACCCAGCTTTCACTTGGTGAAGTTTATGGAATATCTGAAGTAACTCTGAACGGCATAAATCTTGGCCATTGCTGGTGGGGGGATCATAATTACAATACAAGCGGGGCATTGTTGATTGGTAAAAACGTATTGCAAATAAAAATTACAACAACTTTATCAAATTATTTCTCTGTGTGGGATAACCCTGTTGCTCAAATCTGGACAACAAACAGGGGGCCTGTTTCCGAAGGCCTCGTTGGGCCCGTACGTTTGCTTAAATTTGATTAATGTTTCAATCGAAGACTTTTGGCATCTCTAGAGTGGCCACGTACCCTACAAATATTGAACAGTTACTAACTCTTTGATTTTTAACAAGTTGATATTGAAATTTGGTCAGTGAAATCGCTGTAAACTTTTGAGTTTTTTATTTTTAGCAGTTTGGAAAGCTGATCTTTCTATAAAAAGTTTTGCAGTGCGCATATTAACTCTGTGGAAGCATTAGAAAAGTGATGCACCAATCAGGCTGCTAATCTGTGATATGATTTGAGCAAGCCGCCGAGCCGTTCGATGCAAACAATTTCGGCATCTTCATCTGTTTTTGTGAATCGGCTCAATTATTCTGCCAAGCGACTGATGAATTCTTTCGTGATGATAATTCCTTGGCCAAGAAAATTGGGCTTAAAATTTAACTGTTTTCAATTAATATCCGACCACTTTTATCCCAACTCTGCAGCGCTGAAAAATGCGTGCTGCACCAGACGCTGCAGCATACAGCCGCGAGGGCTCGCATGGGTCTCGCAATTGAAAATTTTAGAAGTTGGATTTAAGCCTAAATTTTGCGAAGACTTGCGATGGGGTGCGACGATATGCGAGGGTATGCGTGATGCTATCTAATTATCGATACAAGACTCGGATTGTGTTGACGTAAAATGAGTTGTATTAAGAAGTTATAATTTTTAAAAAAAGCCTTTTTTTCAATGACAGGTGCATTATAATTTTTCTTTTTTAAATAAAGGTTTTTATGAAAACTCGTCCAATGACAATGCTATTGGTTATGCTTGCCGGCTGGATCAACAGACACCAGCAGGATATGATTGAATACCTCAAAGAAGAGAATGCAATTCTCAAAGAGAAAATTGGCAAAAAGAGAATTATTCTCTCAGACCAGCAACGCAGAAGATTAGCTGTCTTAGCTAAGAAAATAAGTCGCAAAGCATTAGACGAAATATGCTGTGTCTTTTCGCCTGACACAATTCTACGTTGGCATCGTGAACTAATTGCAAAAAAATACGATGGCAGCAAGAACCGTAAATACGGCAGACCTCAAATATCAGAAGAGCTTCGTAACCTGATAATCAATATTGCTAAAAAGAACAGAGGTTGGGGTTATACACGCATTCAGGGACAATTGAAATATTTAAAGTTCAAGGTCAGCGTTAGAACCATAGCAAACATTTTGAAAAAAGAATGCTTGGAGCCGCAGCCTGATAGACAGAGGAAAACTACATGGGCTGAATTTATCAAATCACATTGGGAATCTCTAACAGCTATAGATTTTTTCCATGCTGAGATTTATACGTTGAAAGGGTTAACCCGATACATGGTCCTTGTTGCAATAGACTATGCTACCAGAAAAGTTGAGATAGCAGGTATTATAGAACAGGCTCACGGTACATGGATGCAACAAGTAGCCAGGAATTTGACTGATCCATTTAATGGATTTTTAAAAAAGAAAAAATATGTCGTTCGTGATAGAGACCCGCTTTATACAGATGCATTTATAGATATTTTAAGAGCAGGGGGCGTTAAAGCTATTAAGTCAATGCCGCTTTCTCCGAACTTTTCTCCTTTTGTTGAACGATTCATTCGCAGCATAAAAGCAGAATGTTTGGATAGAATGCTGATATTTGGTGAAGCTCACCTAAGATATATTATAAAAAATTATGTAGACCATTATCATTTTGAGAGACCGCATCAATCATTAGATAACAAGATTATTAAGCCTCCACCGCAAGGAAAGGGCAAAATAGTCTGTCAAGAACGTCTTGGCG
>JBDKUM010000309.1:0-17133 GCA_039679715.1 Phycisphaerales bacterium
CCCAATTTAGAACTATTCCTCACTTAATCATACCAAATCAACACTTTTTTCTGCTTTAGTTAAATACGCGTAAGTTTACGCTATCCGCTAGCCGCTCTACGCTAAATTTGCATAGCCAATAGAATATATCGGTAGCATTTAAAAATACAATGTAGCATTTTGAAAATATTACGAGGGTATTATCCCTTGCGCAAATTTTCTTGCGCTCTTTTAAACCTAAAATCAATATTAGTCCCTCTATATAGGCCCATCTTGCGCAGTTTTACACCTGTCATCCTGGAGCGCAGCGAAGGATCTCGTTTTTAGGTTAAAAAAACCAACTGCTCCCTGAATAATTTTTTTAAAAATTTTTTTTGCGCAATTTATCACTTGCGCGATTTTATCCTATGTTCTGCGTTCTTGAGCAAGCTAAGACCTTCGTAGAGAGCTTCATACTAATTCTCCCATCTACCCTTCTACTCATTCACTCATTAACCCATTTACTATATCTCTACCTCTACCCTCAACGCTATACGCTTTTGCTGTTCTCAATACTGAAAACGACAAAAATTTAACTTTTGTCCGATAAAGGCTAAAGTTATTATGCTGTTAAGGCCGAAAAAACAGATATGGGACTTTACCTATTTAATATTTAAAATTGAATATTGAAGATTGGCATTAATCGCAGATTACAAAGCTTAGAAAATGAATTGAAATCAACGAAATCAGCGTAATCAGCGATAAAAATTCTGTGAATAAAGGATTATTCAATGAGAACAATAGCTGTTATCAATCAAAAAGGCGGATGCGGAAAAACCACCGTTTCTATCAACCTGGCAAGTGCTTTAGCGGCCGAAGGTAAGAAAACCTTGCTCGTCGATATGGACCCGCAGGGCCATTGTGCTGTGGGCCTGGCAGTTCCAGAAGAGCAAATCGAACAAAGCATTTACGATTGTCTCCTGGGCAGCCGAAAAGGCGAACCCGTAAGGCTAACCGAAATTCTCTGGGAAATAGGCGATAATTTCCAGCTTGCACCGGCCAGTATCGATTTGGCCGCTCTCGAACAGCAGCTTAGCACTACAAATGACCGTGAAAATTGCCTTCGCGATGTTCTTAATACTGTCGCAAAGGATTTTGATTATGTCGTGCTTGACTGTCCTCCGGCCGTTGGACTTTTAACTTTCAACGCGCTTAGGGCTGCAAGCGATGTTATCGTTCCGGTTGAAACAGGTTACTTTTCTCTGCATGGCCTGAGCAAACAGCTTGATACATTAAGCATTCTCTGCAAGCAATGTTCACAACATATAAACGTGATGATCCTTGCAAGCATGTATGACATTCGTACTAAAATGGGCAGGGAGATTTTGTCGGAGCTTCGCAAGAATTTCGCGGGCAAAATGTTCAAGACAGTTGTCAATTTCAATACAAGGCTTAAAGAGGCCGCAAGTCTCGGCCAGCCGATATGTGAATATGACCCGGCAAGCAGAGGGCATAAGGATTTCCAGGGCCTGGCACAGGAATTAATCGCAACAGGCACTTTGGTTGCAAATAAAGAAAAGGCAATTACGCAGAATAATGTTGTCGCACCTGCACCGGCTGCAGTTGCTAAACAGGTTGAAAAACCACAGGAAAGAAAACAAGTTGTAAAGGCGCTTGATACCAGCCTTGAAATGATTAGTTCATCGGCGCAAGAGCTTTTGGCAAGCCTTAAAGAAAATCAACCTAAGCTGAAAGAGAATGCTTCTTCGCCTGTAAAACGAATTGAGCAACCGGTGCCGACAGCTCAAATTCCAGTCAAAGATATTGACAGCAAGCTAAATGATTTTTATGGCGTGCGTCAGTTCGATAAATCTATAAGGTTCATCACGCTCTATCCAAGAGCTAAAAACGTTCAAATAGCGGGCGATTTCAATAATTGGCAGCCTCAACAGACGACAATGAAGCAGTCGAAGGATGGCAAATGGGAATTGGCTCTGGAATTGGCACCGGGCAAATATCGGTATCGTATGGTTGTTGACGGCCAATGGCAGCAGGATCCGTATAATGGAAATGTTGAAGCCAATCCGTATGGCGAATACAATTCGATACTTGAAGTAAAATAAAACTAATTTAAAATTTAATATTTAAAATTGAAAATAAAAAAGCCTTAATGAAAACATTAAGGCTTTTTTGCATATTAAGTTTGGAAAAGGCTATAAAACAAACCGGCCTTTCACTTGAAGCGAAAGGCCGGTGCGACTGCAGCCTGATTACAGTCTTATTTCTTATTATAAATCTTTCGATTTAGTTAATGTAATTGTCCACATCAGAAACAAGCCAGCTGTCTTCTTCGTTAAGAGGAATTTCAGCACCTGTGGTTGAAGTAGCAAGGGTTGAGTTCTGGACATTGTACGGGAATATGGTTTTGTCACTGGCAGTCGTTGTAGCGCCTTTGCCGCACTGTCTTTCTTTGTCAGTTCCAGCGTTGGTGCCGCTTGTAGAGATTGTAGGATAACCCCAGACAGTATAAATGTTATCCTGCTGAATGCCAACATTAGCCTGTTTTTCAAATTTAGCGTGAAGATCAGCATAAAGAACGTTCTGGCCGTCTTTCTGGTGATAGGTATTGTTGCCGTACGGTATTGACTCCTGATAAATTTTAGAGCCAGTTGTATCCCAATTGTACAAATATGGTTCCTTGTTTGCGGGATTTAATTGAGTTGTGCCATTATATTGGAAATAAGGATTTCTGTCAGCCATTACAGGTCTGGCAGGATTTGACGTTGTTGTTATTGGATAAACATTGCCTGTTTGGCCATTATTGGCTGGTAAAGGCAACTGATATGAATATGTGTTATGACCTTTTCCCATATTAAAGGATGTTTTTGCATCTTTCTTTGCACCAAAATCCCAAACATCAGTAAAGCTTGCAGATGAATATGCAGTTTCTGAGCGTAAAGAAAAGTTCGAAAGTTCGAATTTCTTGTTATCAGAGCCTGGGCATATAAACTGATCAGGTGTTGTATCAGCTATTTTAACAAGCAGATAAAGACACGAACTCAAAGTTGCTCTTTTTTGTCCGCTTGCATAGCTGCCGGTATTTTCAACGAATGTTGACATTCTCCAATCCCATGAACATGCGCCTGCTCCGCCGCCGGTGCCTCTATCCCAATATGCTCCAGAAGAGCCGCCGATTGGGAATGATTCATATTTGTCGTCGTTGCTGTATGTTAGCATCGCTTTGCCTAAACCTGCAAGATTTGTGCTGCACATAATACGTTGAGCAAGCTGTCTTACTTTGCCCAATGCCGGCATAAGAATAGCAAGCAGCATCGCGATGATAGCGATAACAACCAGCAACTCAACCAGCGTAAAGCCTTTCTTTTTCATTTTTCGCCTTTCCATAAAAGTTGTCCTTTCATTATCCTAGGCCGAGAGATCTACATCAAGTGCTGTCTTCGGCAACATTCTTTAATTCTATAAGAGCTAATCTAACTAAACTGTTCGGTTTTAGGTCGATTTTCGGCAAATCTCTTGTGCCTATAAATTTCTTTTAAACCGAAAGGCAGCACTTTTTAAACATTAATACATTTAATCCGTTTAATTGTGAAAAAATTAAACTTTTCCAAGATGCTTATCTAAGTAACATCGAAATAAAAACGCTACAACTTTAAAATGTACTCGTAAAAAGTGCCAAATGTGGGCTTGAAGATATGAATAAACTAAAAAATATAATGGCTTTAAATTAAATTATGATAATTGCCCAAACAATTGGCTAATAATATACACATAAAATAACAACCTTATAAAGGTCTGTCAATAGAAAAACGGAAAATATGTTGAAATATATAAAAAAGAAAAGATAAAACGAAAAAATTGGAATGATAAAAATCAATTCTTAACATTGCCAGAATTTCCGATAATGAGAATTTTCAGTAAACCATTATAGGACTAAAGCGGATATTTAACTCAATGTTTCAGTTAATGTCCTTGACATTAGTACTTATGGCGCTTAAATTTAGAACTTTAATTTTAGAAAGGCGATTAATGGCAATCACGAGATTTGCACCTTCTCCGACAGGCTATTTACATATAGGTGGAGC
Organism: Phycisphaerales bacterium; assembly: GCA_039679715.1. GTDB lineage: Bacteria > Planctomycetota > Phycisphaerae > Sedimentisphaerales > UBA12454 > UBA12454. Next base: position 4,062 of record JBDKUM010000309.1, read on the forward strand.
ACGAACCGCACTTTTTGACCTGATTTGGGCTAAAAACACTGGCGGAAGATACATCCTCCGTATCGAGGACACAGACCAGAGCAGAAACAGCCCAACCGCAGCAAAGCAGGTAATGGACGATCTGAAATGGCTTGGCATTGTGTGGAATGAAGGTCCGGAAATCGGTGGACAGGCAGGACCATATTTCCAGTCTCAAAGACTCGACATTTATCATAATTATATTCAGAAGCTTCTTACTTCCGGAAAGGCATATTATTGTTTCGATTCCGCCCAAGAGTTAGATAAGATGCGGAAAGAAGCGGCTGCCAAGAAACAAAACTTTATTTATCCCAGACCCAAGGTATTCCCAACCCCGGCAGATGTTGAACAAGCAAAATCACAGGGCAGAGATGTTGTTGTTAGATTTTGCATGCCGCAGGGAGAAATCGTAGTTAACGATATAGTTAGAGGAGAAGTTCGATTCAACGGTAAAGATTTGAGCGACTTTATCATTCTTAAAAGCGATGGTTTCCCAACTTATCATTTAGCATGTGTAGTTGATGACGAGCTGATGAATATTACCCATGTTATCAGAGGGCAGGAACATCTGATGAACACGCCGGGGCACGTTATGTTGCAGGCGGCTTTGGGATTCAAGACACCAGTCTATGCTCATTTGTCGGTTATTGTCAGTGAGGGCGGGGGCAAGATGTCCAAGCGCGAACGAGCCAAAGTTTTAAAAGCTGCCATAAAGAAATCGCAGGATTTGGACAAGGCTAAACTGGCATCTGTTGGCGGGATCAATATTTCCGAACTTGAGGAGTTTCTCTCTGGCGATGTGATGCCGGATACCCCAGCAATTGACGCGATGGCAGAGTATCTTAAAATAGATTTACCCGAGATTAATATCGTAGATTTCATGAAGAGCGGATTTTTGCCGCAAACACTTGTGAACTTTATAGCTTTGCTTGGTTACAGTGCTCCGCTTGATAAGGAGATTTTGACTCTTCAGGAGATAATAGATAGTTTTGACTCAACACGATTCAACAAAACCAATTGTTTGTTTGACCGCAAGAAGCTGCTGGCGTTCAATACTGAACATTTAAAGATGATAAGCGAAGATGAACTTCTAAAATATTACAAAGATTTTCTGAAAGTTATAAATTCGCCCGCATGTAAAGGCGATGATTCCTTGCTTAAAAGGATATTAAAGGCAAGTCATGGCGCACGCACTTTGGCTGAAATCGAGCATAAGAGCAGATTTCTGTTTATTGATGCTGATAAAATAGAGTATGATTCGAAAGATGTTGAAAAAGTACTGCTTAAAAATGGCGAAGGCCTTGCGATGCTTACCTTATTAAAGGCAAAGCTTTCTGAATTGAGCACAATTAGCGAAGAATCTATTGAAAGCCTGCTTCGCGGGATAGCTGAAGAGAAGCAAATCGGCTTGGGAAAGGTGGCACAACCATTGAGAGTCGCTATTTGCGGAACGACTATTTCGCTGCCGATATTTGAATCTATTGATATGTTAGGAATAAAAGGTACAATTCACAGAATGGAATGTGCCATAAATAAATTTCAAACGAAATAAAAGGAGTCAAAATGAGTTTGCTCGTAACTGGTTCGATAGGGATTGATACTGTAAGCACGCCGCAAGGCAAGAGTGAGAATTGTATCGGAGGCTCGGCTATTTATTTTGCAATGGCTGCCAGTTTTTTTACACCAGTCCGTTTTGTAGGAGTGGTAGGAGACGATTGTCCGTTTGATTTGGCTAAAGTTTTTTCCGGCAGAGACGTTGACCTTACGGGCCTTGAAATTCGGAGCGGAAGCAAGACGTTCAGATGGAAAGGTTCATATCAGGGCGATATGAGCCAGGCATTGACTGAAGGAATGCAGCTCAATGTTTTGGCTGAACGGCCGCCGATTGTGCCTGAACATTTCAGGAGCAGCGAATTTGTTTTTCTGGCAAACACACATCCATCGCTTCAATTGCAGCTTCTTGACCAATTAAAAAATCCTAAATTTGTTGTCGCAGATACAATGAACTGCTGGATTGACAGCCATACTGACGAGCTGAAAAATCTTTTGCAGCGGATTGATGCTTTGATTTTGAATGACGCTGAAGCAAAGAGACTGACTAAATGCGAAAATCTAGCGACAGCAGCACAGGAACTGATAAAGATGGGGCCAAAAGTGATAATCATAAAGAAAGGCGCTAATGGTTCTATTTCACTTGATAAAGACGGCAACTGGTTCATGCTTGGCGGTTATCCGGCTGTAAATCTCAAAGACCCAACCGGAGCAGGTGATTCTTTCGCGGGCGCTTTTATGGGTTATCTTGCGGCTGAGGGCAGAACAGATTCTCAATTTGTAAGAAGGGCAATCGCATACGGCACAGTAACCGCATCGATAGTGATTGAAGGCTTTTCACTGTCGACTATTGCTTCTGCGAGCAAATCGGCAATCGATAAAAGGCTTAATGAATTAAAAGGTATGACGGAATTTTAAGACACTGACCTCACACTGACTTTTTAGCACGGACTAACACGGACTAAAAATTATGCGATGTTTTATAGCGGCTGATATTTCTGACGAGCTTCGCGAAAGAATTGAAAAGATTCAAAGCGAGCTAAAGAGACGGCTGAAAAATCCTATCGGGATTAAATGGGTGAAGCCGGAGCTAATTCATCTAACTCTTAAATTCCTGGGTGAAGTAGATGAAGATAGATTGCAGGAGTTTTATGATGCACTCGAAATTGTTTTCAGTAATGTAAATAGTTTTGAGCTTGAATTTACAAAAGTTGGCTCATTCGGCAGACCGCCGAGAGTCCTTTGGCTTGGGATTGAAAATCAGGTTCAACAGCTCCAGAAACTCGCCGGCGATTTGGAAGATGCGTTTGAGCAGTTGGGCTTTGAAAAAGAACAGCGTGAATTTAGTCCGCATTTAACCTTAGCGCGAATCGAAAGAGCAGATAGAATGTTGCCGCAGATTATAGAAAATTTCGGGAAAATTGATTCGCCAAAGATAACTATTGATTCAGTATGCTTTTATAAAAGTCAGTTGACATCTGATGGGCCGATATATACGCTGTTGCATAAAATAAAATTTAAAAATTAAAAATAAAAATCACAATATATAGAAATACAGGAAGGAATCTTTATATGGCTAAGGCTGGTAAACCCAAAAAAGCGGAAGAAAAAGACGAAAAACAAACAGAAAGGCAGCTTGAAAAGCAGGAAAAGCTGCAGGGAAAACAACAAGCAGAAAAAAACAGCGCTCTTGAACGAGCGATAGCGCAGATAGAAAAACAGTACGGCAACGGCTCGATTATGCAGATGGACGAAAGCAAATACGCCAAAATCGAAGGCGTTTCGACCGGCTGCGTATCTCTTGATATCGCATTAGGCGGCTGCGGCATTCCTCGGGGCAGAATAGTTGAATTTTACGGCCCGGAATCAAGCGGTAAAACTACTCTGGCATTACACGTTATCGCACAGGCACAAAAGGCCGGCGGTGTCGCGGCATTCATCGATGCGGAACATGCTCTTGATACCACCTGGGCGAAACGACTTGGTGTCGATGTCAGCGGTTTGCTCGTCAGCCAGCCGGATACAGGCGAACAGGCACTCGATATCGCCGAGATGCTCGTAAAGTCAAATGCGGTTGATGTGATTGTTATCGACTCTGTCGCGGCACTTACACCGGCGGCTGAATTGGCTGGGGAAATGGGACAATCGCATGTCGGCCTGCAGGCAAGATTGATGAGCCAGGCAATGAGAAAACTCACCGGCGTTATCAGCAGGACAAAAACAATTCTGATTTTCATTAACCAGATAAGAATGAAGATCGGTGTTATGTTCGGAAATCCTGAAACAACAACAGGCGGCAACGCCTTGAAATTCTACAGCTCTGTCCGAGTTGATGTTCGCAGAATATCGACCATCAAAGATGCTGAAAAAGCAACAGGCAGCAGAGTTCGCGCGAGAGTTGTTAAAAATAAAATCGCTCCGCCATTCCGCGAAGCAGAATTTGATATTATGTTCGATAGCGGCATAAGCTATGAAGGCGATTTGATCGATCTGGGCTGCACGCATAATGTTATCGCTAAAAGCGGCGCATGGCTTCTCTATGGCGATATGAAATTAGGGCAGGGCAGAGAGAACGCAAAGAAACTCCTGCACGAAGATAAAAAACTTGCGAAAGAAATCAGCGATAAGATTTTGGCCGCGGTTGGAGTAAAATAGTTTCAAATTTTTAGTTGAGTTGATAATGCTTACAGCAGCACAAATAAGACAATCGTTTATAGACTTCTTTATTGAAAAGCAGCATACGTTTGTTCCGAGCTGGCCGGTGGTGCCGATCGGTGATGAGACGCTGCTATTTACAAACGCGGGAATGAACCAGTTTAAGGATGTATTCCTTGGCACAGGAAGCAGAGATTATAAACGCGCTGCCAATAGTCAAAAATGTATTCGCGCAGGCGGAAAACATAATGACCTCGAGGATGTAGGCACAGATACTTATCATCATACATTTTTTGAAATGCTTGGTAACTGGTCTTTTGGCGATTATTTCAAAGCCGAAGCTATCGAATGGGCATGGGAACTTTTGACCCAGAGATGGGGAATCGACCCTTCACGTTTACATGCGACATATTTTCAGGGCGATGAAAGTGAAGGCATTGATGCAGATGAAGAGGCCAGGAATTTTTGGTTAAGGTTTTTGCCTGATGAACGCATTCATAAAGGCAATAAAAAAGATAATTTCTGGGAAATGGGCGAAACAGGCCCATGCGGCCCATGCAGTGAAATACATTACGACGGGACAGAAGATAAATCCGGAGCGGCTTTCATTAATAAAGATAATCCAAATGTGATTGAAATCTGGAATCTTGTTTTCATACAATTCAATCGTGATACTACGGGTAATTTGTCGCCGCTGCCTGCAAAGCATGTCGACACTGGAATGGGTCTTGAAAGAATCACACGCATTCTGCAAGGCAAACAATCCAATTATGATACGGATTTGTTCACACAGATTCTGAATGCTATCGGCATTCTTTGCAATCAGCAATATGAAGGCACAATGGAAAAGAAAGATATCGCTTTTCGTGTTATAGCTGATCATTTGCGAACACTTGTTTTCGCGATTACTGATGGCTGCATGCCGAGTAATGAAGGCAGGGGTTATGTTCTGCGCAGAATCTTAAGACGCGCTGCGCGTTTCGGCAGAACGCTCGATATGCATGAACCTTTTATTTACAGGCTCGTCGATGTTGTAATAAATTTAATGGGACACGCTTTTCCTGAAATAAAACAGAAGGGTGAACTTGTAAAAACTGTTATCAGGTCTGAAGAAGAAAGTTTTGGCAGGACACTCGACAGGGGTTTGGAAATTTTTGCAGATGCAGCTGAAAAAGGCAAAGCTGCAGGTATTATCAGCGGCGAAGATGCTTTTCAGCTTTATGATACTTTCGGCTTTCCGCTTGATTTAACACAGCTTATGGCACGTGAAAAGAATTTGAAAGTCGATACGCAGGGCTTTGAAAAATTAATGCAGGAGCAGCGCGACCGGGCAAGAGCCGCACAGAAATCAACAGGCTTTGCGCAGGTTGTTACAGATGAGCAGCTTCCCGCAACTGATGACAGTGCTAAATACGACAGGGACAATTTAAGAACAAAGGTTGTAGGCTTGCTAACGCAAAGCGGTTTTAGCAGAACCGGCGAACTATCAGCAGGAAATGAAGCTGCGATTGTTCTTGAAAAAACTTGTTTTTATGCGGAGTCTGGCGGGCAGGTCGGCGATAAAGGAATTATTAAAACATCAGCAGGTCAGTTCGAGGTTGAAACGACTGAAAAACTTTCAGATAGTATAATTCACAAAGGTAAATTAACATCAGGTACGATGAAAGCCGGCGATGAAGTTGATGCGATCGTTGACCAGGCACGACTTCAGAGCAGGAAAAATCATACAGCAACGCATATTCTGCAATGGGCATTGCAGCAGGTTATGGGCAATACAGTCGCGCAGCAGGGCAGCCTTGTAGGTCCTGATTATTTACGTTTTGATTTTACAACTCCGCGAGCGTTAAAGCCGGAAGAAGTTAAAAAAGTGGAAAAACTTGTGAATGATAAAATTCGCCAATCTTTGCCGGTGACTTCGGTGGTGATGCCGATTGATGAAGCTAAAAAGCTTGGCGCGATGGCATTGTTCAATGAAAAATACGGAGATACTGTCAGGGTAATCGCGATTGGCGCACCTGATGAAAAAAATATTTCGCAGGCATTCAGCAGAGAATTCTGCGGCGGCACACATATCGATAATACCGGCAAAATTGTCGGGCTGAAAATAATTAAGGAAGAAAGTGTTTCCGCAGGTGTAAGAAGAATCACCGCTCTGACCGGCAGCGGACTTCTGGATTACTATTCGGAAAGAAGCGAGATTGTCGAACAGCTTTGTCAAATCTTCAAATCAAAAGCAGATGAATTGCCCGTTCGTGCAAATAAAATTATTGATGAAAATAAAAAGCTGGCAAAGCAGTTGAAAGCCGCTCCAGCGATGCAAAATGGTACGAATTTTCTTGATAAGGCAAGAGTACTCCTTGAAAAAGCTGAGAAAATTGGAAATGTAACAATTGTAGTCAGCAAAGTTGAACAAACACCCATCGACCTGGTTCGCACGGCAGTGGACATGATTAAACTAAAATCGGGTACGGCGGTTATTGTTTTCGGCATGGCAGAGGCTGAAGATAAAGTTACACTGCTGGCAGGTGTGACAGACGACCTTGCTGCGAAAGGTTTAAGGGCAGGAGATATTGTAAAAGAAATTGCGCCTATAGTTTCGGGTGCCGGCGGCGGAAGACCTCAAATGGCTCAGGCAGGCGGAAAGGATCCGTCAAGAATTGATGATGCTCTCGCACGAGCTTCGGAAATTATCAAAGCTCATTTGCGGAAATAAAATTTTTATTTCGTAATTGTTTATGATTCATTTTTCTTGCGCAAAGTGTGGCAAATCTTTTACCGCTACTGATGACTACGCTGGTAAAAAAGGACGATGTATAAAGTGCAAATCCGAGATATTCATTCCTGCTTACATAGACGCACCGCCTCCTGAACTTCAAAAACCAAAGTTTGTTAATGATGAGCAGCAAAATGTAAAAGTTTTTCATGAAAAAACAAATCAGGAATTGGAACCTGAAAAATTTAAAAGAAAATTTCCCTGGCTGATTGACATCTTTTGTTTTCCACTCACGTTATCAGGTATTATATTGATGCTTGTGCTTGCGTTTGTTCCTCTGGTGTTGATGGTTGTTGCGATAGTAATGTATTTTATACCGGTAATAGGTGTTTTCATTTCTTTCATATCAGTTATTTTGATCATATCTATAAATTTATATACATATTTTTATCTTTGTGAATGTATCGAAAACAGTGCTCAAGGTTATGTCCGTCTGTCGGTGAATATCAGCGATCATGCGGATTTTAGTGAAACTTTATTTACGATTTTGCGGATTGTTGCTTGTCTTTGTGTTTTTGTACTTCCTGCTGTCATCCGGCTCTATTATAGTAATGAAGCTGATAATATTTTTGATTTTTTATTTGCGTTCGGTGAATACAACACACCCGATAAAGGATTTTATATTTTACTCGGTATTAGCGCGGCTTTATTTCCTATAGCATTGCTTTCGATTATTATGCATGAATCATTGTGGGGGATGAATCCCTGGATAATATATAAATCAATTTTGCATACCCATATATTTTATATCTGGCTGGTATTTCTTTTTTGGACTTTTGTTGCAGCTATAATATGTGTTAAACTGTTTATTCTTCCAAAATGTACAGGCAAATTACTGTATATAGCAGGAATTTGCGTGTATCGATTTTTTAAAATTTATGTATTTTTGATTCTTGCGCATCTACTTGGAAGATTTTATTATAAAAACTCACATCGGCTGAACTGGTTTTGATTATTTTTCGACCCTTATTCTTACGCTTTTTGCGTGGGCATCCAGACCTTCTGCTTGGGCAATGCGGATAATGTCTTCTGCGTTTCTCGTAATCAATTTCTTGCTATATTCAATTAAACTCGTTGATTTGATAAAATCATTGCTGCTTAAAGGACTGAAAAATCTTGCGCTTGCTCCGGTTGGCAGCGTGTGGCTTGGTCCTGCGAAATAATCACCAGTCGCAACAGGAGTGTTTTCGCCGATAAATATTGCGCCTGCGTTCCTGATTTTATCCGCAATTTTTCTGCTGTGTTTTCCACATTGAATTTGCAAATGCTCTGACGCGAAATTATTTGCTTCGTTAATTACTTCTTTCATGTTCTTAAAACATGCGATAAGGCTGAAATTAAAAAGACAATTGAAAGTTTCCTCTGCTCGTGAAAGATTACTGCATTGTTTCAACAAATTTTCCAGAACATCCGCGGCAAGTCTTTCCGAATCTGTGAAAAGAACCGCGCTGCCGGGTGCGTGTTCGGCCTGACTCAACATATCGGCAGCTATAAACGAAGCATTTGCGTTTTTATCCGCTATAATGAGAACTTCGCTTGGGCCTGCGATTGAATCAATATCGACCTGACCGAAAACTTCCTTTTTGGCAGTCTGTACCCAGCTATTGCCCGGCCCGACGATTTTGAATACACGTTTAATTGTCTGCGTTCCATAAGCAAGAGCGGCAACAGCCTGAACGCCTCCAATGCGATAGACTTCGTTAATTCCCAATTCTCTGCATGTCGCGAGAATGACCGGATGTATACTGCCGTTAAATCTCGGGGGCGAAACAACCGCAATTTCTCGTACTCCCGCAACTTGTGCCGGTACTGCTGTCATTATTACAGTGGATGGCAGAGGAGCAGAGGCGCCGGGTACACAAATACCGATTCTTTCGATAGGAGTATATTTTACTCCCGTACTGCTGAACTTCTTGTTCTTGGCGATAAAGATTTTCTTCTGATACTCTTTTACGTTCTTAATGCTTTTCTTTATTGACGCAAGCAGCTTTTTATCGATATTTTTGTAAGCGGCATCGAGTTCTTTTTTAGAAATTCTGAACTCGGTTGGCAAAAGCCCAGCCTTATCAAATTGTTCAGTATATCTTGCAACAGCTTCATCCCGCTCAAGCTGAACGTCTTTGATTATTTTTCGAACCTTGTCGCAATCTTCCTCTTTAAGCAGAGGGGCATTGATGATTTTAGTGCGAAAAGCAATGAGCCTTTCGTAAAAATCTTTTTGGCTTTTTTGTGATATTAAAATGTGTTGAATCTCTTGCATATTTTATCTGGCCAAATTGCCGTGAGTGAAAGTTCTTGTCGCACGCTGGAGAAGCAGATAATTTTTGTTTTTATATTTCGTTACAATCGCGAAAATTTTGAAACGCAGCGGAAACGCCGATGCTTTCTGTTCTTTTTCAATATCTTCAAGCACCTGGCATTTTAAAAGCGGCAATTGCAGTAAATCGATATTTCGTCCCATTGCGTCAAAACCAAAATAACAGTCTTCTTTCGATTTTTCCAGAAAACCCGTTCTGTTGGCAAGTATTCCGTCTGAATCGACACCCATTGGTTTTCGCAATTCCGTAAGATTAATTACCCTTGTAGGCTTAAGAAGTGCCAATGCTTCGTCAGGAATGATTTGCGTTTCATTCATATCCTTGTATTCAGGCGCCGCATTGGGCTCATTTACATCGGGTTTGCTGACCTTCACGACCTGCAAAAAATATGAAAGATAAATGTAATTTTTGTTATTGTATGTTGTAAGTTTTCCCCAGATGCGAAAAGATGCTGTTTCAGGAGTAACTATGCTCGTTAATTTTTCGAGCATACTTGAAGGCAGTATTTCCGCAGGGGATGTTAGAAAACCTTTGCCGTCGGTCGTCGGTTCATATACAGTAAAGAGCCATTTATCTCCCTGGTTTGTGATTTTACCATCAAGGCCATCTAGCATGAAACCGTCGCGGATTGGCACAGGCTTATGAAATGGATTCTCTTCCGCAAAACAGCAGCAGCTTAACAGCACGATAATTTGAATTGTAATAAGCTTTTTCATTTTGAAAAATATTCCTTCAATTTTCCTACTGCTTGTACAGCATTATCGACTTGCACGATACAATCACGGCAGCCGGCATCGTCCTTTGCCATTAGTTCCACTAAAGGCTTCCAGAAATTGCCTATCAGTATAATCGGTTTTGCGGGATTTACAAAACCTTTATTTGTTGATTCCCAGATTTCCGCCAGCTCCAAAAGTGTGCCAGTTCCGCCGGGCAAAACGACATAAGCGTCCGCGATTTCAACTAATTTAGCTACTCTTTGCGTCAGATTTTCGGTGATGATGTTTTGTGTGATAAATTCATTCGGGCCTTTTGTGCCGAAAGCAGTACAGGTAACGCCAATGGTTTTCCCGCCGGCTAATTTAGCGCCCTTTGCGGCGGCCATCATTGTGCCTTTGTACCCGCCGTTAGCGATCGTGAAACCAGATTGGCCGCAAAGCATGCCGAATTCATAGGCGAGTTGAAAAATTTCATCGCCTTCTTTAGCTTTGCTTGTGCCGAAGATGGTTATAATTTTCTCATTCATGCTTTGTGAAATTAAGCAGACCACCGGCGAGAAGTATTTGGCGGTCTCTTTGTGAAAGTTTCAGGCTGCACTTGAATTCGAACCCTGCGGTTTTATCCTTAACAATAATAAAGTCGTCGGATTTGATCGCATCATTTAGATTTTTAACTTCAAGTTCATCGTCAGCATTTATCTTTTCGTAATCTGCCGGGTTTTCAAATTCAGCGGGCAAAAGGGCGAAATTAATTAAATTCGCTTTGTGAATTCGCTCGATACTCTTTGCGATAATCATTTTCACACCGAGATACATCGGGCAAAGAGCAGCGTGTTCACGAGATGAACCCTGGCCGTAACTTTCAGATGCGACGACGATTCCAGCGGTTCCTTTTTTCTTAAGCTCCAATCCTCTTTGCGCGAAAGTTGGTTTACCTTGTTCGTTGAAACAATTAAAAACATATTTCGAATATTCGGGAACGTTCGAGCGATATTTCAAGAATGCTCCTGCCGGCATGATATGGTCAGTTGTGATTTTATCGCCGCACTTGAGCAGGACTTTGCCATTCAAATCATCCGGCAGTTTTGCCGCAGCTTCGGGAACGACGATAGTCGAGCCGCGAATAACCTTTGCCATTCTTGCTTCAGCAGGTGACAGCGGTTTTTGGATCATATTGTCGTCAACTGTGAATTCAAACGGCATTTCAATATTAGGATATTCAATGCCGCTCTTTTGGGGCTCGACAACTTCGCCCTTTAAAGCTGCCAGAACAGCGATTTCAGGGCTTGTTAAAAATACATTATCATTTTTGGTTCCGGTTCTGCCCGCGAAATTTCTATTGAATGTTCGTACTGAAACAATGCCGTCAGCAGGAGAGCAGCCTTGTCCGATGCAGGGGCCGCAGCTCGATTCGAGAATTCTAGCACCTGAAGCTATGATGTCGCTAAGTGCTCCATTTGCGGCAAGCATATTCATAACTTGTTTGCTTCCCGGTGCGATTGCGAATTCAACTGACGGATTTATGGTTTTACCTTTCAGCACTTTGGCAACCATCATTAAATCGGTAAAGCTGGAATTTGTGCAGCTTCCGATAATGACCTGCTGAACTTTTGTGCCCGCAAGTGATTTAATGGTTTTGATATTGTCAGGCGAAGGCGAACAAGCGGCCATAGGTTCTAATTGCGATAAATCAATTTCAATCACGCGATCATATTCACAGCCATCATCAGCAGACATCGGCTGGAAATCATTTTCTCTTTTTTGCGCAATGAGGAATTTTTTTGTTTGCTCATCCGATGGGAAAACGCTCGTTGTAACGCCAAGCTCTGCGCCCATGTTTGTTACAGTCGCTCTTTGCGGAACTGTAAGGGTGGAAACCCCAGGTCCGAAATATTCTATAACGCACCCGACATTTCCTTTTGTCGTGAGAATGCTCAATAATTTTAAAATTATATCTTTGCTTGCAACCCATGGCCGGAGTTTGCCGGTAAGTTTAACGCCGATGACTTTCGGGCAGGTAAGATAAAATGCGCCGCCGCCCATAGCGACAGCAACATCAAGGCCGCCCGCGCCGATTGCAATCATACCGATACCGCCGCCGGTTGGAGTATGCGAATCGCTGCCAAGCAGAGTTGCGCCGGGTTTGCCAAAACGTTCGAGATTAACCTGATGACAAATGCCGTTGCCGGGCCGGGAAAAATATACGCCCATTTTTGCCGCGACACTTTGCAGATAAAGATGATCATTGTGGTTTTCCGGGCCGAACTGTGCCATATTATGGTCTATATAGCTTACCGCAGTTTGAGCTTTTACACGTTCAACGCCCATTGATTCGAAAAGTAGAAATGCAGTAGTACCCGTTGCATCTTGTGTTAGTGTTTGATCAATTTTTATACCGATTGGTTTCTGTTTTTCCAGAACACCATCCACAAGATGCTTTTCGAGGATTTTATACGTCAGCGTCTTAGCCAATTTAGACTCCCTTGGATTTTTGATGATAAGCAGTTCTACCTATTGCTTGGCAATTGTGCTTGGGTCTTTACCCTGCTCTATCGCGGAGATTTTGTTAACTCTGCGTTGATGTCTGCCGCCTGAAAAATCTGTTGCAAGCCAGACTTCGACGATTTTTCTCAAAACTTGTGAGCCGAGTAAATCGCCGCTAAGGCACAGAATGTTTGAATCATTATGTTGTCTGCTGATGCGAGCATTCAGTTCGTCATAGCAAAGTGCCGCGCGAACGCCATCAACTTTATTGGCTGCAATACACATTCCAATACCCGTGCCGCAGATGAGGATCGCTCTATCGGCTTTTTTGGATGCGACTGTTGAAGCTGCGGAATATGCCAGGTCAGGGTAATCAACCGGACTATCATTATTCGTACCCAAATCAAGACAAGTGTGTCCCAATTCGGAAACAATGGCTTTAATTTGTTCTTTCGCTTCAATCCCTCTATGGTCGTTGGCAACAGCTACGTTCATCCGAGCACCTTCAAAATAGAAAAATTAATAATAATTATTTTAATTAAACCTTCCCGCTCCAG
>JBDKUM010000310.1:0-30988 GCA_039679715.1 Phycisphaerales bacterium
TTATACCGCTTCGCAGCTAGCTGAAAAATTAGAAAGCCAGGCAATTTCCTTATCCGCATCTGGCAGTATCGATACCTCGAACTTGGCCGTTAGCGCTCTTTCCGATAGAATTGAAAATGGTCTGGACTTGCTTGCTGAAGTGATTTTCAACCCGACATTCCCAACTGAAGAATTTGAAAAAGAAAAAGAAAAACTGCTTACCAATCTCGCTGTCCGGCAGCAAACTCCCGAATATTTAGCCGACAAGGAATTTCGTAAACAGCTCTATGGTAATCATCCTTACAGCAGAACAGCAACTGGAGAAGTTGAAGACATCAATAAATTGTCCGCCGATTTATGTAAAAATTGGTGGTCCACATATTCCCGCCCGGACCAGTCTGTTCTTATTTTCGCCGGTGATATCACAATAGAAAAAGCTCTTGAGCTTGCTGAAAAATATTTCGCGAAATGGCAGAATTCGCAGCCTCTGGTCGCTAAAAACAATTTTGCTATTCCTGATAACAATCAGCCTACGCAAATTTATTTGCTTAATTACCCCGGCAGTCAGCAGAGCCAGATTCGAATCGGCCGGCTTGGCATAACTAGAAAAATGCAGCCCGAATATTTCACAAGCAGGATCGTTTCTGATTATTTCGGCTTCGGATTCAACAGCAGGCTCAACAAATCCATTCGCGTTGAAAAAGGCCTTACCTATGGCGTTTTTGGCGGCTATTTCGCAAACGAAATGTCAGGCGAATTTAAAATTTCTACCTTCAGCAAAAACGATTCAACCGCCGATGCTGTAAAAGCTTTGCTTGACGAGATAAAGAACCTCAAAACCGTGCTTCCGACAGAAGCCGAACTTTCACAAAGTAAATCTTTCATCGCCGGAAATTTCGTGATCAATCGTGAAACGCCGCAGCAAATCGCCGAGGATTTATGGCTCATACAATCTCAAAATTTAAACCCTGATTATCTCGACAAGCTGCTCTCGTCCGTGCAGAACACCACTATCGAAGATTGTAAAACGCTTGTCGAGAAAACTCTCAAGCAGGATAATATGATTATAGTTGTCGTAGGTGATGCTGTTCAGATTAAAGAGCCGCTTGAAAAAATTGCTCCTGTGAAGATAATCAATTAATGAAAGGCTTGCCTATGGATATGCGGACCAAATTAATCCATGCAGGATTCGATAAAAAATTATACGATGGCGCTTCGAGTGTCCCTGTTTTTCAGGCCTCTACGTTCCACCAGCCCAACCCTCTAAAGTTCGGCAAATACTGCTATGCGAGAGTCGATAATCCTACTCGCCATGCCCTCGAAACTGCAATCGCCGAACTTGAAGGTGCCAAATTCGGATTTGCTTTTGCTTCAGGAATTGCTGCCGTCTCTTCCGTTTTAATGCTCTTTCAGCCCGGCGATCACCTTGTCGTTGGCATTGATATTTATGGCGGAACGTATCAGGTTTTAACAACCGTATTTAAACAGTGGGGCCTTCAAACAACTTTTGTCGATAGCACAAACCTCATTGCTGTAAAAAAAGCTCTCACCCCTCGAACAAAAGCTATTATTATTGAAACCCCTTCGAACCCGATTTTGAAAATTACCGATCTTGCGGCCATCTCGAAAATTGCGCATGAAAATAAGATTCTAGCCATAACAGATAATACTTTCATGACTCCGTTCCTGCAAAAGCCTCTCGATTTTAATTTCGATATAGTTATACATAGCGCAACGAAATATATCGGCGGCCATAGCGATATCGTCGCGGGACTTGCGGTTACAAATAATAAAAAGCTTGCCCAAAAGCTTCGCATGATTCAAATTGCGTTTGGTGCTATTTTAGGCCCACAGGATTGCTGGCTTGCTATCAGGGGCCTTAAAACTCTTGCTGTCCGAATAAATACGCAGCAGGAAAGCGCGCAGCAAATGGCACTTTGGCTTTTACGTCATCCAAAGATAAAAAAAGTTTATTATCCGGGCTTAAAAAATCACCCCGGCCGCGATATACATTTCAAACAGGCAAAAGGCCCCGGTGCCATGATTGCTTTTGAATTAAAAACTGCCGCAAGCGCTCTCAAGTTCCTTCGTTCTGTAAAGATTCCGCTTGTCGCTGTTAGTCTTGGCAGTGTTGAGAGCATACTTTCATATCCGGTTGTAATGTCGCATGCTGCAATGTCGCCAAAACAACGCCGCGAGCGTGGAGTCAATGACTCTTTGATTCGCTTTTCCGTAGGTTTGGAATCAGTTGATGATCTAAAAAAAGATTTTGCAAATGCTTTAAAAAATAGATAATATTAGTGTCGATTCGCGATTAATTTAAACGGAGTTTATTTATGGCAAAATCAATAGTTGTTATCGGAAGCAGCAATATAGACCTTGTTGCCAAATCGCATAAAATCCCAGTCGTAGGCGAAACACTCACAGGTTCGGATTTCTTCATGACCCCCGGCGGAAAAGGCGCCAATCAGGCCGTCGCCGCCGCCAAACTCGGCGCTGAAGTTATTTTTGTCGCTCGTCTGGGCAAAGATGTCTTCGCTGAAAAATCGCTGCAAAATTTCAAATCCGTAAATATCAATACCAAACATGTCGCCCAGCTTGATGGCGTTCCTTCAGGCGTTGCGATTATCGCGATCGACGATAACGGAAAAAATATTATCATTGTCGTTCCCGGTGCAAACGGAAAATTAATGCCAGCCGATGCCGACAAAGCTTCTGCAGATATCGCTAAGGCCGGCATTGTTGTCTGCCAGCTTGAAATACCAATCGAAACAGTCGAGCACGCCGCCGAGCTTGCCGCAAAAAATAAAGTTCCATTCATTCTCGACCCCGCGCCTGCAAGACCTCTAAGCGATAAGCTCTTGAGCATGGTCGATGTAATCAAGCCGAACGAAGTTGAAGCCCAGACGATAACAGGCATAAAAGTTACAGACTTTGAAAGTGCTTCAAAAGCCGCCGATTGGCTGCTCGCAAAAGGTGTTAAGAATGTAATTATTACTCTTGGCGATAAAGGCGCATTGCTCGCCAATAAAGCAGGCAAAGAAACAATCCAGCGCATCAGCGTCAAAGCAATAGACAGCACCGCCGCCGGCGATGCCTTCACAGGCGCATTGGCCTTTGGCCTTGCAAATGGCAAATCATTAAAAGATTCTGCCATTTATGCGAATAAAGTCGCGGCAATAAGTGTTACGCGTCTTGGCGCACAGGCCTCAATGCCGACAAAACAGGAAGTCGATAATTTCAAATTTTAATCCTCACAAAGTACAAAAAAAAGTTTAGCCCTGCCATCATTTTAATCCTCGCAGGGGACTATGGCAGGGTTCGTTTAACCGTTTCCATCTTTCAATCCTCGCAGGGGACATGACGGGGTTCATGTTTAGCAGCGGCCAAATAGGCCGCTCGTCATTGCGATTTCAATCCCTTTAGGGAGCGTAGTCCCTTTAAGGGACGTAGCGAAGCAATCTCGATCTTTCTGTCGCCATTCGCATTGTATGTCATCCCCATGAAAATGGGGATCCAGTTTTTCGCAACCGAAAAAACCGACATCCGAAACGAGCCGCGATACCGCTGACGTTTGACGAAATATAGTGTTCATTCAAGTTAATTCGTTGGAGCGAAGTGTTGGAGCGAAGTGTAAACCCCTGTAGGGGGAAACCCCCGAGTTTTTAGAAATTTTGTTGCCTTGAGAACAAAATTCAGAGGGGGTGGTTAAATTATACTTGCAACAGTCCCATTAACACATTTACATCGATTTATCTCGCAACCGTCAAAACTCAATAAACATCATCGCCGCAGGCGATTCCACATTGAACGTTCAATGTTCAATGTTCGATGTTCAGCGTTCACAAATAATTTCTTGTGCTCTTGTGCTCTTGTACCTTGTGCACTTGAGACCTCGCTCACTTTCCGACCACTTTTTCACCACTTTTCACCGCTTTCTGGCTACTTATTGACCACTTTCTGACGCTTTTGGAACACTTTACGGCGCTTTTTGAACACTTTTTTTCGCTTTTTTCACACTTTTTCGTGTCATTTTGAAACGTTTTTTTCAAAATCTGCGCAAGATCAAATCGACATTTTTTTTATAAAAAATATGTTTGTCAGAACTTATTTTTGAACATAAAATGCCTCGGAATATTACTAATTTCTAATGATTTTATCTTGCGCGTTTTTTAAATAAGGAAATTTGCATCATGGAAGAAAAGTATATACGTAAAATAGCCTCTGAATTGAATATTTCATCTAAGCAGGTTGCCGCGGTTGCCCTGTTATTATCTGAAAACGCGACAGTACCCTTTATCGCCCGTTACCGCAAGGAAGCGACAGGCAGTCTCGATGAAGTAGCTATAATGGCCATCCGCGACCGGCTTGAGCAGCTTGCCGAGCTTGATAAGAGAAGAGATGCCATTTTGGAATCTCTCGAAAAGCAGGGCAAACTCACACCCGAATTGAAAGACAAAGTGATGGCCGCCGAAACCATGGCCGTTCTTGAGGATATCTACCTTCCGTTCAAACCGAAACGTCGAACCCGCGGCACAATGGCCAAAGAAAAGGGTCTGGAACCTCTTGCCCAATTGATTTTCGAGCAGGGCAGTTTTGACTTACTCAAAGAGTCTGAAAAATACATCGATAAAGAAAAGGGCGTGGAAACTGTCGAAGATGCGCTTGCAGGCGCTCGTGATATTATCGCCGAATGGGTCAGCGAAGACCAGCAGGCAAGAGCGGCCATGCGTTCACTTTATCAGGCCAAAAGCCACTATGTCTGCAAAGTAGTTCCAGCCAAAGAAGAAGAGGCGATTAAGTATAAGGATTATTATGACTGGTCGGAACCGCTCTCTTCAGTGCCTTCTCACCGTATCCTTGCTATGCGAAGAGGCGCAAAAGAGGAACTGCTTGTCCTGCGTGTTATCGTTGAGGAGGACGAGGCCGTTTCGATTCTAAATTCGATATTTATCAAAGCTTCCAATCCCGCAGGTGAGCAGGTTAAGCTTGCCATTAGAGACAGCTTCAAGAGATTGATAATGCTCTCGATGGAAACGGAAATGCGGCTGGAAAGCAAAAAGAAAGCCGATGAAGAAGCCATAAAAGTTTTCGCTGAAAACGTAAGGCAGCTGCTTTTAAGCTCGCCATTAGGCCAGAAAGCAATTTTAGCTATAGACCCGGGTTTCAGAACAGGCTGCAAAGTTGTCTGTTTGGACAGGCAGGGTAAACTGCTTTATAACGATGTTATACACCCTCTCGGCGCTGAAGCTTCCCGAACCGAAGGAATTAAAATTGCTGCATGGTGCCAGAAATTTAAGATTGAGGCCATAGCTATTGGAAATGGTACCGCAAGCCGTGAGACAGAAACTTTCGTCCGCAACATCGGCCTGCCCAAAGAAATTCATATCGTAATGGTAAACGAAAGCGGAGCCAGCATTTATTCGGCATCGGAAGTAGCCCGCGATGAATTTCCGGATTACGATATTACCGTTCGAGGGGCGGTATCGATTGGCAGAAGATTAATGGATCCTCTTGCTGAACTTGTAAAAATTGACCCCAAATCTATAGGCGTAGGACAATATCAGCATGACATTGACCAGACTCTTTTGAAAAGATGCTTGGATGATACAGTAGGAAGCTGCGTAAACGCTGTCGGCGTAGAGGTTAATACCGCCAGCAAGCAGCTTTTGACGTATGTTTCAGGCGTAGGCCCGAAATTAGCCGAAAATATCGTTTCGCACAGAAATGAAAATGGCGCATTTGTGTCACGTGAAAGTCTGAAGAAAGTCTCCGGCCTTGGCGGCAAAACATTTGAACAATGCGCAGGCTTTTTAAGAATCCGTGATGCCCGGAACCCTCTTGATACTAGTGCAGTGCA
Organism: Phycisphaerales bacterium; assembly: GCA_039679715.1. Lineage (GTDB taxonomy): Bacteria > Planctomycetota > Phycisphaerae > Sedimentisphaerales > UBA12454 > UBA12454. The sequence continues at coordinate 5,840 of JBDKUM010000310.1, forward strand.
TCCAGAAAGTTATGCTATTGTTGAAGCGATGGCGAAAGATTTGAATTGTTCGGTTGCGGATTTGATTAGCAATTCGCAGCTTCGCGATAAAATAAAATTGGAAAAATATGTTAGCGATACTGTAGGTATGCCGACGCTGATAGATATAAAAAATGAATTAAGCAAGCCCGGCCGTGACCCGCGAAAACAGTTTGAGCTTTTCAGCTTTGACGAAAAAATTCACGAAATGGCCGATTTAAAAATTGGTATGGAATTACCCGGCATTGTTACAAATATTACGGCCTTTGGTGCTTTTGTTGATATTGGTGTTCATCAGGATGGCCTGGTGCATATTAGCGAACTTTCAGATCAGTTCGTTAAAGATCCGAATGATGTAGTTAAAGTCCAGCAGAAAGTAAAAGTTAAGGTCGTGGAAGTAGATATTGCAAGAAAGCGCATTTCTTTGAGCATGAAATCCAAACCAGGAACAAAACCTGCTCCAGAAATACATTCCAATAACAAGAAACCGAGATTTGAACCTAAAGTTAAACCGGTAGCATCTAACAATAAGCTGCCTAAAGGTTCGCTTGCGTCAAAATTGACGTTTGGTTCAATGTAATAATATGAATCGCTGCATACTTAATATTTATTGTGATTATTCAACAAAGTAATAATCTTATTAAATTCGAGTATATAACTATGCGAACAATTTATAATGAGGTGATAAACTAAACAAAATAGGAGAACCAAATTGAAGAATCAATTTGTAATTTGGTTAATCGGCTCAATGGCTTTATTTGCCGGATTAATGCCGTGTTTCATAATAGTTTTGAGAGGAAAAATTGTTGAGCGTTTTTTTGCGGTGCAGACAAGTCAAATTGTTGTCGTTTTTTCTATTATAGTTTTGACGATTTCTTATGATTATATGCGATATCTCGACATAGGTTTGGTCTTGTCAATAATTGTAATTATGAGCAGTATCGTTTTCGCCAGATTTTTGGAACGCTGGATTTAAATCTTACTTTTATAGCAATTATTTATCTTTAGATATACTATTTTTGATCTTTTCAATATCCAGATTTTTATAATATTCAATCAAATTCCCCCAAACCGCATGGAAACCGAAACCGCCGTACATCATTTCATCCAAAGCCTGCTCTTTTGTCCAGCCGTTTTCTGCGATGCGGTAAATTGCGCACATTAAACCTGTCCTGTCGGCACCATGCTGGCAATGAACAAATACAGGCGTTTTGGACGGGTCTGTTATAATTGCTAAAAAACGTTTAATTTCTTTTTCTTCCGGGTGCCATGTTTTGAAGAAAATATGCTCATATCCGATTTCAATTTTTCCGATTTCACCTTTATCTGAATTGAAAGAACGCAAATTTACGATTGTTTTTATTCCCATCTCTTTCAATTTCGCGATTCCCTGCGCATCAGGTTGTGCGCCTCTGTATAAGACATCTGAAACTTTATGAAAATTCGGCAATCCTTCTTGTTCAATTGGAATTGCCCATTGAGTTGGCCTGTTATCCTTGAATTTTATAGCTTTTGCATCATCAAGGTCTGCCAGCAGGTTTCCATTTCTAATAAGCACAAAGAAAACCCCGCCAAATAAAAAACACACAGCTATTAGGGATAAGATTAATTGCTTTTTTGAATTCTTCATAGATATGTTCCTTGCTTGGCTATACCTTTTTCCTTTTCGTAGAATGAATCTAATATACCTTTAATGTTATAATTGTGCAAGCAGACGAATTCGGGTTACTTTCTTTTAAAAAACTCCTTGAGAGGCTGAAGGAAAAAAGCTATAATTTTCCCGGAATTAATGAATATGGATATTTGATGGAAACCCTGGTTATCATTCTTGTTTTTCTGGTTTTGGCGGCAATAGCTGCTTATTTATGGCTTTGGCAGGCCAGAAATTTTCTGCAGGAGCTTAAAGACTTAAAAGATAATCAGCAAAATATTACTCAAAATCTTCAGCAATCCATAATTACAAATCAGGATACGGTTAATAAAAACCTGCAATTTCATTCCCAAACTCTCAAAGATTTAAGTTCGCAGCTAGGCCTGCTTCAGGGTGCTAACAGCAGGATAATCGAGCTTGGTACGGATATAAAAAGCTTACAGCAAATCCTTGGAAGTCCTAAACTTCGGGGCAGTCTTGGCGAATGGTCGCTTGAAAATGTCCTTGCTTCGATACTGCCTGCCGAAAGTTTTACTTTGCAACATTCATTTCGAGACGGCAAAAAAGTTGACGGGCTGGTAAAAATGCCCAAGTATTCAGTGCCTATCGATGCGAAGTTTCCGCTTAATAATTTTGAAAAATTGCAGCAGACCAACGGCGACGGCGACCGCTTAAAAGCGCGCAGGGAATTTCTAAAAGATGTCCGCAATCATATAGATAAAATTTCGGCAAGCTATATCAAGCCGGAAGAAGGAACGCTTGATTTCGCGATTATGTTCATGCCCGCTGAAAATATTTATTATGAAGCGATGGTCAAAAATTCTGATGATAATTTGAGTATTCAGGATTATGCGCTGCAAAGAAAAGTATTTCCGGTTTCGCCAAACCTGCTTTATATTTATCTTATGACTATCGTTATGGGCCTTCATGGTATGCAGATTGAAAAACAGGCCGCGGAGATTCGTCAGAACCTTAATACGTTGAAAAATTCTTTTGGCGATTTTTTGAGTATGTGGGATACGCTCGGCAATCACCTGCGAAATGCGCAATGCAAGCATGATGAGGGTCAGAAAAAACTGGATAAATTTGTTATGCAGCTTCAGCAGATTAAAGAAAAGGAGCCTGTAAATTAATGATATACGATGATTTGAAAGGCAAGAAAGTTCTTGTTACCGGTTCCAGCAGCGGTATCGGGGCGGCAACCGCTCAAATGTTCGCCCAGCAGGGTTGTTTTGTCGGGGTTCATTATTTCAGAACGCAGCAGGGCGGCGAAAATACTTTCGCACAGGTACAAAAACTTTCGTCAGGCTGTTTGCTCAAAGCTGATATGCGTGATAAAGCGCAAGTTTTTAAAATGATCAAGGATTTTGAAAAAGCCGCAGGCCAAATCGATATTCTCGTAAATAATGCAGGTTCGTTAATTGCTCGCCAGACTTTCGCCGATGCGACGGAAGAATATTTCGATGACGTTTTCGCGACGAATGTAAAAAGTACATTCCTTGCGACACAGGCGGCTCTTGAAGGTTTGAAAAAAACAAAAGGCTGCATTATAAATATCGGCTCGATAGCTGGCCACACGGCCGGCTCCGTTGGCGGGGGAATTTATGCAAGTGCAAAAGCGGCTATAGCGACAATGACAATCGCGATGGCAAAGGAATTTGCGCCTTTTGGAATTCGCGTCAATTCGGTGCTGCCGGGGCTGATCGAAACCCGTTTTCACGAACAGTTCAGCACGCCTGAGCGTAGAGCGCAGGTAGCTTTGCAAACGCCTTTGGCCAGAAATGGTAATGCGGAAGATGTAGCAAAAGCGATACTGTTTTTGGCAAGCAAGGCAAGCGGTTTTATAACTGGTGAATATATAGCCGTCAATGGCGGCCTGCACATGAGAGCATAAATTGAGTTTGTTTCCTGGTTATTGGTTAAATACCTATGGATATGAAAAAAGCTAATAAGATTGTAATGTTTATTGCCGGACTTGTTTTGCTGATTGCTTCAATTCTCAAGATTCAGCAGCTTTTAACGGAACCTGTTTTAAGCAAAGGTTTTTGGGAATCGTGGGTGTTTTTCCTTATCCAGATACCGCTGGAACTGGGGCTTGCTATTTGGCTTTTAAGCGGATTGTTTCGGAAAGTTGCCTGGCTTCTTGGGCTTTTAGCTTTTGCAGGTTTCATCGGCGTTACTCTTCAAAAAGGAATTGTCGGGGCTGAATCGTGCGGCTGTTTCGGGCTTGTACACGTAAATCCGTGGGTTACGCTTACATTGGTCGATATACCTTTGTTTCTTGCTTTTGCGATATTCAGACCCAAAGGTGAGAAATTTTTCCCGCCGCCGTGGCCAAAACTTTCATACTTTTTAGCCATTGCGATACCGACATTTATTTTGCTCCCGACTATCGAATATGTTTTGATTGCAAACAAGCCGCCGATGGTCAGTGAAAAATATGAAGTGCTGGATGTGAAAAACTGGACGCCGCAACAAAGATGGCAATTGCTTGATTTTATTAACATTAAAGACCAAATCCAAACAGGCGAATGGGTTGTGTTTATGTATCACAACGATTGCCCGGATTGCAGGGAAGCATTGCCGAAATATGAAAAAATGTATAGCGACCTCAAGGGCAACAATGTAGATATGGCGTTTATCGAAATGCAGCCTTATGAAACTGGAGATTTGCAATTAGTGCCGGCGAATACAAAAGTAAATCGCGGCAAACTTAGCGATGTGAAAGCGTGGTACGTCGAAACGCCGGTTGTTGTTGTATTGCGTGATGGAATGGTTTTAAAAGCATGGCAGGGGTATGCGCCAACCTTTGATGAATTGATTGAAGCGGCGTTTGCTCAATGACCTGAAACTAAAAAAATACTTGTCACAAAGATACCATTTTTTGCTTCATTTAGGTTGTTTTTTGTCGCGCCGATGTCATTTCTATGTCATTTATTGTCAAATACGCATAAGAAAACAGTGCTAAATAAAAAAACGCACTCAAAAACAATTATTTTTACTTCAGAATTTCATTTTTTTACAAAAAAAAATGAAAAGATACTCAAAAAATTCGAAAATTTGCATGAAAAATAAAACACTTGTCAGAATTTTAAAGTCGAGGAACAATGTTTAGAATTCTATATTTAAAAAAGGGCAGACACATGGGTCTGCCCCTACATTAAATCCAAGATTTTTCTAAATCATATTATACCATATTTTCAGTTGGGAATCGAAGGGAAACGGGTGGGGGCGAATGAATTTTGTGAATATTTTTTTTGAAACTTGCGCGAAAATGAAAAATAGCGCAGAGCGTTCAGCCCTCTACGAGGGTCTACGCTTCGCTCCGACGTATCTCGTATATAGAAAAAAGCTGGTTCAGAATGATCAGGCAAGAAGGTTTTGGGCCTGGAGCATTAATTCGCCAATCCTGTTTCCATTCGGGCAAAGATGCTCAGCTTTGCTAAAATCGATATCGGCGATTCTGCAATTCGCTTTCGCCTGTACCTGCGCGAAAAGATCTTTTGCCATTTTCGTTTCGCCATATTTATGGTGATACATCAGAGAACGCATTACATCGCTGATATACGGCATTTGCGGGACCGCTGAAGCGCAAAGGCCGCATGCGGTGCAATATCCGCCGCAAGTCTCTTTCGCATATTGGTCAAGAAAATCAATATCGTTTTGTGTCAATTTTGTTTTATCGAGAACGGCAGCGACGTTTGAAGTCAAAAGAGCAATGCTTTTCATTCCGATACATGCCGAGCATATTCTGTCATCCTGCAGAACGGTTTTAATCTTGGCCTGACCTTCGGTAAAGCCTTTGTCGAGGAAATGCCTGTCGAGCGGTTTATCGTCTGCGTTGTCTGACCTTCCGGCCTGTACTTTCATCGCAATCAGGGCGATCCCTTTTGCTTTGCATGCATCGACAGCGGCTATGAATTTGGGGTCGCGCATGAGCCTGAAATTGTAGCTGGTCATAATCGCATCTATCCAATCGGTTTTGGCGGCGGCTTCGAGAACGGCAGTCATATTTTTGTGTGTTGAAAAACCGAAATATTTGATTTGGCCTTTAGCCTTAGCATCTTCGGCCCATTTGCGCAAATCCTCGTTAAGGTCTGCGGGGTTGTCCAACGCATGGACGCCGTAGTATAAATCAATGTAATTCGTGTTCATTCGTTTAAACGAAGTTTGCAGGAGGTTTGTTCGCGAGGCGGAATCATTTGCGCCGGAAGCCTTTGTTACCAAAAAAACTTCTTTGCGTTTGTCTGGATTTTTCGCGAAGTACATTCCAATGCCTTCTTCGCTTTTGCCGTTGGCATAGCCGTGGGCGGTGTCCCAGTAAGTAACTCCCCAATCCATAGATTTATAAAGCAATATTTGTGTTTGGGTGGCATCGAACATGACGCCAAGCGAAAGGGCGGGGACATCAACCTTTGCTCGCCCCAATTGTCTTGTGGGCACTTTGGGATAAGAAGCTTTTGCGGGTTTGTTGCTGTCGGCTGGTTTATTTGGGTCTATAGCATTTGCGATAGAGATTCCTGAAGTAATAGCAGCGGCAAGACCTGTGCCGGCAGCGGTTTTGAAAAATTCACGTCTGTTCATTGAATTGTTTTTCATTATATTGTCCCCAAAATTTTTTTTAAACCCCCAGAATGAATCTGGGGGCTAAATATTTGTTTTATTATATTTACTTTTCCCTGGTTTGTCCATAGGCAGATACGATAACTGCGCCTTTGCCTGTTAATGGACATTCATGCTGGCAAATACCGCATCCAATACACTTTGATGAATTTACATACGGACGCTGCAATCTTACTTGAATCTGGATTTCATTTTCCAATTTATACATCGATGCCGGCGGATTATCCGGCGAGAATACAATTTCATCGGCAGTGTTTGAAATTATTTTCTTACGAACGGGATTTCCATTATTACTATATAGGCAATAATAATCTCCGGTGGCAAATTTATCTGGAATCATCACAGATTCTTTTAATTTAATACTTCCCGTAATACTATTAAATAAATCCAGGCTAGACGAAAGAACAGTAACAAAAACCTCCTTTGTGTAAATGGCTTTTGGACTTACGGGGCAATTTTCCTGGCAGACAATGCAGGGTGTGTTATGTGCCCAGGGCAGGCATTTTGAGCGGTCGAAAGCGGCGGTTCCGATTTTTACAGGGCCATCGACGGCGAATTTTCCTTTGCCGAGTTTTTCAGCAAGGGTTAATGGTCTGATTGCGGCGGTTGGGCATACGAATCCGCATGCGACGCAATCGAGCTGGCAGCCGCTGGTTCCGATTCTGTTGTTCATTGTCGGAGTCCAGAGATTTGTTAAGCCTGCGTCCAGACCTGCGGGCTGTATTACATTAGTCGGGCAAAGCTTCATGCACTGGCCGCATTTGATACATCTTTTGATGAATTCTTTTTCGGGCAAAGCGCCGGGAGGCCTTATTATACTGGTGGAATCCGCTTCCGTTTTTGCGAGCTTTAGAGCAGGGACAGCCATCAGGCCGGTGAATGAGGCGGCAAGGAATCCTCTGCGGGAAATGTCGGGCGAAATCTGCATATTTTTACTTGAAACTGTGCTGTAGTCGATCGCATCAAATTTGCAATCGTCCAGACAGTTCATGCACATGAGGCATTCGCTTTGCTTGATTGTTTCAGAGGGCTGGCAATTGCCTGTGCAATTTTTATTGCACATTTTGCAATCTGTACATTTTGAATTTCGATTGATTCTGAAAATGGCAAACCTGTTTAAAATTCCGAAAAGAGCGCCAAGCGGACAGATGAACAAACAAAAGAATCTGGGAACGAGAAAATTCAAAGCTGTAAAAATCATGAAAACAGCGAGTATCGGCAGTGCTGTTCGATAGAAACGCTCGGTTAAGTTCAGCGATGTTTGAGCAATCGGCAAAAGCAGCAGATTGACAGACCTTGTAAATAAAGGAATAGGGTCAAGCAGGCCGCTTTGCAGATTTGCCATGCCGGGCAGAGCCGCCATTAACAGAAATATAATAAGAATATAATATTTTATATTCTGTGCTTTGCGGTATTTGTGGGCGGCGATTAAATCGGCGTTTTTGCGATTTCGAAAAGAAAGAAAAGAGATAAACTGATGAAAGGCGCCGAACGGGCAGAGCCAGCCGCAGAAAAATCGTCCTATTAATATAGTTAGAACAATTGTTAAACATGCCCAAAGCAGAGGGGCAAACAATTTATGTGTCGATATAACTGTTGCGATGGCGACCAGAGGATCAAGGTGCAGAAAAATATTTACAGGCCAGCCGCGGAGCTGCCAAACTTCTGTTCCGACAGTTGTAACTATGCAAAGCCAGATGAACAATGTGAAAAAGAACACCTGACTGATTTTTCTAGCTGTTGTTATTTTCATATTATTACTGTGTATTTTCTGCTTTAATGACGATAGGGTTTGTCCATGCGTGTCTGCCGTCAGCATCGACGATTTCGGCACGGAGCCATTTAGCTTTTTTTGGAATTTTAAGCGTTGCCTGTGTAATAGTATTTCCTTTTTCTGCCATGAAGTTACTGCTGTAAGTATATGGTCCCATGAAGCAAATTTCAGTAACAGGCGAGCATTTAACGATGATGTTTTCGCCTTCGATTTTGAAATCCTCAAACTGTGGGCCGTTTGAGGCATAATACATGCCTTTTCTTAAAGCATCCATGACGGCATTTGTTGTGAGTTCATTTGCTTTTATCATAATCCAGCTTTGGCCGACAAGTGAACTTCGATGGACATCATCGGCTGCTACTCCGCCAATGATTCTATCTGTGTTGAGGTATTGATCCCACTGAATGGAGCTGTAACCTTTGCCAAGGCGATAGAATTCGCTGTTATATACTTCAACGCCGATGTAACCATCTACAGCGAGCATATCGTTGATAGTATGGCCTGACCAGTATGGATGTGCGAAGATAATTTCTCCGCCGGCGGCTTTGACCTGACTAATGCGTTCTGTTGCGTTGACATCTTTGGCGAAGGTCAGAGTTTGCGGGATATTTATGCATACAAAATGATAAGGCACTGGAGAATTACTTTTGGGATGTGTTTCCATTCCGCTAATGAGCAGAAAATTGGCGTCTGAATATCCTTCTACGTTATTTGTTTTTTCATGGTCTGTTATGGCCATGATCTGATAACCTGCATCGCGGTACTGTTTAACACGTACGGGCAGATTCACGTCGCCATCTGAAAGGGTGGTATGTGTATGCAGATTAGCTTTATACCAGTTGCCTTGAGTTAGAAATGGATTTTGCAAATCAATGGCAAAAGATTGCGAAAGAAGCAGACCAACAACAATTAAAACAAACAAATTCCTTTTCATTATTTATCCTTCCATATTAGCAAAAATTGGTTTTAAGGATTGATAATCAGTTGTACCGATTTTCAATTCCTGTGCTTTTACAAGATAGGGGAGTTGCTCGGGTTTGAAATCGAGCAGACTTGCGCCGAAACTATCAGCGGCGAGCTGGTCGCAGCTTGCGATCATCATATTAGTTCTTTTCAGGTCTGAAGTAGAGCCGCCGGTGGGGCCGTTTGAAACCATTATTTCAGTAGCGTCGAGAATCACGAGTGTTGGCTTTATGAGGGTCGCAAGTTCGGTAATGATCGTATTGATATTGGTATGGAACATGTTCCGGCCGCCGCCCAAAAGGCCATACCAGTTTTTCATTGTCATCGACGCGCCGCTTCGGGCATGGTCTTTAACAATCGCAACGCCAATGACCTTGTCAACCCCGGCGATTGGCTCATAGAGGAAAGGCCAGTTATGAATCAACTTACCGCCTTCGAGCGTTACAGGCTTGAAGAGATTTTTTTTGGGGAGGATAATTTCCGCACCGCTTTTTTCGGCTGCCGCGGCTATCTGGCTAATCTCAAAACAGCTTATAGGGTCGTTGATTGGATTGTCTGTGATGTAAACTTTTTTTGCTTTCGCATGTTCGTAGCAAAGGCGGGTTATTTCTGAAATTATATCAGGGTGGCTTGTGGCGCAAATTCTGGGCGGACGCGAAAAGCCGATATTGGGCTTTATAAGCACCTTTTCGCCGGGTTTTACGAATCTGTCTATTCCGCCGAGCAGTTCGATTGCTTTGCTAACAGATGCGGTTCGGTTTGCAGAGGTAACGACAGCCATTGTTTGCCCGCTTATTGGGGAGACAGAAAAATCTTTTAATCCCTTAATCGAGTCAGATGTTGAAAACATCTTTGTTACATCAGTTTCATAGAGCAATTTGGCTGCACCTGCAACAGCGGCGACAGAAAGTCCCGCTTTTGCGGTTCGTGCAAAAAATTCTCTTCTGGAAATTTTATCGTGTGAGGTCATTTTTGTTTGGATAAACTTTCAAAAAGTTTTTCAGCAGTTTGTTTGAAATCATTTATTGGAGCAGTGCCGCGAACTCCTGCGAAATACTGACCTGAACGGAAAACAATTTCAGTGGTTCCGAAAAGGTCGACAGCTTTGCACTGCGGTATCTTAGAATCGATTTTTAGTTCTGTTCCGCCATTGTCTGTAAGAAATTTGGAGTAACTATCAAATATTTCGCCTGTTGCGTCTTTTGTTATGTAGGCGGTAATCGTTTTTTCATTGATTTTGTAATCAGCGGCAAAAACATTTTTCAAATCACTTCCGAATGCATCGGCACTTATGAATTTAAAAGTCTGGGTCTGGAGATTTTCTTTTGGAAAGAGGTTAATATATGGTATTTCAGCTTTGCCGGCAGACAACGATGAGATAAGGTTTTTAACTGCGGCTGATGCGGTATTTAAAAGAGCGGAATCATCGGAAGAAATAGGCGCTTCGATATAATATTTTCCGGCGGCGGCGTAAATCGCATCTGATGTCGCATAACCGAATTGTGCCCAGTCCAGAGGCGAGCTTTCTGTTCTTCGCTGCATACTGTAAACCGCGAAGGCATTTTCAGGATTACCTAATTCGAATAGATAGATTTCGGCCCAGTTGTCCGGTGTTGAAGTGTCGGCGTATCTTCGCCATTGAAGTGAAACAAAGCCATTATTGAGGTATAAATCGGCTTTTCCATCGATTTTTTCATATAGGTTTGATGGGGAATAGTTCTCTATGTCTGTTGTCGGTATTAGTTTTTCAATGAACAGATTTGTTTTTAGAACTGTATCTTCTGTTGAGTAACGCTGCTGCTTGATTCCAATCGCGACAGCTATGCTTATAAGCACAATTATCACAAAAAAACTTACTATTGACTGCTTCCTGCTTGTCGGCATATACTTTTATTACCTTGCAACGTTAATTGTTTATAATTATACTGTTATACGTCTGATAGTCAACTTTAGTTGATTTGGTTTAGAATACGGAGATAAATATGTTGGAAACTGCTAATGGCATTTTGGCATGGTCGCTTGGTTGGCCGGAAATATTAGTCATTCTCGTAATCGCATTGATTCTTTTCGGCAGACGTTTGCCGGAAGTTGCGCGTTCGATGGGCAAAAGTCTGACAGAATTTAAAAAGGGTATGAACGAAACGCAGGATGAAATTGAAAAGAAGGTATCGGATAAAGATCAGCCGAAAGTTTAAACAAAGACACGGATTAACACTATGTTTAGACACGGATTTACGCGGACGCGGATTTACACTGTAAATAATTTATTTGTTATATTTTATTAACGGCAGAAGAGCAGTCCCAATTCAAAAAGAATATACATCGGCACGGCAAGTGCGATTTGACTAATCATATCAGGCGAAGGCGTAACGACTCCAGCCACAATGACTATACCGAGAATAACAAATTTTCTTGCCTTCTTTAACATTTCGGCAGTAACAATGCCAATCTTATTTGCGGCGACAATCGCGATCGGCAGCTGGAAACATACGCCGAATACAAGCATCATCAAAAGCATAAAACTGACATAACTGGAAAATGTTATCCTGTCCTGTATTCCCTCGATTCCAGGGTCAAACGCAATGAAAAATCGAATCATTAAAGGAGAAATTACCAAGAGGAAGAACATCGCACCGGACGCGAAAAGCAGAGCGCAGATTGGAGAAATTATATAGATAAATTTTTTCTCGTTTTCATACAGGCCAGCTGAAATGAATCTCCATATCTGATAGAAAATCCAGGGCGAAGAAAAAATGACACCGAAAAGCAGAGCGGTTTTCATATATACCATGAATTTTTCAGACAGGGTTATCGCCTGTAATGTAGCAGGCAGACCTGTGGCTTTTTGAACGGAAAAAAATGGTTCAGCCAACAGTTTAAGGAAATACTGTGAGAAAAACAGGCAAATTCCCAAGCCAAGTGCTAAACCTACAAGGGCAAGAATCAAACGCAACCTTAATTCTTCGAGGTGATCGCCGAGGCACATTTCAACGAATTTTTGTTCCCTGTTTTCCGACATTTTTACCTTTTTTACTTAAACCTCTATAATACCATATCTTACTAATAAAGCAAAAAAACTTTAAATACCATTTGCAATTGATTTTTCCAATGCGAAAGCATAAAATTGATGAACTTCGTTGAAAGGAATAAATATGGCCGAAGAGTATTCGATAAATGCCAAGGTTTATAAAAATGCGGAGTTCGGCAACTGGAGCATGGAAGATATGCTTGCCTATTTTAAAAGGCATGGCGTCATGCGGGTTTCCGATTTGCATATAAAAGTGGGTGTTCAGCCTGCGTATCGTTTTGACGGCAACCTGATGAAACTTCGCGGCGAAATCGTTACGCGAAAAATCGCTGAAGATTTAATTTTTCCTCTGCTGGGCGAAGCGAAAGTCGCGGAATTCAAAGCGAAAAATAATGTTGATTCTTCATACAGCTATGGCGGCCTGCAATTTCGAATCAATGTTTTTATGGATAATGACGGGCCGGCAGCGGCAATAAGGGCACTTGGCAGCGATGTTCCTGTTCTGGAAGAGATTGGTTTTCCCAACAGTGTTTATAAAGATATAGTACATTTGCAGAACGGGCTTGTCCTTCTTACGGGTATTACAGGTGCGGGCAAATCGACGACGATCGCCTCATTTCTTGACAGAATCAGCGAAATAAAAGCGTGCCGAGTAATTTCGGTTGAAGATCCAATCGAATATATCCTGCATCAGAAAAATTCTGTCATTTCACAGCGCGAGGTTGGTCGCGATACGCCATCGTTTGCCGATGGTTTGAAATATATGCTTCGCGAAGACCCGGATGTTATATTTGTCGGTGAAATGCGAGATGCGGAAACGGTTGCGATGACATTAATGGCGGCAGAGACAGGCCATCTTGTCTTTTCTACTTTGCATACGCGCGACGTTACGGGTACTATCACAAGAGTGCTGGATTATTTCCCAGCTTCAAGGCAGGACGAGGTCAGAAATCAGCTATCGCTTGGGCTTGCGTATGTTGTATGCCAAAAATTGATACCCAAGAAAGATGGTTCAGGCAGGTTAATCTGCATGGAAATTATGAATAATAATTATGCGTGCGCAAACCTGATTCGCATTGGCAAAATCGAACAGCTTTACTCTCAATTACAAACGAAAACTCGTGATAAACAGGATGAAAAGATGATAACGTTTGAAATTCACCTGGCAAGGCTTGTTAAAACCGGCAAGGTTGATTTGCTCGAAGCCAAAAAATGGGTTAACGATTATCAGTCCTTCATCGACGCTATGAACACTGTTACAGTTTAAGTGAATAGTTTAAAGTGATGAGTGATTAGTGAAGGAATCTATTCTAAAAAATAAAAGTTATGATTTTGCGATTCGTATAGTTAAATTGTCTCAATATTTGCGTAATGAGAAAAATGAATTTGTCTTGAGCAAGCAAATTTTAAGAAGTGGAACTGCTATTGGTGCACTTGTTAGAGAAGCCCAGTTTGGTCAGAGCAAAGCAGATTTTACAAATAAAATGGGTATAGCATTAAAAGAGGCAAATGAAACTGATTATTGGCTTAGTTTGCTAAAAGATACTGACTTTATAAATATGAAATTATTTTCCAGTCTTCAGTTTGATTGTAATGAATTAATTGCAATGCTTATTTCAAACATTAAAACGAGCAGGAAGGGGTTAAAAATTAATTGTGAATAGTGTAGATGACAAATTTATGTACAACTATTCACTTTTCACTATTAACTTTTCACTATGACTATTACTTTCAATTGTCCGAAATGCAAATTCGTTTGTGCGTTCAAGGATACATACGCAGGCAGGAGGGCGCATTGTTTGAGGTGTGGGCAGCGGTTCTTTATTCCGCAAAACGATAATGAAAAAGTAAAAATCATAGAGCCTGAAAAAAGAGAATATGGTTCACCGCTGCCGGGCTTTTATAAAGCATTATACAAATATTCATGGCGTACTATTTTCTCTTTTCAGAGTCTGCCGCTGCTTATTTTGATTATCTTTTTGGCAACCCTGAAATTTTATACTTTTCACGCGAATTATGCTTATTCCTGTCGGGGCATTACAATTTTTTTACCTATCGGCTGGATAATTGCACTTCTGGTTTATGGCGGACTTTTTTACTGTTTTGCGGAAATTGTCGCCTCTACCGCATTCGATGTCGAAGCGTTGCCTGAAATTACATTTAATGGCGGTTTGGGTTATGCGGCAATCGTATTCCAATCTTTGTATTCATTCATTTTGGCACTTATAATCACTCTCATTCCGGCGATAATTTTTAAAAATATTTTCAACGCTATAGGAATAAAAAGCGATTGGGCGATTTTGCCTTTCATCGCTTTGGCGATGTTCCTTTTTCCAATGGTAGTGATAACATTAAGCATTACGCGGGATTTTATGTACCTGATTAGGCCGGATTTTTTTACCCCGATAGTTAAAGGTTTCCGCCCTTATTTATTTCTTTCCAGCCTTTTTTTAATTGCTTTCTATCTTCATTTTGAAAGCCCGATTTACAAAGATGTCGCGACCAGTTCACCTTCTGTCATTTATCTAAACCTTTTTGCGGCAATTGCAATAGAAATTCAGGCAGTTATCACAATGCGTGCCGCGGGATTGTTTTATCGACATTTTTCATGCTATTTTAAATGGTGAACATAGAATTGTATCGCTAAACCTTAAACCACAACAATCTTTCTAATCAAACGTATAATTTGTTGAAAACAAACGATGTTTTGAATATAAATAGCTAATTATGGCACAAAAAGTTAAAATAACTACACTTATAGAAGATACCGCCGAAGGCGACGGCCTTGTTTCAGAGCATGGAATCAGTTTCTGGGTTGAATATGGCAAACATAAAATCCTTTTCGATACCGGCGCTAGCGGAGTAATAACCCGCAATGCTGAAATTCTAGGCATCAAACTTGCGGAAGCAGACGCGATTGTTATTAGTCACGGTCATTATGACCATACGGGCGGTCTTGAACCTGTTCTTAATATAGCGACAAGGGCAAAAGTTTATTTACATCCCGATGCGCTTGACAAAAAATACTCCTATTCCGGCGGTTCAAGCAGGGCAATTGGAATAACGGGCGGTTCGAAAAAAATCATAACTGATCATTCCGATAGAAATAAAGTTATCTGGACAACCGAACGGACTGAAATCGTACCCGGCCTTTTCGTGAGCGGGCAAATACCCCGAACAAATAATTTCGAAATCGAAGAAAATGAATTCTTCCTCGATGAGCAGGGCGATGAACCGGATGTTCTTCTGGATGACCAGGCAATGTATTTTAATACCGCAAACGGGCTGGTTGTAATATTCGGCTGCGCACATGCGGGTGTGATAAATACATTGGATCACGTTACAAAAACTTCGGGCGTACGAAACGTTAATACGATAATGGGCGGTTTTCACCTGATAGGCAGCGGAAAAGCCAAGTTATCGAAAGTGATTGATAATCTCGAACGATTTGGGGTGCAAAGCATCAGTCCCGGTCATTGTACGGGTCTTGAAGCCGCACTGGAATTCAGGAAGCAATATCCAAGACGATGTTTTATGTGTTCAGCGGGTACTACTTGCGAGTATGAAGCTATATGAAAGACAAAATGAAAGCGCACATCTTTGGGCCGGTGCCCTCACGAAGGCTCGGCCGATCATTAGGAATAGACCTTATACCTCCGAAAACATGCAGTTATGATTGTCTGTATTGTCAGGTAGGCCTGACTACGGATAAAACAATTAGCCGCAAAACATGGGTAAGTGTCGATGAAATAATCGCCGAACTAAAGAACAAACTTGAGTTAAAACCGGATTGTATTACTTTATCAGGTTCAGGTGAGCCGACATTATACAATGATTGCGGCAAACTGATTTCTGAAATAAAGAAAATTACCCCTGTTCCGGTTGTTGTGATAACGAACGGTTCTTTGTTGTTTATGCCGGAAGTTCGCCAAAACCTTTTACAGGCGGATATCGTTCTGCCTTCAATGGATGCGGGCGATGAAGAAACATTTAAAAAGATTAACAGGCCTGTAGAAGGGCTGACATTCGATAAAATGCTTCAGGGGCTAATCGATTTTCGCAAGGAATATAAAGGAAAATATCTGCTGGAGGTTTTCTTCATTGCGGGCATAAACGACAGTGATGAACAAGTAGATAAAATCGCGGCATGCATTAAAAAGATTCAGCCTGATAAAGTTCAGCTAAATACGGTCAGCAGACCGCCTGCCGAGAAGGTTAATCCTGTAACAAAAGCAAGACTCGAACAAATCGCAAAAATTATTGGTGAAAACGCGGAAGTTATAGCCGATTTTAAAGGGGCGATAGATCAAAAGTTCAAAGCAACGGCAAATGATGTGCTTGAAATGCTGATGCGCAGGCCATGCAGTGCGGACGATATTGCGGCAGGTCTGAAAATTTCAAAGCTTGAAGTGTTGAAGCTGACAGAAGAATTGGTAAAATCAAACAAAATTCAAGCTGTTTTGCAAAATGATAAAACTTATTACAAAAGTATTGTATAAATTCTATGTGGTCTCTCCTGAAGCGAAGCGAAAGCCCTCGAATCTTCTGGTTTTTTCTTTCTTGAGAGAAAAAACGGAGAGGGTAGCAAAAATATGAACGAACTTAAAATAACTTTTCAACCCCAGGGCAGAACGGTATATGTTTTGCCGGGGACAAAAATAATCGAAGCGGCCGCGATAGCGGGTGTTATCATAGATACACCATGCGGCGGCATGGGCAAATGCGGCAAATGCAAAGTAGTAATTCTCGAATCGGGCAATCGAATCGAATGCCTTGCGTGCCAGCAAACATTGACTAAAGACACGGTAGTTGAAGTTCCGAAAAATTCATTGCTGCTTGCGCCTGACAAAATTGTCGTAGATTCGGAAATCGTGCAGAAAATAATCCCAGACAGAAAGGTCAAAGACGGCAGTTTCGGAGTTGCGGTCGATATCGGCACGACTACAATCGCCGCATCGCTTGTAAATCTCAAAGACGGAAATGAAATAGCAGTTTTAGGCAGCCATAATCCGCAGATTACGTATGGCGATGATGTCATAAGCAGGATTAAAGTCGCATCGGGCAATCCCAAAGGTCTTGAGCATCTGCAAAAAGCGGTCATAAAGCAAATCAATTCTATGATTAATGATCTCTGCAAGCAGGGCGGGATAGCCAAAGAAGATATATATGAAATTACAATCGCGGGTAATACAGCGATGCAGCATCTTTTACGCGGGATAGACCCAACGCCTTTGGCAACATTACCTTTCGAACCGTCGTGGTTCGGCAATGAAAATATCAAAGCTTCGCAGCTTGGCATAAATATCAATTCTGAAGGAATGATTTATATTTTTCCTGTCATAGGCGGTTTCGTTGGCGGCGATATTAGCGCCGGCATGATTGCGGTTGATTTACTGAATCAGCCTCAGCCTTTGCTAATGATTGATATTGGCACTAATGGCGAAATTGTGCTTGTTAATGAGAATAAAATATTAGCTGCTTCGGCCGCGGCAGGGCCTGCATTTGAAGGTGCGGGCATTTCATGCGGAATGCGTGCAATGAGCGGCGCTATTGAAAAAGTTAAATACGAAAACAATGGTTTTGTTTATAACGTTATCGGTAATACCAAACCCATTGGTATTTGCGGAAGCGGATTGATAGATACGGCGGCTGAACTTCTTAACGCAGGTTTGGTTGATTGCACAGGCAGAATGAATGGCAATGAAGTTGTCATTGCACCGAAGGTGGCTATTACCCAGAAAGATATCCGCCAGATGCAACTAGCTGTCGGTGCGATACGAGCGGGCATTACTATAATGCTGAAGAAAGCAGGTATCAGCGCCTCGGATTTACAGCGTATATTCGTTGCGGGCGGCTTTGGCAGTTTCATCAGGAGAAATCATGCCCAGCGGATTGGCTTGTTGCCTGCGGATGTTAATCATGAGAAAATTTCATTTATCGGCAATACTTCACTTGCCGGTGCGAAATTAGCTTTGCTTTCATTGGATGCACGCCAAAAAACGTACGAGCTTGCGTCTCAAGCAGAGCATGTGGAATTATCCGCTGATTTTGATTTCCAAAATGAATTCGCCAACGCAATGATTTTCCCGTAATAATGAATTTGATATTATCTTACGTTCTTAATCATCAAGCGGCAGATAAAGTTTGCGTCTCTTGATATAATCATAGACATCAGGATGCAGAAATTCACCTGCGTCCCGGCCATCCATTATTCTTTGTCTTATTTCGGTGCTGCTAATCTCGATAAAGGGCGTTTCAATCATATTTTTTTTAAGATTTTCAATATGATTGGGATGCAATCTGCCTCTTAAGTTTGCGAAATCGGGTTTTTCATATCCGCCTCTGTTCATTACGCAAATATTGCATTCATCAAGCAAATCATTGATTCGGTGCCACAATGGAAGATCTCGAAGCATATCGGCACCGATTAACCAGTAAAATTCGCTATCTTCAACATGTTTTTCGCGCAATTGCCTTATTGTATCGATTGTATAACTTGGTTCAGCCCGGTTCATTTCAACATTGCTTATTTCAAATTCATTAAAACTGGCAATAGCTAATTTTATCATGGCGATTCTGTCTGTATCGGGTGCCAGAGGCTGTTTAGTTTTATGCGGCGAGCGCCTTGCAGGGATAAAGATAATTTTACTTGCGTTTAATTTTTGCAATGCGCATTGCGCGACTTGTGTATGTCCTATGTGTATTGGGTCGAATGTGCCGCCGAATAATATTATCTTTTCCATAATCAAATCTTTTAACAACGAAACTGTTGAAAATTAAAAAAAATATTAAAACTTTTTTTATTTTAAAAGTTTTTTCCGCGATTTTATTATATTTTATCAAAAAAAATTTCAACAACAATTATAAACGATTGTTCCTTAATGAGATAATTACTTTTTTATTATATGCTGCAATAATGTTTTTCAGGAGAAATTAAAAAAACCTTGATTTTGTTAAAATATTCACGTTTTTTTTGTGAAATCATGTTTTTGAAATTTAGAAATCATCAAAGAAAAAAATAATATTAGTATTTTTTAAATTCAAAAAATTGTTATGCGTTGTTTGCAGTTGTGGTGATTTTCAAGATTTTATAAAGAAATTTGCATAATGTTGTCGATAAACTTGTTATAGAGATGTACTTATAACAAAAATTGATTGACTATTAGTCTTAAATTTGTAAAAGTACATTGTCATTCAAAACCTAATTCCCGAAAGGAGGTGAGTTAGAATGGCAAAGAAAAAAGCAAAGAAGAAAGTAGCTAAAAAGAAAGTTGCAAAAAAGAAAAAATAGTTCTGTGAGTTGAGTCGTCGTATTATTCGCCACGGCAAAAAACATTATGACGACTTCAGAACTGTGGGCCGTAACTCAAAATTTTGATTTTTAGCTCACGAAAGTAACGGAAGATTCTACACGCCACGGCAGGATCTTCCGTTTTTTTATGCCTTTACACAAACGTATATACTGCTATAATTTGAGAACTTATATTAAAGGGCATGTTATGAGATATTTCAGCGTTCTAATAATTGTATTTGCAATCCTTTTTTCATCAGGCTGCCAGCAATCGCAAAAGTCATCTCAAGCAAAATCCGCAGGTGTTGAAAGAAAAGAGAGGCTAATGGCTGCTGAAAACATTAGTTTGCAGTCTGAACTGGAGAATACAAAAAAGGAATTAGATAAACAGAAAGCATTGCTTGAAAAGTTACAGCAGGATTATAACAAACTTAAGAGTAAATCCGCACAGGATGTGAATAATCTTAATTCCGCTATTACGAATTACTCCAATTGCTTTAAAGAGTTGAACGATGTGAAAAAGCAGCTTGAAGAATGTCAAAAGATGGTTGATTTGACAGATGTTCCTGCTTTATGCAAAGATAAAATCGAAAGGCAAAAACAGCTTCTTGCTAATTGTGAAAAAGAAAAAGAGGAAATAAGTAAATCCACTGAAGAAGCTTCCAATTTTTTAATGAATCAGCTTCCGCAAGATTTGATGAAGCAGGTGGAAACGCTTACTGCTGAAAATGAGCAGTTAAAAGCTAAAATAGAAGAGCTTGAAAAAACATCGGCTCCGAAATAATGGTATTAAAAAGTGAAATTGAAAGGGCGAATACAATTATTCGCCCTTTTTTTATGAATCTTACTTACAAGCCATTTCAACGGCCTGCAAAAATTGGGGCATTTTCTGGTTAGGATATTTGCTGCTCATTGCCGCCGCTACAAGCCCCGTAAACATCGGCTGCGGACGCAAAGGTCTCGATGTCAGACATGGATGCGATTGCGTAGCTATGAAATACGGATGATCATTCAATTCCAAAATCTGCATAATGGGCTGATTTGGAGCTTTGCCAGAAAATACCAGCCCGCCGGTTTCCAAAGTCTCTATGTACTTTGGGTCAACCTCATATCTATGCCTAAATCGCATTCTGGTTTTTTCGCTGTTGCCGAAAAGTTTATATGCGATGCTTTCTGGTTTTATATCGATATCATGGCCGCCCAATCGCATATTGCCGCCAAGTTTTTCGATTTTCTTCTGTTCCGGAAGAATATCAATCACCGGCTGCGAACATTCCGGTTCAATTTCAGTGCTGTTGGCTTTTTTAAGATTGCAAACATTGCGGGCAAACTCAATTACAGCCATCTGGAAACCGAGGCAAATGCCTAAGAACGGAAGTTTATTCATTCTTGCGTATTTAATGCAAAGGATTTTTCCTTCGGTTCCCCGAATACCGAAACCGCCGGGCACGATTATGCCGTCAACGTCTTTCAAATGCTCGCCGACGTTCTTTTCAGTAATTTCACTTGTATTTATCCAATTGATTTTCACCCTGCATCCAAGAGCAATACCCGAATGTTCCAGAGCGTTAATAATCGAAGCATAACTATCACGAACAGAAGTATATTTGCCCGTGATGCCGATTGTTACATCGTATTTTTCCTTGCCTATTTTATCGGTGAAGTCGCACCACGTCGCCCATTGCTGCCTTTCCTTGCGGAGATCGATTCTGTCTTCGATGTGTAATAATCGCAGAACCTCAAAATCCATTCCGCATTCGCGCAGCATTGACGGTATCTGGTAAATGCTGGCTGAATCGGCCAAATTTACAACTCTGCTAATCGGCACATTGGAAAATACGCTGATTTTCTGCCTTGCTTTTTCATTTACCGTGCTTGCGGCTCTGCATGCGATGATATCCGGCTGAATACCGCTTTGCATGAGCTGCTTAATGCCAAGCTGGGCAGCTTTTGATTTTTGTTCGCCGAGAATCTTTGGCTCTAAAATATAAGTCAGTGCCACAAAGCAGCAGCTATTCGGGCCTTCCTCATACGCAAGCTCGCGCATGGCTTCGATATAGAACGCGTTTTCCAAATCGCCGACAGTGCCGCCAATTTCTACGAATATGATATCTGCCTTTGTTTTATGCGCAAGTGTCCGCAGTCTGTATTTAACTTCGCCTGTAACGTGCGGAATCATTTGCACATCCCGGCCGAGATAATCGCCATGACGTTCCTTATCGAGAATAGAGCGATAAATCTGGCCGCTTGTTGAGAAATTGTCTTTACTTAAATTCTGGTCGAGCATTCGTTCATAAGTGCCCAAATCCATATCCGTTTCCATGCCGTCATCAAGCACAAACACTTCGCCATGCCTGAACGGGTTGAGGGTTCCGGAATCGATGTTTAAATAACCTTCAAGTTTGATTGGTGCGACTTTCAAGCCTTTATCCTGCATTAATTTTGCAAGACAGGATGAAAATATACCTTTGCCAAGTCCGCTCATAACCGTACCCATTACAACAACGTACTTGGTTTTGCCTTTAATATAACCTTTTGGTATCGGTGAAAAATATTCGCTCTCTGTCGAGGTTTCGCTAATACTTGCCAATAATTCGTTTTTATCAATCATTATTACGCCTTTTGGTTCATCCTTGTAACAAATTCATTATATTGCTCGGGTGTGTCAATCCCTGCTGCGATATGCGAAACAAGACCAGTCTTGATCTTATAACCATTCTCAATTACGCGAAGCTGCTCGAGTTGTTCTATCTGTTCCTGCTTACCGAGCGGCAGTTTCGTTATTTTTAGAAGAAAATCCTTAGTGTAAGCATATATACCTAAATGGCGGTAATAATCATTAACATTGCCCACAGAAGGATTTTTCCTGCAATATGGAATCACAGACCGTGAAAAATACATCGCGTCATGATTTTTATCTATAACAACTTTGACAATGTTCGGATTCTCAACCTGCTCTTTGGTCTCGAATTTAGCGATAAGAGTCGCCATTTTTGTATCAGGATTATCGAGCATCAATCTTGCCAGAAGTTCGACATTCCCCGGCTCAATCTCCGGCTCGTCACCCTGAACATTAATTATGATATCGACTTTGATATTTGATACAGCTTCAGCGATTCTATCGGTTCCGCTTTGGTGAGCGGCAGAGGTCATTACGCATTTTGCCCCAAATTCACGGCACGCTTTCAATACAATTTCACTGTCAGTTGCGATGATTACATCTTCAATTACGCTAACTTTACGGACCTGTTCCCATGTATGCTGGATAAGGTATTTGCCGGTTTGTTTAGCGAGAACTTTCCCTGGAAATCGGGTTGATTCGTAGCGGGCAGGTATTACAGCTAAGATTTTCACATTTTTTCCGCAGCGATAAATAAAATTTTAGTAAAATTCACATTAACACTGCCTTATTATATTATTAAATTTCCTCTTTTTTGTCAACCACTGAATTAAATAATTTTTGATATAGTATAATTCCTTAAAATATAAAATTTTAAATATTAAATTTTAAATCAGAATTTTCCTTATTTCCTATTTAGTTATTATTTCCTAAGTTAATTAGGATGCCAAAAATGCAAAGCATAATCAACGTAGCCAACAGATTGCCTGTTACGATTGGCGAAAAGATAACCATGTCGTCAGGCGGCATAGTATCTGCGATAGAGGGAATACGCAAAGATTATGAAATGATTTGGCTAGGCTGGCCCGGCGAATCTATACAAGGCAAAAAAAGCAGGGCACAAATCAAAAAGCAGCTTATGAACGATTATCATTGCATGCCTGTTTTTCTTGAAAATGATGAAATTGAGGGCTTTTACAACGGCTTTTCTAATTCCAGCCTTTGGCCGATACTGCATTATCGACCGTATTATTTCAAGTTCCAGCCTGACTGGTGGGAGCATTACAGAAATGTTAATTGGAAATTCGCGCAAGCTGTCCTGAAAATTGCCCAAAAAAACGAACTGGTCTGGATACATGATTATCATCTTATGCTTTTGCCGCAGATGCTGCGAGAAAACATGCCCAATCTCAAAATTGGCTTCTTTCTGCATACTCCATTTCCTTCTTATGAAATTTTCCGCTGCCATCCGCTGCGAAAAGAATTGCTTCTCGGACTGCTTGGCGCCGATTTAATCGGCTTTCATACTTTCGGTTATTTGCGTCATTTCAGAAGTGCTTCGATGCGTTTGCTTGATGTCGATTCCGGCACAACGGTAATTAATATCAAAAACAGAAAATGCAGCCTTGGCGTTTTTCCGATTGGTGCAGATGTTCAGTCATTCACTAATGAAATGCAGACTGAAAAATTCAGGCGCAAGCGAAACGAATTTAAAAAAATATATAAAAACAAAAAAGTGATTATCAATGTCGAAAGATTGGACTATTCCAAAGGTGTTATGCAGAGACTTGAAGCTATCGATAAATTCCTTGAAAAACGTGAAAATAAGGACAACATCGTTTTTATATTTATCAATATTCCAAGCAGAGAGCGGGTTCCTGAATATACTCAATTACGGCAGGAAATCGAAAGTTTTGTCGGCAGGCTCAACGGCAAACATGCGACGGTTAAAAACACACCGATTCATTTTATTCATCAGTCTGTTGATTTCACCGAACTATGCGCACTTTATAATTTAGCAGATGTGGCGATGGTTACGCCCTTAATCGATGGCATGAATCTGGTAGCGAAAGAATATGTCGCGTGCAAACCGAAATTCAACGGTGTTTTAATTTTGAGCGAATTCGCGGGCGCAGCAAATGAACTCTTTCAATCGTTTATAGTTAATCCGTATGATGTTCAAAGTATGACCGGCACACTTGAACTTGCTCTTAAAATCCGGCCGGATGATGTCAGGCGGAGAATGAAAGGAATGTATGAAAGGGTAGTCCGGTATGATGCGAAATACTGGGCCAAAACATTTATTAATGAATTGGCGAAAGTAAAAGCTGCTGAAATTATCGAACCTAAAAAAACTAACGTGCTGAAAGAACTGACGAAAAAAATTAAAAAATCTCAAAAAATAGCGTTCTTTTTGGATTACGACGGTACTTTGTGCCAAATACAGGATGACCCTGATAAAGCCGGACCCGATAAACAGCTCAAATCCCTGCTTGAGCATTTAGGAAGGAAGAAAACAATCGATACGTACTTAATCAGCGGTAGGACAGAACCTGATTTAGAAAGATGGTTTAATAAATTTTATATTACATTGATTGCCGAGCATGGTTTTAGTTTTTGTGATCCCAAAAGCAAAACATGGAAAA
The DNA here is from genome assembly GCA_039679715.1 of Phycisphaerales bacterium. Taxonomy (GTDB): domain Bacteria; phylum Planctomycetota; class Phycisphaerae; order Sedimentisphaerales; family UBA12454; genus UBA12454. The sequence goes on from JBDKUM010000310.1 coordinate 30,453, forward strand.
GACTCGTAAAGCATGTTGATTTATCGTGGAAGAAATCTGTTCGAGAAATTTTTAATCAGCATGTCGCTATGACACAGGGCAGTTTTCTTGAAGAAAAAATTTCATCGCTTACTTGGCACTACCGCAAAGCAGACCCCGAATTCGGACAGTTTAACGCAATGCAGCTAATGCAGTTATTTGTCGAGATGCTCTCGAATATGCCTGTCGAAGTGCATCACGGTAAAAAAATCGTTGAGGTTAAATCCATATATTCCAATAAAGGCAGTGCCTTAATGAAGTTTGCCGATGGCAAAAGCAAATATGATTTTATTCTTTGTGCCGGCGACGACTTGACGGACGAAAGTATGTTTAAGGTGAAGGATGAAAGATTGTTTAAAATTAAAGTAAGCCCCACCGGCCAAACCGCAGCCCAATATTTTGTCGATACTCCATACGAATTAGTGAATATTCTTTTAAACGTAATCCAAAAATTTAAGTAATAGTTATTAATGTAATTCCGGAATAGTGCGAAGCAAAACGATTAAGCAATATCGACT
>JBDKUM010000311.1:0-18323 GCA_039679715.1 Phycisphaerales bacterium
CAATTATCTGATTATCAAATTTCACGATAGGCACTATATCCTTGCTGGAAACAGCAATGAAAAGCTCGTCTGCTTTAGCGCATTGCGATGGCGTGATTTGCTTTTCGTCCAGCTCAAGGCCTGCGGCTTTGTAAATTTTCATAACAAACAAGCGAGTAATCGAGGGCAGAATATTGACTTCTAACGGCGAAGTTATAAGTTTGCCTTTGGAAATCGCGAAAAAGGCGCTTGATGAACCTTCGGTAACATAACCTTTATCATCAACGAAAATGGCCTCATCACAGCCATTTTTGTGAGCTTTGCGTTTTGCAAGAACATTAGGCAGCAAATTTAATGATTTAATGTCGCAGCGTTTCCAGCGTGTATCCGGCACGGTCATTACTATTATGCCTTTTTCTTTCTGGACCGGCGAATCATGGAGTTCGTTCACAATCAAGAGGAAATTGGGGGTGAGACCTTCGGCGGCATGGTCACGAATGCCTGAGCCGCGGGTTATATGGAAGTATATTTTTGCGTTCAAGAAACCTGATTTCTTCCAGGTTGAAACAACCTTTTCACGTATTTCTTTTATGTTTACGCCTTCGATTTCGATTTCTTTGAGAGACCGCTCGAAACGAGCCATGTGTTCATCGAACGCAAAAAGTTTGCCGTTGTAACTTCTAAGAACTTCGTAAACGCCATCACCAAAAAATGTACCAAAATCCTGGTATGCCAAATCGAGTTTTTCGAACTCGATGAGTTTGTCACCAACCATAGCGAGCTGCATCTAAAAATCCTTTCTTAAACTAAAAACTTAAAACTTAAAATTTCGGAATCCCTTCGGAATGTATTTTAAATTTTAAGAGAACATCAATTTTGAACAGAAAATACGGGAATCCGATTAGAGTTTTGTATTATCCTCATTATTTTCTTCATCGTCAAGTTTCCATTTTTCACTTTCGTCGATATCGCCCATTTCCCGTTCCATGTACTTGAAGATTTTGTCCTGCAGCGGAGCGATTTTTTCCTGCCATTGCTGCATGCCGCGGTAGGCGACTAAAAGCATGTCAAGCCTGATAAGCTGCCATTTAGCGATACATTCGGCTTCTTTTACGTTAATAAAGGGGTCGCACTTGAAAATTCTCCTGCCATCGGCACCCATTTCGCAAAATTCACAGTCTTTACATTGTATCATTATTGCACCTAAAAAGAACAGTTTATACCATCTGCATCAATTATTAGCCTATTGAGACTTAGTACGCCAGAAAAAATATTTAGAACCATTGAAAATAGGCACTTGCAAAAATCCATAATACATTATATCTTATCACGTTCAAAGTATTTATAAAAATAAAATTATTGATAATGGAGTTTATATAAATGGCAAAACCGCGTAGAAGACGGAAAATTGGAAGTAAAAAAAGACACCAGAAATGGAAAATCAGGCATCGTAAATAATAGTTGCGTTTAACGGCTGCGATTACGAAGCTGTTACGTTAGATGATATATGCGCGGAACTAGCTGCGCAGCCGATAGACACGATGTGTTATTGATACCTGATAACTGGTTTAAACCTACACCATATAGCTTTATATGGTTTTTTGTGTATTTTGTGTTCGTAAATCTTTTGCCGAAAGTAATTAGATGGAAGCGTTCGTAGCCTCTTTCCTTTTTGTTGTTCTAGCGGAAATGGGCGATAAAACGCAGCTTCTGGCAATGGCTTTCGCTACAAAATACAAGGCTCAAAAAGTACTTATCGCGGTATTCATCGCTACAATCCTGAATCACTCTTTGGCGGCAGGTGCAGGACGATTACTGTCAACTGTAATCCCAATAGACATCATCAGCCTTGCTGCGGCTTTGTCTTTTATAATTTTTGGCTTGTGGACGATTCGAGGCGACAAACTCGATGGCGAAGATAAAAAAGAATCAAAATTCGGGCCGATTATTACAGTTGCAATCGCATTCTTCCTTGCAGAGATGGGAGATAAAACACAACTTGCAACCGTGAGCCTGGCTATCAAATACAGTGATATGCTTAATGTGCTAATGGGGACAACGCTCGGAATGATAATAGCTGACGCAGTCGGAATAATTATCGGCATTGTAATGCGAAAGCATATACCGGAAAAAGCAATAAAATGGATAGCTGCGATAATCTTTATTTTGTTCGGACTCATCGGCACATATAATATATTATCAAAAAAATTGGAATTAATTTACGTTTTGAGCATTATTTCAGTTATCATTATTATCACTTTTTTCGCAGCTAAACGATTGTGCGTTAAAGAATAATTCTTTTGTTCCAGAACCCCAATGGAGCTTTTTTTACCTGACAGTTGGTTTGATTTTCTGGCTGGTAAGAGTATTTTGCTGATGTTCTGTACTCTTGCGGTAAGTTTTGCAGCTCTGTTCAAAGGGTCAGGCTGGTTTGTGGATGGAGCGGCAGGTATCGCCAAAAAACTGGGAATACCTGTTGTAATTATCGGAGTAACAATCGTCAGCCTGGGTACAACAAGTCCGGAAGTAACGGTTTCCGTTATGGCGGCATTTTCGGGCAAGAGCGGCTTTGCTCTTGGCAACGCGATAGGTTCAATCATATCCAACACCGCACTTGTATTCGGTATTTGCTGCGCGTTTTCGCATGTACCGATTGACAAATTTATTATAAAACGCCAGGGCCTTGTCAAATTTTTTCTTTGTTTCGGATTTGTCGCATTCTGTTACGCCCTGCTGATTTTCGACAGGCATTATATCGCACGGCCGATAGGATTTTTGCTGCTCGGTGTGCTTGTATGGTATATTTTCAAATCTGTCAAATGGTCGAACGAACATCATGAGGCTGGTGTAACTGACCTTGAAGACATAAACGCAAAAAAAACTTATCATGTTTTGACAGTTATATTTGCCTGCGGATTGCTTGTTATAATTATCGCAAGCAGAGTGCTAATCGCGTCGGCAACACAAATCGCCAGAAGGTTTGGAATGCCGGAGGAAGTTATAGCGGCGACGATTGTTGCGTTCGGAACATCTGTGCCTGAATTGGCAACCGGAATCGCAAGCATTATCAAAGGGCATAAAGAAATAATGCTCGGCAACATCATCGGCGCAAACATATTGAACGTTCTAATCGTTATAGGCGGAGCGATCAGCGTAACAGGTTTGAGAATTTCGCCAATTTTCTATAAATTTCATTTTCCGGTCCTTGTCATAACAGTCGGTTTATTTACCGTTTTTTCATTTATCGGCAAAAAATATTATAGCAGGCTGCTGGGTATTATTCTTGTAGTTACATATTTTACGTATGTGTTTATTCAGTACATAATAAGATGATATTTGCTTTCAAAAAGATTATATCTTATACTATAGCAAAATTGAATTTTAGGAGGTAAAAATGGTCGAATATTCAGTTAGTTCCACAGGCGAGAAATTCCCAATTCCAACACAAGATCAATACCCGGCAGAGCTTGAGAGAGTCCGCAAGTTATCGGATGCGGCACGGAAAGAAGGCAAAGAGGTTGTAGTTGTTATGGGCGTTGGATTTGTAGGCGCGGTAATGGCGGCAATTGTGGCTGATACGGTTGATAAAAAAACGGGCAAACCCTCGAAGTTTGTTATCGGATGTCAAAGACCAAGCGTTCGCAGCTATTGGAAAATCCCAATGCTTGATAGAGGAATATCGCCTGTTAAAGCGGAAGACCCTGAAGTCGATCCAATGATTGCACGATGCGTTAAAGATAAGAAAACTTTGATAGGAACATATAACAGCGATTGCCTTGAACTTGCGGATTGCGTAGTCATCGATGTTCAATGCGATTACCTGAAAAAAGACCTCGGTCAGTTGCGGACAGGAACAACTGATATGGCGGCTCTTGAGGCAACGATGAAGACAATCGGGCAAAAGATTCAGCCCAATTGTCTGGTTCTGATTGAAACAACGGTTGCACCGGGAACGACTGAATTTGTCGCCTGGCCGATTTTGAAGAAGGCATTTGCCGCTCGCGGAATCAAAAGCGAACCTTTGCTTGCTCATAGTTTCGAGAGAGTAATGCCGGGCAAACAATACGTAGCGTCGATTCGTGATTTCTGGAGAGTATGTTCCGGATGCAACACGGAAGCGAAAGCGAGAGTTGAAAAATTCCTGCGTGAAGTTTTGAATACTGAAAAATTCCCGCTGACAGTTATGGACAGACCAATCGAATCGGAAACCACAAAGATTATCGAAAATTCATATCGCGCAACAATACTTGCGTTTTTGAATGAATGGTCGATGTTCTCCGAGCGCAACGGCGTCGATTTGATGAAAGTCATAAAAGCTATTAAAATGAGGCCTACGCATAATAATATGATATTCCCCGGGCCGGGCATCGGCGGATATTGTCTGCCGAAAGACGGCGGACTCGGTTTCTGGGCGTACAAACATATCCTCGGATTTGAAGACGATATTTTTAAAATGTCAACGATGGCAATCGATATCAATGATACACGCGGTTTGCATGTCGCCACGCTGACGCGCGATGCGCTTCGGAATATGGGCAAATATATCGCTGGAGCTAAAGTGCTTCTTTGCGGAGCCAGTTACAGGCAGGATGTAGCGGACACCAGATACAGCGGTTCGGAAATTGTTGTACGCAAATTAACGGAAATGGGCGCGGATATCGCTGTGCATGATCCTTATCTTGAACACTGGTACGAACTCGAGCAGCAGGATACTTATCCGGCGCCGGGTCATTCGTGGTCGAGATTTTTCAGGAATCACTCGCATCTGAAAGATATCCAGGTGCAGAGTGATTTGCAAAAGGCAATCAAGGACGCTGAAGTGCTTATACTTGCTGTGCCGCATGAACCATATCTGAATTTGAATCCTGACGAAATCGTAAAATGGGCCGGTGCGCCAATCGCCGTTGTCGATTGCTTCGGCATTCTCGATGACGCCGCCATTAAACGTTATTTTGAATTAGGATGCGAAGTCAAAGCACTTGGCCGCGGACATATCCAGCGAATTAAAGAAGCTGTCAGAAATAAAAAATAATTTCGAATTAAAAATCGGATTTCTGAAAAGAAGTTATTTTAACTGCTGCTCGAAGCGGTCTAGGATGAGTTTTTTTACTTCCGCAAGTGTTCCTTTGAGATTTACGCCTGATGCCATTTTGTGGCCCCCGCCGCCAAGTTCGCTCGCGACTAGCTGGACATCGACTTTTCCCGTACTGCGAAGTGAACATCTGAAACCGCCGTCTTTCAATTCAACAAATAACGCGGCTGCTTCAATTGAACTTACCCGCTGGCATTCATTTACAAACTCTTCTGTATCGGCGCCGATTGCACCGGTCTGGTCAAAATCGCTTCGCATAATGTGCTGGAGAGCAATTTTGCCATCATGGTAAAATTCCAGATTGGTCAGCATTCGGGCAAGCAGTTTAAGCCGGGCAGTCGAATAATTCTGATAAAGTTTGTGATATATTTCAGAAGGTTTTGCGCCCAGTTCAATGAGCGAGGAAGCATTTCTCATCACCCTGCTGTCGGTATTGTCAAATCTGAACCAGCCTGTATCTGTCGAAAGAGCGACGTAAAGAGCTTCGGCAATGTCAGGAGTAACAGGCCATTTGGCGAATTTGAATAAATCAAAAATGATTTCGCCTGTCGCGGCGGCGGTCGAATCAACGACTTCTACGGTTCCGAGATTGTCTCCAGTAATGTGATGGTCTATGACAAGAACAGGCAATTTCGTTGTTTTGAGCCATTGGTCAAAAGCAGTAAGCTGGACATAGCTGTTGGTATCGACAATTACAATCAGATCGAAAGAACCAAACGAGCCTGAATGCAAATCTTCAAGTTTGACATCGTTACCCAGAACTGGAACCGGGGAACCGAAAATAAAATCGTACCATCGGGCCGGAGGTGAAAGCAGAATCGGCTGCGCCTTTTTGCCGAGTTGTATCGCAAGATCGTAAAAGGCTTTCATGCAGCCAATCGCGTCGCCATCGGGGCGGGTATGCGAAGTAATGAGCAGGCTTTTGCTTTTATTAATTAAATCTATAGCTTTTTTAAAATTTTGATGCATTTATTAACCACGAATTAACACGAATGAAAACTAATTATATTTTATTTATTTCGATTGTAAAGCTTTGAATAAACCATCCAATGGTTCGTATTTTTCCGCTTTTCCGGTATAAATATAATTTTTAAAATATTTATCATCAGAAGTCAGAAAAACCTGGCCTCGCTGGACGCTAAAATCGGGAGCAAGCCAGCCGGTAACATAAATATATCCGTTAATTTTTTTAACTTTCCCGCCGCCGGCGTTGTCATATTCCACTATAGTATACATTCCACAAGTGAGAAAATAAATTTCTTCATTTTTATGGGGCGCTTTAACTTTTATTTTATCAGGATATGGAACAAAATGCCCTGTCATTTTACAGTTCACGACCTGATATTCTTTAGCTTTATTCTGGCCGATAGAATAAGACGCATTCCAATTGCCCATGATATCATAATTAGGATCAATAATTAATTCTAATTGCCCTCTTTCGCTTTCGCCTTCAAAAAGAACAGAGCTGATTTTCATTGTTTCGGTAATTTGGGGGTGAATGGGAAAAGGTTTGCCGAGTTTGTGCTGCTTGACCATCCTATCGAGCTTCGGCCATTGTTTCCATGGAGGGCTTTTGATTTTTTCGCCGGTGTCTGCGTTGATGCCGGGGCCAAATGTACCTCCAAAATAAAAGAACATGCCTAATACAACAACAACCAAAAGGCCAATGATTAAAGCATAGCCGCTGCGGGATTGCGAACCAAACCTCTTATTCGAATTCATTTCTTCTCCATTTTGGGTTTCATTTATTCGATAAAATCATCTCAGATTTTTGACAATCCTTCAAAATCTGTTCTTTTAATTTTTCTTCGGTATCGAAACGCTGCTGGGTACGAATAAAATCAACAAAATCCATAGAAAGGACTTTGCCGTATAAATCGCCGATGTTTTTATCAAGCAAATGAGCTTCGATAAGCAGCGGATGGTCGGAAACAAAAGTTTTCGCCCTGCCAAGACTGAAAACGGCGGGAAGTTTCTGATTCGATAACAAAAGATTTTCGAGGCTATCTGCAATCGAAACAAAACCTGCGTAAACTCCTTCAGCGGGAATCACCTGTTCATGCGGATCGATATTGGCGGTCGGAAATCCCATTTCGGAACCTTTTCCGCGTCCTTTAACGACGCTTCCAATAAGGCGGTACGGTCTGCCCAGTGCGCGGGCGGCATCGGCGACATAGCCGCGGTGAAGAAGATGGCGAATCATCGTGCTTGAGATTCGCACCGAAGCATTGTCAATTAATATATGCTGCGGTTCGACAATCGAAACTTTGTAATCGTGCGGTTTGGAAAAATGCATCAGGGTATTGACATCTCCGCTTCGGCCGTAACCAAAATGAAAATCATCGCCTTCAATTATGGCCTTGGGAGAAATTTCCTTCATCATAAAGTTGATGATGAAATCCTCCGGCGAAAGCGTCAGCATCTGATAATTGTCTTTCAGGACAATTAAATAATCAACGCCTGCCTGCTCAAGAAGAGCGGCTTTTAAATGCAATGGCGTAAGAACACGTTGAAGCCGTTCAGGATGAAGAATCGATGAAGGATGAGGGTCGAAGGTCATAACCGCTATCGGGCATTTGCCTATATCATTGGCTATACGGTGAGCGGCGCGGATAATTTCACGATGGCCGAGGTGAACGCCGTCAAAATTGCCGATTGTCAGACAGCAATGCCTGATGCCATTTTCAATTCCTTCGAGTTTGTCTATTATAATCATGTTTAAATCCTTATACCAAATGGTATTTTTACTCGCGCGTCGGTAGGTTTGTAAGTCATTGAATTAAGCGTAGCTTAAGCTTCGCTTAAGCCGCGGACAACGCATGAGTATTTTTTGGGATCCGTATCTGGGCTATTTTACGGAAAAACAGGTTTTTGAGCAAGTATTTTAAAGGATAGCCTTTGACTTTTTTGTAAATATATTGTTTAATAAATTCATGATAATGAGAATGAGCGACAACCCGCTGTTTGACGCGACCAAACCGCCAATTCATGAAATCGTACGGGCACAACTTGCGGCTTTGGGAAAAGACTTTACGCAAAAACAATATGAGGAATTATATCAGCGGATTACGAATCTATACGAATTAAAGACCGTGATTTTTCAGGAAGAAGTTGCGGCTATTGCGGAAGAAATTCATCTTCAGCCTGTAATTGGGTTCGACCTGGTTTCATTAAAAACCACAATCGGGCCAAATATTCTGCCTACCGCGACTATTCTCCTGCAAACCCCCGAGAAAGAACATGTAACCTCGCAGGCGGCAGGCGTAAGTTCGACCGATGCGATATGCTCGGCGATTTCAGAAGCGACACAAATAAGAATTTTCCTGAAAGATTTGACTTATCATACAATTATTGAAGGGCTTAATTCTCTTGGGCAGGTAAGTTTGACAGCGGAATATCACAACAGACAGGTGCGCACGACTTCATGCTCGATAGATTTGCTGGAGGCAATCGCAAAGGCTTATCTGACTGCGATAAATGTTGTGATGGACAGGGTTAATCAGCAACTGGATTAAAAATCAAATATCAAAAATCAAAATGCAAAATGACAATGTAAAATCTAAATATAAATTATCATGGCCGAAGGCCATTCCTCAATTTTTATTTTTGATTTTTTATTTTTAAACTCTTTTATGACTTATTTAACTATACCAATTTGCGGAAAAGATTTGGAAAGCTGTAAAGAGCAGATTGGGTCTGCTGTAAAAGCCGGCGCACAGATGCTGGAACTGCGGACGGATTATCTGCAAACACTTGATACCAATATTTTAAAAAATCTGCTCGCAGAAGCGAAGAAAACCGCCCTGCCTGTTATAGTTACATGCAGGGACGCGAAAGAAGGCGGACAAAATAATATCCCAGCCAAGATTCGCAAAAATATTCTTATCGACGCTGTGAAGTTCGGAGCAGATTTGATTGATTGCGAATTTTCTAATTTTATTAATTTCGAAGATGATATTCAAAATGTCCTGGCGGATAATAAAAAAACAAAACTGATTCTTTCTGAACATAATTTTAAAGAACCTTTTGAAAATCTTGCGGAAATTTATGAAGAGATGTATAGCGTTTGGCCCGATGCGATAGCTAAAACAGCTTATAACGCGACTCATATAAACGACTGTTTCGCGGCTTTCGATATTCTTCATGAATATGGCGAAAAGGCTATTGCTATATGTATGGGGCCTGCGGGGGCAATCAGCAGGATAATGGCGAAAAAGCTGGGATCATTTTTGACATTTTCAAACCTGGGCGGCGACCATCAAACCGCGCCGGGGCAGGTATCGATTGAATTAATGAAAAAACTTTACCGCTATGACGCGATGAATAAAGAGACAAAATTTTACGGTGTAATCGGAGACCCGATTGGACATTCTATAAGCCCTGCTGTTCATAACAGTTGTTTCGCGGCAAAAAAAATGAACAGTGTTTACTTGCCATTGCTTGTTACAGGCGGAAAACCAGAGTTCGATACCTTTTTAAATAATATAAATTCCCGGCCCTGGCTTGATTTTAAAGGATTCAGCATAACGATTCCGCATAAAGTCAACGCTTTGGAATATGCGCAGGAAAAGGGAGAATATATTGAACCGGTCGCGGTGCAAATCGGCGCGGCCAATACACTATCTATAGGTAAAAACGGCCGAATCAGCGGATATAATACCGATTATACAGGGGCGATGACGGCCTTAACAGAAGTGATGGGAATTTCTAAAAAAGAATTGAAAGGCAAAAAGGTCGCATGTCTGGGCGCAGGCGGTGTCGCAAGAGCAATTATCGCAGGACTTACCGATGTGGGCGCAAAGGTAACGATTTATAATCGGACATTGACCAAGGCCGAAGGTTTGGCAAAAGAATTCCAATGCCATTTCGCCGATGTCGACAAGCTAAGAAAACTCGATGCGGATATTATAATTAATTGCACCAGTATAGGCATGTCGCCCAATGACAATGAAAGCCCGCTGCCGAAAGAATGTATCAAACCATCGCATACGGTTTTTGATACGGTTTACAATCCTAAAGAAACAATGCTTTTGAAAGATGCTAAAGCGGCGGGAGCGAAAGTGGTTCACGGAACAGAGATGTTCGTTTATCAGGCGGCCGAACAATTCAAATTGTTCACTCAAACAGATTGCCCGATGGAAATTATGCGGGAAACAATATCAAAATCTTTATAGCTTGTAGGGGCAGACCTGCTTTAGTCCCCGCTCTTTAGGATTTTACACCTTGTGGTAAAATCAAAGGGGATGTGTCTGCCCAGGGCGAACACACAGGTTCGCCCCTACAACAGGAAGTTTATCTCAATTTTAAATTCCGCAGGCGCAGTGCATTTGTTGCGACGGAAACGGAACTGAAACTCATCGCGGCGGCGGCGATAATGGGGCTTAATAATACTCCTAAAAATGGATACAGCAAACCTGCGGCAATCGGGATCGAAATAGAATTATAAAAGAATGCGAAGAAAATATTTTGGCGGATATTTTTCATTGTCGCTCTGCTTAAATTTCCCGCTCGAACGATTCCGCGTAAATCCCCTTTCACAAGAGTAATATCGCTACTTTCGATTGCGACATCAGTTCCGGTTCCCATCGCGATACCTACATCGGCTTGCGCAAGCGCGGGAGCATCGTTAATGCCGTCGCCTGCCATTGCGATAATCCTGCCATTCCGCTGAAGCTGTTTGACTATTTCATTTTTATGCGTCGGCAGAACCTGCGCATAAACTTTATCAATGCCAAGCTGCTTTGCGATCACATCAGCGGTTGCCTGATTGTCGCCTGTCAGCATGACCAGTTCAAGCGATTGATTTTTCAAAGCTTTGATCGCTTCATAAGTCGAAGTTTTAATCGGGTCGGCTATACCAAATAAACCTATGACTTTTTCTTGCACAGCAACGAAAACAACCGTCTGCATCTGCTTGCGTAATTCATCGGCTTTGGCGGACAGTGGTGAAAGATCAATTCCATTTTCCCGCATAAAATCCTGGTTGCCGATTAATACTTTACTATTCACGTATGCCATAACGCCTCTGCCGGATACGGCAAAGAAGCTTTTAACATTCATCTGCTGAATGTTTTTGAGTTCACCGTAATTTACGATTGCCCATGCAAGAGGATGCTCGGAATAACGCTCGACATTGGCAGCGATTTTTACCAACTCATATTCCTCGATTTCATTTGCGACAACCGAAACGACTTTCGGTTTGCCCTCGGTAAGCGTGCCGGTTTTGTCGATAACAAGCGTATCGACTTTTTCCATTTTTTCCAGAGCCTGTGCATTTTTAATCAGCACTCCTGCTTTTGCTCCCCTGCCAAGGCCGACCATAATCGAAAGCGGAGTTGCCAGACCGAGCGCACAAGGACATGCGATGATAAGTACAGCAACGGAATTAACCAGAGCGTACGCAAAACGAGGCTGCGGGCCGAAAATAGACCAGAGTGCAAATGTGATAATCGCAATGATAAAAACTGCCGGTACAAAATATGCCGCAACTGTATCTGCGACCTTCTGAATTGGCGATTTGCTTCGCTGTGCTTGCGCTACAAGCTGCACAATCTGTGCAAGCATAGTTTCAGAGCCTACACGGCGTGCCTGCATTATAAGCGAGCCGTTGGTATTGATTGTGCCGCCGATAACGTTCGAATCCTTTTGCTTTTCGACTGGAATCGATTCGCCAGTAATCATTGATTCGTCAACAAAGCTGGAACCGTCAATGACAATTCCATCGACCGGTATTTTTTCGCCCGGCCGGATGCGCAGCTTATCTTCAACAACAACTTCTTCGATTGGTATATCTTTTTCCGATAAATCATTAAAAATTTTACGTGCGGTTTTTGGAGCAAGACCCAGCAATTCGCGAATCGCACTGCTGGTTTTATTTCGCGCGCGAAGTTCAAGCACCTGCCCCATGAGCACCAGTGCTGTGATTACAGCCGCCGGTTCGAAATAGACGTCAACGCCGCCGTGAGGATTGCGGAACGATGCTGGGAAAATGCCCGGAACAAGAACAGCTATTACGCTGTAAATGTACGATGCGGCTACACCGATAGCGATAAGCGTAAACATATTTGGGCTGCGATTCACAAGAGACTGCCAAAAACGAACAAAGAAAGGCCACCCGCACCAAAGCACAACCGGAGTTGCTAAAATAAATTCAAACCAATAAAGAGTTCGCATCGGCGCAATTGATTCGATGAACTTCGGGAAGATGTGATGCCCCATCGCGATGAAAATTATCGGCAGCGATAAAACAAGACTTATCCAGAAACGCCTGCTCATCATAATATATTCGATATTTGGTGTTTCTTCGGTTGTGAATTGCTCCGGCTCCAAACCCATTCCGCATTTCGGGCATGTCGATGGGCCTTTATGGTGAATTTCAGGATGCATCGGGCAGGTATACATTTTATCATCCGCGTGGGCTGAAGCCCACCCTACTTTAGCCAGTGGTTTGGGAGCAAGATATTTTTCCGGCTCTGCCTTGAATTTCTCTACGCACTTTGCGGAACAGAAATAATAACCTTTGTCTTTATAGGAAACTTTGCCTGCCGAAGAAGAGATGTCAACGTTCATGCCGCAAACAGGATCAATCGTAATTTTCTCTCTTTCAGGCATATCAATTTCCAAAAAAAAGGGCGAACACAAATGGCTCGCCCATGAGAATTTATTGTCCGAAAATTTATTCTTCTTCGGTTTGTTTCGCTTTCGCGTATTGAGCGATAACCTGCTGCTGAACATTCGGCGGAACAACTTCATAATGGCTTAATTCCATTGAATAGCTGCCCTGACCGCCGGTAACGCTTTTGAGCTGGCTGTCGTAGCTTGCGACTTCTGAAAGCGGAACCTGTGCCTTGATGACCATCATGTTGCCTGCGAGCATGTCCTGACCTTGAACTCTGCCGCGACGGCTTGAAAGGTCGCCCGCGATGTTACCAACGAAATCCGCGGGTACGGTAATTTCAATATTTACGATAGGCTCAAGCAGACATGGCTTTGCCTTTGAAATCGCGTCGAGAAATGCGCCTTTACCGGCTGCACGGAAAGCAACTTCTTTCGAGTCAACCGGATGGTGTTTACCGTCTGTGATAGATACTTTAATATCCTTCATCGGGAAGCCGGCAACCGCGCCGTTTTCCATAATTTCCTGAATACCTTTGAGAATCGGTGCTTCGAACTGGCCGGGAATAGAGCCGCCGAAAATATCCCATGAGAATTGCAATGTCGGCTCTGAACCGCGAGGAGCTGGTTCGACTTTCAGATAAACTTCGCCGAACTGGCCCGCACCGCCTGTCTGTTTTTTATGACGATAGTGTCCTTCAGCCTTCAATGTAATTGTTTCACGATATGGAATTTTCGGTTTCTTTGTGGTAACTGCGAGTTTGAATCTCTTTTCCATTTTCGAGAGTATAACGCGAAGGTGCAAATCGCCAAGACCGCTGATTACCAGTTCGTGGGTCTGATGATCACGGCTGACTTTGAAGCAAACATCTTCTTCTGTCAGTTTTTCCATCGCAAGACCCAATTTCTGCTCATCGCCCTTTGAAGTTGGCTCAAGAGCCAGGCTGAACATAGGAGCAGGAACCGGCAGCATCTGGAATTTGCCGGAAACTTTGCCGTCGTGAATCAAATCGCCAATCTGCAATTCTTCGAGTTTCGCCAGCGTTACGATATCGCCTGCAATACCTCCCGGAATTTCAGCAATTTCAGCGCCTTGATTTTTAAGGACATGCCCGGGCCGAATGGTTTTTTTATCGGCATTTCTTAGCATTGCAGTATCGCTTTTCAATGTGCCGCTGAAAATGCGAATTGTTGCGTATTTCATATTTGAACGCGGATCGGCACCGACTCTGAAAACAAGTCCTGCCAATGGGCCGTTGGGGTCTGGCTCCAATTCAGTTACCTTATCGCCATCGACCAATGCAGCAGGTTTAACCTGTGCGGGCGATGGAACGTATTTTGTAATCAAATCCAGAAATTCCGTAACGCCGACTTCTTTTCGAGCGTTTGTGAAAACGATCGGAATAATTTTGCTTTGCGCGATAGCTCTTTCGAAAACATCGGTAATCTGTTCGGGCGAAATCGTTTCACCGCCGAGATAGCTTTCCATCAGCTTATCATCAACTTCGATTGCGCTTTCGATAAGTTCTGTATGTGCGCTTTCAACATCGGAGAAAAGCGGATCGCCTTCGCTTTTGGAAAGGCAATCGATAACGCCTGCTCTGTCGGCAGTTGGAAGATTCGCACATCTGCAATTTGTTCCGAAAGTAGCCTGAATGTTCTTAATGAGTTCTGAAAAGTCCGCTGTATCGGAATCGACTTTGTTGATGATAATAATTCTTGGCTTCTGGGCATCGGCAGAGGCCTGGAAGAGTTTGCGAGTGTTGATTTCGATACCCGTTGAGGCGTTAACTACGATTACGCAGCAATCAGCGGCGGGTATAGAAGTAAGTGCGGCACCGATGAAATCAGGATAACCCGGGGTGTCTATCAGATTAATTTCCTTGCCATTGTGTTTTGTATGCATAATGGCCGAGTGTATTGAATTGCCGCGTTCCTTTTCCTCGTCATCGTAATCGCTGATTGTATTTTTTTCTTCAACCGTCCCTAACCTATTTGTTTTACCGGTCTTATGGAGGATTGATTCAGCAAGGCTGGTTTTTCCGCAGCCGCCATGACCTAGTAATACTACGTTACGAAAATCATCCGTTTGAGCCACAATAAAACTCCTTATAAAAACTAAAACCTGAATAATAGGAGAATTTTATTCATTAGTCAATAGCCAACCAATATTTAAGATTGAATATTTTATATTTAATATTTTCATTTTATTCGCCTGATTTGGCATCCGAATATTTATTTATTATATTATAAATGGAAGCGGAAGAAGTGGTAAATTGGGGGGCAAAAAATTAGGACTGTCAGGGTAACAGCCAATGAGGGGATAAAATTGAGCGGGTTTACTTGCGGCCGACGTCGCGAACATTTGCATGATTTGCAGGTTCGCTAAACGCCGGTTTTGCGGGGCCGCTTTTTTTATGCGCTATACTCTTTAGCCACGAAGACGCCAAGCCACTATGAAATAGAACATCTCTGAAAAATGTCATTGCGAGGAGTAATGCGAAGCAGGACGACAAAGCAATCTCTCGAATTTTTAATGACTTGCTGCAATTAGTGTTTTTTTCGTCGCCAATATGGAAAATCTTTTTTTCCTGCATTCGAAGAATGTTTATTACCTTCCTGACGACCGCGGTACGAATGAGGTTTTGGCTGCTGATGCTCGGGCTGTTCTTTCGGTTCTGGAGCTGCCGGAACAAAACCTTCATATTTCTCAAGTTTTAATTTTTTGCCTATGAATCTTTCTATTTGATGCAAATACTTCTCTTCATCACGCGCAACAAGCGTAATCGCGTCTCCTGTAGCTGTCGCCCTGCCTGTTCGGCCGATGCGATGAATATAATCTTCCGCAAACGCAGGAACATCATAATTAATCACATGCGAAATACCTTCGACATCAATTCCCCTTGCGGCAATATCCGTAGCGACAAGAACCTGGAACTTTCCGCTCTTAAAACCTTCAAGCGCCCGCTGACGCTGATTTTGCGTGCGGTCAGAATGAAGCGATACCGACTTGATATCTGCATGCATTAATTTTTTGCTGATTCTGTCTGCGCCGTGTTTGGTTCTTGAGAAAATTAAAATGCTGTACATGCCGCCATTCTGAAGCATATAGAGCAATAACTGCATTTTATTTTCTTTTGTAACCGAATATACGTGCTGCGTGATTGTCTCGATTGGATTATGCTGTTTGCCAACCTGAATTGTTTTGGGATGCTGCATTACGCCGGACACGAGATTGTGAATTTCAGGCGGGATAGTCGCGGAAAACAGAAGCGTCTGACGTTTGGGAGGAATGTACGAAATAATTTTTTTCACATCATTTATGAAACCCATATCAAGCATGCGGTCTGCTTCATCGAGAACCAGAACCTCTGTATGCCGAAGGTCAACTGTGCGACGATTGATATGATCAATAAGCCTGCCCGGTGTCGCGACAATTATATCGACGCCACGGGAAAGCTGCGTTAATTGCCCGCTGATATTCACACCGCCATAAACCGTAAGAGTGCGAAAATTCATGAAGCGTCCATAATCAATAATGCATTGATGTATCTGCAAAGCAAGTTCGCGCGTCGGCGTAAGAATCACCGCTTTAACAGCCCTTGACTTTCCGGCATGCTGCTGATGACTCAAGCGATTGAGAATCGGAAGAACAAAAGCCGCCGTCTTGCCTGTACCCGTTTGAGCACAGCCGATTATGTCTTTGCCTTCAATGGCAATTGGTATTACTTGTGATTGAATTTCTGTAGGCGCGGTGTAGCCCGTCGCGAGAATACCGCGGACGAGCGGGTCTGATAGACCTAATACTTTAAATGGCATTTTGTACTTTCCTTATTTAATTATAATTATTAACAGATAAATCCGAAGCCCGGTCTCAAAAACCAGAAACAACTTCAAAATTCATTTCCAAAGGCTCAAAATGTAAACTCACGGGTTTTGACCATTTGAATTTTGGTGATTCGGAATTGCTTCGAAATTCGACATTAGGATTTCGGATTTAATCCCCATTAGCTCTATTATAGCAGGTATCGAGAGTTTATTCAAATTGAATATCGCTTAATACGAGTTGAACAGCCGGTTGGCCTGTAAAATTATCAATTTGTGCCTCAAAAGCGATATTAAAAAATTCATTTTCAAGCAATTTTTTCTCGAAATGTGCCATTCCAAAACCGATACACCGCATACTGGCGGTATTATCGGAAACAATCAATTGCAGATGATCATTGTTTACTCCGACTTTTCTCGGCGAAGTGCTCAAACGTACTCCTTTTACCGCAAAGATTGGCGAAGGATTGCACCTGCCGAAAGGCCCAATTGATGATATTGCTTTAATTGATGGTACAGATAAATCTTTTAAACTGCAAACGGCATCGATTTCGAGTTTGCTTACAAATTCTTCTTCCTTCCAATGCGATGCGGCGTATGATTCGAAAGCGTTAGAGAAATCTTCAAGCTTTGAATTGTCAATAGTAAGGCCCGCTGCCATCGAATGACCGCCATAAGTTTTCAAATTTTCTTTGCATGCGGTGATTGCTTCGAGAATATCAAACCCTTCGATTGAACGCGCAGAGCCTTGCGTTTTGCCGTTAGCAATATTGAACAGAATTGATGGCTTATAATATTTGTCCGCTAACCTTGCCGCAACGATGCCTATAACACCTGTGTGCCAGTCGTCGCTTGCAAGTACGATCGTTTTCCTGTCCGGATGGTCAAGCCCCCGCTCTGTCATCATTGAACACGCGTGTTTGAGTATTTTCTTTTCGAGCTGCTGACGCTGTTTGTTTTGTTCCTTGAGATACTCGGCTATGCGAATTGCTTTTAAATCGTTATCGCTTGTTAAAAGTTCGACAGCCAGTCGCGAATGCCCCATTCTTCCCGCCGCGTTTAAAACCGGCGCAAGACAATAACCAATATGGAAGCTGTCGATAGTCTGGCTTTTAATGCCCGCCACGTTTATGAGTGCCGATATACCCGGGAGCGTTGAATCGCTGATTGCGCGAAGTCCGAAGCTGCTGATGATTCTGTTTTCGCCGCGAAGGTCAACGACATCGGCGATTGTACCCATAGCTGCGAAGATTGTCGCGTTAATCAAAAATTGACGAAGATGCTGCGGAGTCGTCGCCCCGTTTTTTATTCTGTTCACAACCGCCCAGGCAAGTTTGAATGCCACCGCTGCGCCGGAAGATGATTGCGCAGGATAATTGGGATCAAGATTCGGATGTACTATCGCGACCGCTTCCGGAAGCTGACCGTCCGGCGATGGCCTGTGATGGTCGGTGATTATCAAATCAATTCCATGCTTGCCGCAAACAGGAGCAACCTCAAAAGCCGTAATCCCGCAATCGACACTAATAATTAATTTTGCGCCGCTTTGAGCTACTTGCGAAATTGCCTCGGCGTTTAAGCCATAACCTTCGTCAACTCTGTGCGGAATATAGTAATCGACTTCAGCTTCGAGCAGTTTGAAAAGTCCAAGCAGAATCGAAACCGCCGTTATTCCGTCGACATCGTAATCGCCGTAAACGGTGATTTTTTGTTTTTCTTTGATGGCTTTTTCGATGCGGTCAACCGCCGGCCCAATCCCCGGCATCTGTTCCGGCTCGATTAAATCGGACAATTTCGGATTCAGAAAAATTTT
>JBDKUM010000312.1:0-1811 GCA_039679715.1 Phycisphaerales bacterium
GACGAAACATTGAAAAAAAGTCGGAAAAACATTTCTATTTCACCATCACAACAAACGGGACCTTACTGAATAAAGAAAATATCGATTTCATCAACCGGGAAATGGATAACATTGTTATCAGTCTGGATGGAAGAAAACAAATTCATGATTCCATCCGCTGTGACAGGTCAGGAAAGGGAACCTATGACAAAATAGTACCCCTTGCTCAGCAACTCGTTCAAAAAAGAGGAGATAAGAGTTATTTTATCCGAGGTACATTTACTGCCAGAAACAAAGATTTTTCCAAAGATGTGCTGCACTTAGCATCCCTCGGATTCAAAGAAATTTCTATTGAACCGGTAGTTGGTCTTGGCGAAAAATTATTTATTACCAAACAAGATCTTCCTTAGATACTTCATGAATATGAAACATTTGCCCTCGAATACAGCAACGTCTTGCAAAAGAAAAACCCCTTTCGTTTTTATCACTTTAATCTGAACTTATATAACGGACCTTGTATTTATAAGCGAATCACCGCTTGCGGCGCAGGCTTTGAATACCTGGCGGTCTCACCGGAAGGCGATCTTTACCCCTGTCATCAATTCGTAGGGCAAAAAGAATTTTCTTTGGGCAATGTAAATAAGGGCATTACCAATAATATCTTAAAAAATCGCTTTCAAAACAACAATATCCTTACTAAAGAAAAATGTCGGGACTGCTGGGCAAAATTATTCTGTTCCGGTGGATGTCATGCCAATTCCTGGTATTCAAACGGAACACTAGACATCCCAAATGACATTGCCTGTACATTACAAAAAAAGCGCATTGAATGCGCACTGATGATACAAATCTTGCCTCACATGCAAAAGAAAAGCTGAAAAATTTTTTCGCCGCTTAATGAAACATATTTCATTATGTATAATCCCCCCCCTCTTTCATTTATATATACTTTTGTTTTACAGCTTATTTCACTTTTGCGAAAGGAGGTCTCCGCAGAATGACCGAAAGTACGAACTCCTTAAAACAAAATACGGCGCAACTGTCTGTCATCGCCACTTCCGTACTGTTAATTTTAAAGCTAGTAGTCGGTATGTTTACCGGAACCATCAGTATCCTTTCCGAAGCCATTCATTCGGCAGTCGACTTGCTGGCAACTCTGATCGATTATTATGCCATAAAAAAGTCGGCTGCATCCCCCGATGACAAACACCACTACGGCCACGGCAAATTCGAAAATGTATCCGGCGCTTCAGAAGCATTGCTCATTGTCGCAGCAGCTTTGTGGATCATATATGAAGCTTATGAAAAGTACAGCCACGCCAACTCGCCTGTTTTTCTAGAATACGGAATGATTGTCATGCTCATTTCTATTGCAATCAATTACTTTGTTTCCCATAAAATGCTGACCGTCGCCAAACAAACCGGCTCCCCTGCCTTGGAAGCTGACGCGCTCCATTTGCAAGCTGACATGTGGACATCCGGCGGCATACTAATCGGTTTATTTTTCCTCCACATAACCAGCTGGGCGTGGATTGATTCGACAATCGCCATAATGGTGGCCATAATAATTTTAAAAACAGGCTATGCAATGATCAAGAAAAATATATCTGAACTAACCGACATCAGTCTGCCAAAAGAAGAAGAACAGCTAATTTCTGAAATCATTAACCAGCATGATCAAGTAATATCCCTATCCCAGTTACGTACCAGACATTCCGGAAGCTATCGCCTGATTGATATGCATCTCATCTTAGATAAGCACATGCCATTAGATAAAGCTCATACCATCTGCGATCAAGTGGAAGCGGACATCAAGCACCACTTGGGTATAT
>JBDKUM010000313.1:0-7197 GCA_039679715.1 Phycisphaerales bacterium
AGCATTTTCGCAAAATCAGCACCTTGTTTTAATTGTGCAATTCTTGTATCTCTAAGTTCTATAGGTACTATTCCCAAAGTTGCCGGTCCCTGTATGAAATCCCACACACAACTGCCAGTCCAGCCTGCCCAAACCGCTGTAATAGTGATATTATGTTTTTGGGATTGAATTTTCACTTTTTGAGCCATTTCCTGGGAATAAAGTGACATGTTCCAGCAACATAATTGGCACGTTTTCATGCCCATTTTCGCTACGGGACCGAACAAATCAGTGTTATCTTTTAAGTGGACGAGCACTCCAATTTCAAAAGCCGCCATTATAATATCTCCGAATATTTTTCTAAATTTCTATAGTTTATTTTCATCAATCATTTTTTTGTACATCCCATTCGCAATTTGAGCCGGGATCAGCGAACACAGGCTTGAGACTTGCCGGATGGCTGACCTGTCCACGATATGATTGGCCTCGCTTCTCCCATGATATTTCAATTATACCAGCAGGAGTTGGTATTCTGCCCGAAGCCCAAGCTAGCTCACCGAATACAGGTCTTACGCGAAAACTGCTGAAGCCCGGTTCCAGGGGTGTAATACCTAATGTGTGCGCCTGATATACGTAGGCAGGAATTGTTGAAAATCCGTGGCAGAGGCTGCCTGCACCATCAAAATCTGCCTGGCCTTTTATAGTTTCCCAAAAAGTTGTGGCACCCTCATAAAGCATTGGCAGCCACTGTTGTGAAATCATTTTGAAAGCCTTATTCCTAATTTCAACGGGACCGTTTAGAATCGCATCATATTTATAAATTGCCATGCCAAGTGAAATTGGAGTCCATCCATTGTCATTTAATGTCAGTCTATTTCGTAATATAGAAGCAGCATTATCATCAGGAACACAAGCCAACAAAGCCAAAGATTGTGTCATTTCCGCATAATGCTTTTGAAGCACATGTTCCCCAGAATATGTTTTGTAACTCTGTTGTTCGCTATTCCAAAACATTTTGTGCGAAGCTTTACGAATAGCTGCCGCCTGTGTGCGAAACTTATTTGCGAGATTGCTTTGACCATAATAATCCAAAGCATTTGAGATTTCTTCCAAAGCAAGAATGAAAAAGAAATTTAATATAGCATCGAATCGCTGTCCAAACATTGCTTCTTTATCTGTACGGGCAATTGATCCAGAAAGCCCGTCAGCCCAGTCGTAAAAATGCCAATATTGTTTGCCCTGCGGACATGGCAAAAGATCATCAATCAACTGTCCGCAATGTCTATCTAAAACTTCACAGGCAAGCTTAATGCTTTCGTTTATTTGAATTTTATCACCGCTGAAACGAATATATTCAGACAGTGCTATCAACCACGACATTGTAGCAAATGGTATTTTAATATTTAATCTGGTGGGAGCACAAATTTGCACAAAACAGTCTTTTTCTATTGAACGAGCCAAAAGGTCAAGTGAAACACGAGCGAGATTATATTCTCCAAACACATAGTAACCAATGAGGGCTTCAGTTCTTGCATCTTCGCCATAAAGAGCCTGTTCCCTCCATGGACAATCTTCATATCTTTCATGCATGCACAATTTAAGAGTGTGTCCACATACATCATAAATCTTCTCAGATGACGTATCTGAACAGCTAAATGTTCCAAGCTTTTGTACTGGATAATTTGCAGGAATCAAACCGGCGTAGAAGAGTGTTATAGGAGCACCCATATTGGTAAAATGAAGCTGGATATATCGTCCTGCATATCGTTCAATATAATATATAAAATGCTGTCTGCCTTTGCATGTTATGTATCTGGACGCAAAATTTCTTCCACCTACGGCAGCTCTGACACGCATATCTGCAATGTGTTCACCAATGGCGATGTCAACAACTGTTCCTGCCGAAGTCTCTAATTCAATATCAATAAAACCGCATTCCTCGCGTCCAATATCAACAATAATATAAGCTCCATCTTCATGATCGGTCAAGGCATTTGCGATAGTAACTGGACGAGATAATATTTTTCCATTAACAGATATAGCACCTTCATACAATTGACGAGGATGTCTTGCAGAAAGAAAATCATGCTGCATAAGTTCAGCAACAGCAGCATTTCCAAATTTGAATCGCTTTAAAACACCTTGCGCGATTATCTCATGAGGAGGCCTTGGCTCAAGAATCAGCATTGGAACAGGGCGCTCTTGAGGAACTCTTTTCTGATTTCTTATAACAGACGATTGCCATTCCTGCTGCGGCTCATAGTTAATATCCGTCCAGTTATCTGCAAAGCGAGCATCATATGAAAAACAAAATCCTCTCTGTTGAGATATTCTCGCAATTGATCCCTGTGTATATGATTTACTGATCCGGCAATGCGTATTTTCGTCGCTTATAACTTTAGCCTGACCACACTGAAAGACGAACCATAATCCGGGTTCATCTGATATATACGAACTATGGTCTTGGCCACAATGGTATGCAAGAATTGTTAGTACATTTTTTCCAAGACGAACAAAATCAGAAACGTTTATCGATGTGAAAGTTTTTTTATCGGGAAAATCTGAAAATTGCCCTGTGCCTACAAAATGGCCATTTAACCAGGCGGCAAAATTTGAATCTGCAGCAATACGCAATTCAGCATTGCCGCATTCCATCAATTCAAAAGCACGAAAAAATTCAACATACTGATTAACCTGATGGTTTTTTTGGTTTTCCCAAATCCATTGAGGCTTGGCATTATCTAAAGATGCTTTCATTCTGCAAAAACCAATTTACTTTCCACGACTCCACATGGGAAGCATAGCATCTGATAATAAATCAGAAGCTTTATACCACTTGATGTGTGAATCTGCAAATGTTATGTTTCCACCGCCTGCGTGAACATCAGGTATATCTTTCTTTGGATTGTTAACACCCAATTCTCTTGGAGGGCCTAAAATTCCATATTTATAATTTTGTCGAAGTGTGATTGCATCTGTTTCTTTATTACCATTACTGTCCCCAAGCATAATAAAAGCCCCTGGCCGACGGATGCGCGTACTTTTGATACATCCGCCTCTTGGTTCTTCAGGTATGATATATCCGAAAGCTCCATCAGGATCATCGCCTTTCAGCCAAGCATTTTTATCTTTCATAGTCCAGCCATTGTAATTTAATCCAAAACCTGTCAAAAATGTAGTATCGTTCCATTGCATAAGTTTTTTCGCATTTAAAGACGGGCATCGGAGGAGCTTATTATCTCCAGAATACTTCATCACGAGTTGATGCCAAAGGCTTCTAGGTTTATTGTACATAACAATATCACTTAAATTGCCAATCATCATCATGGCAGGATAAGTATTATTGAAATTCGCAGCATACATATGCATACCAAGAGCCATACTCTTTTGATGAGCGGCACACTGAACTTTTCTACCCTGTTCACGTGCTTTATTCAATGCCGGCATTAAAACTGCCAACAGTATCGCAATAACAGAGATGACTACCAGCAACTCCACAAGAGTAAAAGCATTTTTATTTTTTCTGCCAAAGTTCATAACCATAACTCCACCAAAATATATGTAAATTAATAAATCACTTTTTTTCAAGAACGACTGATTTTTCAGATTTAGTATGAATAACCAATTGCGGAGGTAAATAGAATGCTTCAGGATCGCCTGTGGCAAAAAGTGTATCTCCATCATAACTTGTACCATAGTGATATTTCAGCAGCAATCCACAATTTTTTTTTGGATCTTTAAGCCAAACTCTAACCCAGTCCGCAAGCAATGGACTAGAAAATATTGATAAGCCATCCGGATATGGCATCACATTCATTGCTCCAAGGAAAGCAATTTCTGTCTTTTTATCATGCCAAATGTTCCAGGTAATTTCTGTTTCGTTCCAATCACCGACAGAAATCGCATAAACATCAAAACCATTTCCCACAGGCCCATCAATTTGTGTGCCTCGGAATGTAACATTATCAATCTGATTAAAATCATTAATAACAAAGGAACTTAAATCCCAGCGAATAAGAGCATAACGTTCTGTATTCGGAGTACCGCCATTTTCTATTCGCAAATATCTGCTGCTGCCGAAGTTTGTGTCAGGCTGGTTTGAATCTATATATGCATCTTCAGATGCATCAACAACGCAGATATTCGGCAATTGAGCCTGAAACGGATCAGCCGGAAAGCCTTCCTTATTGTAAAGACTGCAAGGCGGGTTATTGGCCCAGGCATAACGAACAGCGACAGGGTTTGAAACCTTTTCAGAACTAAGAAGTATGGTATCGCCTTCGATGCGAGCATCTGCCCAATGATAAACCATATCCTCACCTGCAATGACAAAGCCTGTAAGTTTGCTGACCAACTGCCCTTCAGTGTTGTCAAAATGCAGACGCAGTTTACCATTTTCTGAAGTCATACTTTTATAAGTCGGACTCTTATATGGAACTTCGCGCCCATATTCGCGAGCTAACGCAGCAGCAGCCAAGCGTTTCCCAACATCCTGCTTGTTCTTAGGATGATTGGTATCCGCATCACCAATATCAACTGTTACAACTAAATGACAATTAGCAAGTTTTTCGGCCGTCTTTGATTGTGCATATCTCACCAAAGGCCAGCCGCTAAGTTCGTTTGGATTATCCTGCAGCCTAGACCAGCTTGAAATTTGAACTATGTAAAAAGGAAAATCACCCTGATTCCATACTTTACGCCAACTATTAATCATTGTTGGCAAAATATCTGCATATTCCAAAGGCCGGCCGGCGTTGCACTCTCCCTGGTACCATAGTACCCCGCGCATTGCAAATGGAACAACGGACAATACCATGCCATTATACAATCCGCTTGGCCTCTGAAAATGCGTTGGACCCATTGGAGTAATAAACGGTTGCGGAGGGGGCTCTATGCCGGCTTCTTTAGCAAGTTTGGCTTTTCGTTCCCAATCCTGCATTCTTGCATCGAACGCGGCCTGATTTTCTGGATAATTTTCACAAGCCTTTTCAAACCGCGCAATAAGATTGCTTAACTTTGGATTACTTTTCAAGGCATTCCAATCCGTCCATGCTTCTGCCGGTGTACCTCCCCAAGAAGTATGCACCAATCCTATTGGCACTTTCAATTGCTTGTATATCTCGCGGGCGAAGAAGAAACCCACCGCCGTATAATTTGCGGCCGTTTCGGGAGTACAGTTTTTCCATGAACCGCCTAAAGTCCGATCCGGTTCAGGGCAAACCCGATGTTCGACTTCGTAGAGCCGAATATTCGGGTAATTGCTGTCAGCGATTTCTTCTGCAACATTGTAACATTCCTGAACTGTAACGCCCATATTCGATTGCCCGGAACATATCCAGACTTCGCCCATGAGAATGTCATTGATTTCAACAACGTTTTCGCCTTTTACAAACATTGACAATGGTTTGTCCGAATTCACAGGATTAAGGATGACTTGCCAATTGCCATTAACATCGGCAAAAGTCTTAGCAGTCTGATCCGCAAACTGAACAGTAACCGCCTCGCAAGGATCTGCAAAACCCCATATTGGAAGCTTAGTATCCCGCTGCAAAACCATATGGTTAGCAAAAATCGGCGCGATCCTGACATCAGCTTTCGCGTAAAAAGCTGTCATAAAAATTAAATATAAAACTATGTACTTAATATTTCGCAATTTTTAGATCCTATTTTCTAATTGCATTAAACATTATATTTCGACTTTACTATTCAGCCGACATCCAGCTATTTGCGATGATGCCAAAATCAAGAAGATTTATTTCTGAATCTCCATTAAGATCGCCGGCTTTAAGTACAACCGGATTAAGACTGGTTGGATCGGAGTTAACATTTACATTTGGAATTACTGTTTGCAGATATGTGAAAGATTTAACTGCTACATCGTAGTAACCTTTTTGTACTGCGTTTATTGAAAAAGCTCCAGCACTGTCAAGTAAAGTTTTCTCTGTCCTGACTACCGCACCATTTTGACGGAATTCTACCTGAACACCTATACTTTGGAGATTACCAGTATAACCTTCTAATTGAACTGTTCCTGTGACAGTTGAGAAAGCAGAAGCTGGAACATGCTGAATAACCAATTGAGGAGCGTGGCCATATGCTGTACCAGAAGCTTCTTCTTTAGCACTGAAGCTGTCGCCGATAGTACCTGTTGCAGGATTTGGGCCAGACATTTTCAAAATAATACCGTTGTTGGCCTGATTTCCATTTATCCAATTCTTAACCCATTGAGTCAAATTAGCGTTGGCGAAAATAGTCTCTCCTGCGACTGCGGCAGGCCCTGCTTCTGTAAGTTGTCCCAGCAAAACAAGAGTTTGTGGAGTTGTCGCCCAGCTATTCCATGTTACAGTATCTTCAGTCCAGCTGCCTTCCTGAATACCATAAACATCTATAACACCATCCGGGTTATCCCAACCGCTCATTTCCATTGTTACATTGGTAATAATATCAGTAGCGGGCATGGTTGAGAAATCCCATTTTATTAGAACATCCTGCCTAAGCCCTGCTACATAATGGTCGTCACCATATAGCATCGGTCTTAATTCATTGGCAGTCCAATTCCAGTTAGAATGTGGAATACCTTTTGTTGCGCTGGCCCAATTCTGATGCTGGTCAACAGGAGCATCTTCCGATGAAGTGAGAATCGTGGTTGCAGCTATATCTAACATTCTGAAATTGGGAATGCGATGGAATGTCACAAATTCAGCATCATGGAATGGAGCCGATGAATAAGGAACCGAGCCGCCAAATGCGGTTCTAAGTACGAATATAATATCCTGACCTTCAATTTGCCAATCAGCATACTGGAAACCAACAACACTGCTTCTACTATCTTCCAGTATCGTAGCTTTGGTTGTCCAGTTGATTAAATCAGGCGATGAGGTAAGGACAAGTCTGTTACGTTCCGCTGTAGGATCAGTCTGTTTGTTTACAAGCGCCCAATACAAATTAGTTTGAGGATCATGACGAATTACAAACTTAACACAGCCGCCTGGAAAATTGATAACATTTTGAGGATTAAATGAAAGCGTTGTTCCATTAGCAGACACATCGACAATCGCTGCTTTGTCTTTTCCAAGCCATCCTGTACGAAGAATATTTTTCACACTGCCGTCTGGTTCAGCAACTACTCCGCCTTCAACCCAGCCTGCATTTGCAATAAAAAAAACCATCAAAAGTCAATTGCTTACCGTCCAATTTGACGCGTTGAGACGATTTGAA
>JBDKUM010000314.1:0-10441 GCA_039679715.1 Phycisphaerales bacterium
TTGATAATATTAAATACAATGCTAAGGAATCAGACGGTATGGACAGCAAAAATAAATTAAAAAAATCCTTGAAATTAAACACAGCCGCTTTAGGGAGCCTATCGCAATAGGCGCGGCAATCTTAATCCTCAATGTTTTTGCAGCGGCTGGCATCTTTTCTCTTTTTTAATTTTAATTTGTCATTTTGATTTTTGATCTTTGATATTTGATTTTAAATCCGTGTTCATCCGCGAAATCCGCGATTCTTTTCGATCACTTTTCGCCGCTTTCTAGCTACTTTTTGACTACTTTGCGACGCTTTTTGAATACTTTTGGAACACTTTTTTTCGCTTTTTTCACACTTTTTCGTGTCATTTTACATCAAAAAAAACTTGCGAATATTTTGCAAATAATTGGAGAATTTCAAAAATTTTTCTTGCGCTTTTTTGTAATTTCAAACCAAATTCTGCATCGCCAAACCGCTGGCAGAACTTTTCGTTTAGCGGGCCTTGTGTCTTCTGCTCTTGTGCCTTGTACCTTGTGCTCTTATACCTTATACCTTGTGCCTTGTGCTCTTGTGATGCCTTTGATTTTCGACAAGATAATTCATGAAAAACTACCATTTTGTCTATGGACTGATTATTGTATTTGAATTAAAAAATGATTATAGTTTTTTTGCAAGGATGAAAAATGATTCGAAAAATCTTTCTTCTCACATTAGCATTGTTTTCAATTTCAGGCTGCCAACAGTCCAGCGAAAAAACACCTTCCTTCAAAATCTTCGATGCAAAAGAACTTAAATTCGCTGTCCCGACCGACAGCGGCTGTCCGGCCCATTGGGACAACGGTAATTTTTATATTTTCAGTTCCAGCCGGGATGCTACGCGATTAAGCGGTACAGATATTTTCCATCTTGACCAGGTTTTGCCGGTCGCATGGGATATTGAAAAAGAAAGAAGCCGCTGGATTGAAGCGACATACAAAGCGCCTGACGGCACATTATACGGCTGGTATCATCACGAAATGGGCCCGATTTGCAAAGAAAGGCTGCCCGATAAATGGTTTGCCGCAGCAATAATCGGCGAAGGAAAATCTTATGATAACGGCGCTACATGGCAGGACCTGGGCTTCACAATTCAGTCCGACCCAAACACATATCATTGCGACACTTTAAATAAATATTTCCCCGGCGGCAACGGTGATTTTGCGGTAGTCAATGACCAAAAGAACGAATACATCTACTTCTTTATAAGTACTTATGGCGATTTCAAAGAGCAGGGAATTTCAGTTGCCCGAATGAGGTATGCCGACCTTGAAAAACCTGTCGGAAAGGTTTATAAGTGGTACAATGGCAAATGGCAGGAGCCGGGACTTTGCGGCAAAGTTACCCCGATTTTCCCTGCCTTTAAAGATTGGCATGGCCCCTCGCCCGATTCTTTTTGGGGGCCTTCGGTGCATTGGAATACATATTTGAAAACTTATGTAATGCTTTTGAATCGTGCCATAGACCCCAACTGGTGGCAGGAAGGAATTTATATTTCCTTCAATAAAGATTTATCCAATCCCCAGGGCTGGTCAAAACCCCTGCAGGTTCGCAAAGATGGAAGCTGGTATCCTTTGGTAGTTGGCACCGACAAGAAAAAAGAAGAAACGGACAAGCTGGCAGGAAGAAGAGCCCGGTATTTCGAGCAGGGAGTTTCACTTTGGGAAATACAGTTTTATAAACCAGGCGAAAAAGTAAAATAGATTCATTATGGAGAATTGATAAATGAAAAATTTAAAATGGGTGGTTATCGCGATTCTATTATTGACATCATTAACATGCTTTGCCAAGGGGACTGACAAATTTTTTGAAGGATTTGTAAATCCCCCCGCCGAGGTTGGCCCGGATGTTTATTGGTGGTGGAATGCCAATGCCTTAAGCGAAACTGAAATAAGCAGAGAGCTTGATGTTTTGCAGGATGCCGGAATTCATGGCGTTTTGATATTTCCCCTGCAATCCCCTCTTGCCCCGACAAAGACCGATGAAAAACAATTGCAATGGTTAAGTCCCGAATGGGCAAAAATGCTCAAATACACAATCAAAGAAGCGAAAAAACGGGAAATATACGTCGATCTGCTTGTCGGAACAGGCTGGCCTTTCGGAGGCCCTTTCGTTGAAGATGGCGATGGAATTAAAATAATCAAGCTGGCAAAAAAAGATTTAACCGGCCCAATGACATTTAAAGGAAATATAAAAGATATTATGGTATTGCCGCCGGGAGCTTATGGCGAGACAACCCACGGCTCTAAACCTGAAATTAAATTTTTGCGCCTTTTATCGAAATATCCGAAAGATTTTGAAGCTGGTATAGAACTAAAAGATAAAATTCAGGCCGATGGCTCGATTGAATTTGATGTTCCGCAAGGCGACTATGTTCTTTATACCGGTACTTACAGAGAAGGCTTCATTATTGTTAATATTTCCGCTCCGGGTGGCGAAGGGCCTGTTATTGATCATTTGAGCAAACCCGCGCTCGATAAATATTTAAATCATTTTCAGACCGCTTTGGAACCTTATCTTGGCAAAGAAATCGGCAAAGGCCTGCGGTCTTTGCATTGTGATAGTTTTGAATTTACTGGCGCAAATTGGACCACTGATTTCTTGCAGGAATTTGAAAAACGCCGCGGATATTCCATCGACCAGTATCTCCCCTTCGTCCTCGACTGGCCACCTGTTTCCGGCGGGCCTGGGTTCAATGAAACCGTTAATAAAGTGCAATATGATTTCTGGAAAACACAAAAAGAATTGTTTGCTGAAAGATTCATGACCCCGTTCTATGAATGGTGTCATAAAATGGGAACCGATTGCAGAATCGAACCTTATGGCTGCTACGCTACAGACCAGATAGAAGCCAAACTTGTACCCGACAGACCAATGGGTGAGACATGGATTTCGATGGAACGTGAAATTCCGCCAAGTGAAATTCTCATTCCTGTTGAAGAAAATAGGTCTCCCCGCAGTTACGCTATCTGGAGTTGCATGTCCAATAAGTACACATCCTCCGGCGCACATTTAACGGGCAGGCCGCAGGTAAGCTGCGAAACAATGACAAGCGGCAGCGGCGCATTTCGTCTTCGTCTGCAGGATATAAAGCTCGGCCTTGATACCAGCTTTATGGCGGGTATAAATCACACATATTATCACGGCTATAACTATTCAACTCCGCAGGCAGGTTTCCCCGGCTGGTTCTATTGCGGATCGTACATAGACGAAAAGGAACTCTGGTGGCCTTATTTTAAAGAGGTCAACACTTACAATTCGCGTGTTTCCTATGTGCTTCAAAAATCTACCTCAAAATCACAAATTGCGCTGATTTCATGGGAAACTTTCCTTTGGGAATCTCTGCATCAGAACGGCTACTGCGTAGATTATGTAAACGAAAAGATCATTTGTGACGCGAAATCCGACCGTAAAAAATTAATCTACGGACCGCAGTCTTATGAAATTTTGATCCTTAATCGTGTTGACGCAATTGAGCCTCAAACAGCCAAGGCTATTAAAGATTTCGCAGAATGTGGCGGTAAAATTATATTCGTCGATCATGCGCCTTCATATGCGCCCGGCTTGACAAATGCGGCGGAAAGAAGCAAACAAACGAAAGAGACAATTGATGAAATTGTACAGCGGTATAGAGACAGGATTTTCATTATACAGGGTGCCGAACAGGATGGGTGGTTTGATTGGGTTCAGGCAAATCTGCCCAAAACAGAAATCAAACCCGCAGTTGAGATTTCCAAGCCGGATAAATTGCTCTACCAGATACATCAGGTAAAAGATAATAAGGATATTTTCTTCTTTGCAAATCTTGATGTTGTAAATTCAAAGTCATTTACAGCCGTCTTTAATACACAGGATAAAACGCCGTGGCGATGGGATCCGATTACAGGCAAGCGCTGGGTTCTGCCGCATAATGGTTCATCTATCGATATCAACCTTCAGCCGACAGAATCATTGCTGATCGTGTTCGAGCCAGAATTAACGGAGAAACCAATTAATGCGCCGATTGTTTATAATGATGATTATTTCGAAATTGATACTCCATGGAATCTGACGCTTAAACATGTCAGCGGGTGCACAAGCAAAATGACGCTTGCGAAGCTTGTTGATTTCAAAGAAAATCCTGATTTAGTTAAATTCAGTGGAACAGCTATCTATGTTACCGAATTTGATTTAAAGGATACAAAGCACACCCTGCTTTCGGTGGGTACGGCTCATGGCATTTGTGAAGTAGCGCTCAACGGCAAAAACCTTGGAAATCGCTGGTTCGGAAATTACATCTTTGACGCCTCAGATGCTTTAATAACCGGGAGGAACGTTCTTGAGGTTAAAATAACAACTACCCTTTCAAACTTCTTCCGCGTCTGGGATAATCCGGTTGCAATCGTATGGACGCAGGATAAAGGTAACTCAAGAGACCCGATTTCAGAAGGTCTGATTGGTCCTGTACGATTGATTCGACAGGATAAATAATTTAACTGCGATTTCTTGTAGGGGCGAACCTGTGTGTTCGCCCTTTTTTATTGCTTTTCGATCCAGCAGGCGACAATGCCGCTGCGACAGTGAACTGATAATTATCGCAATTCTGCTCGAAGTAATCCCACCACCATGTTTAACATTTGATTTTGTTATTTGCCACTGCCACATCCACGAATATTCTCGCGATCAATTGTCATTCCCGCGCAGACGGAAATCTACACCATCTGCCTTATTGTTGCCATTCCACGCCCACAAATTCAAATGTTACAATCTACCACATTGATACTACTGATGATAATCCGAAAAACGCATAATATTTAAGGATATAGTTTAACCCTAATTTTTGGTGTTTTCCAAA
Source organism: Phycisphaerales bacterium (assembly GCA_039679715.1). Classification (GTDB taxonomy): domain Bacteria; phylum Planctomycetota; class Phycisphaerae; order Sedimentisphaerales; family UBA12454; genus UBA12454. The sequence goes on from JBDKUM010000314.1 coordinate 4,857, forward strand.
GGCAAGAAAATACATTAAATACGCAATCTAATCCATTGAAGCCTATTGATTTATATTCTAAAATATGATAGTCTTAATTGAGGGTGGAATAATGAAAAAAACAAACGTATCTATCCAGAAGAAAAAAGGATTTACACTGGTAGAATTGCTGGTAGTAATTTCTATCATTGCCATGCTGCTTGCGGTTCTGATGCCGGCTTTGAGCAAAGCGAGAGAAGCAGCAAAGAAAGTCATCTGCGGTTCAAATCTTCGGCAATGGGGTATTGCATATTCATCGTATGCCAGCGCAAACGATGGGGCTTTTCCATACAATGGAACATCGTGTCCGTGGTGTCCGGCAGGAACAACCTCTTCAACAGCTTGTGTTCATGGCTGGAATCCGGGGGCAGATTTAGCATATGGCAACAAGGTGGTTCAGATGTTCTGGGATAAATACATTTTAAAGAGAGACAAAAATATTATATCGGGCGACAATAATGTGCTTTTCTGCCCGACTCAAAAATGGCATCGGTCTTCGAAAGATCCTCAAGGCGTTCTAAATAATGGTTTGTGCGGTTTTTATATGCTGACAAGTAAGGCATCGTGGGATACGGGGGCACTGCCGGGGGGCTGGAATTTCGGGGGCGAACGGCCAGATAGAAAATGGGGCGGAGATAATTGGGTAACCAAGAAAAAACTCGGAGGCAAATATAAAGACCTGCCGATTGTAATGGATATCAAACAGAAATTCTTTAATGGAAGCAAATGGGATTGGTACAATAACGGCATAGTTGTTTCAAGCCATGCTAGAAACAAAGGTGTGCCCGAAGGCGGCGATTATCTGTTTGAAGACGGTCATGCCAAATGGTATCTAAACAATGAAATAGGCATGGGCGCAACGGTCAGTGGTCAATGGCAATGCTATTATGATATCATAAAAAAATATAAAGCTGTTGATTAGTTCTTGCTTTCTAAAATGCTATTGAGAAGATATTTTTTCAAACACCCTCCGGCACGCGTGTCTGTAATTTCTAAGAAACCTGGAACCCTTTTCAGGCAAACAATAACTAGTAATGGATTTGTATTATATAAGTCTCCAAAACAAGAGAATTGTTTGCGCAAAAAACAGCACTTCCTCGTTTTTAAGAAATCATATAGTATCCTTTACACATTTTATGATATAATAAGATAATAAAAGATATCTCAATGAAAATATTGATTAAATTATTATTGAAGATAACATTTAATTTAAAGATTTGTTTAATCAGAATTTCATTGCACAATAACCTTATATTTTTGTAACTAAGTTTTTGGTTTAAAGATATGGCAAGAGTATTTCTGGAAAATATCAAAAAGATCTATGACAATGGCTTTGTTGCCGTCAAAGAAGTAAACCTTGACATCGCAGATAAGGAATTCATGGTAATAGTCGGTCCCTCCGGCTGCGGCAAAACAACAACATTGAGAATGATTGCTGGCCTTGAAGAAATTTCCGATGGAACGATAACAATCGGGGACAGAGTTGTAAATGATGTTCCGCCAAAAGACCGCGATATTGCGATGGTTTTCCAGAATTACGCTCTTTATCCTCATATGACAGTTTTTCAAAATTTGGCGTTCAGTCTTAAACTTCGTAAGTTCTCCAAGGATGAGATTAAAAAACGCGTCACAGAAGTCGCTGAAATGCTCGATATCAGCAGCCAGCTCGATAAAAAACCCAAAGCGCTCTCCGGCGGTCAGCGACAGCGTGTTGCACTCGGCAGAGCGATAGTCAGAAATCCAGCAGCGTTTTTATTTGATGAACCTTTGAGTAATCTTGATGCAAAACTCCGTGTGACAACTCGCGCGGAATTGAAATCCTTACATCGCAGGCTTAATACGACTTCCATTTATGTTACGCACGACCAAGCTGAAGCAATGACCCTCGGCGACAGAATTTGTGTTATGTACAATGGTGAAATTCAGCAAGTTGCTCCGCCAATGGAAGTTTATGATAAGCCTATCAACCGTTTTGTTGCAGGATTTCTTGGCACACCCCCGATGAATTTTCTAAAGGGTAAAATCACTGCAAAAGATGGTAAAATTATTTTCCTGCTCCATGACAGTGATGTAATAGAAATAAAAAATGCTAATGGCCAATTTAAGTCGTATGTCGGTAAAGAAATGGTACTAGGGGTGAGACCGGAACATTTAACTGTCGAACCATTAGTAGGTCAGGCAAATAATGGAATTAAATCGAAGGTCAATTTAATAGAGCCTCTCGGCGACAGAAAAGATGTTTACTTGGCAAGCACATCAGGCCAAAAGTTTATCGCCAACCTTGACCCGCATACTTCAATCGATGTTGACCATCAGGTTACGATGTATATCGATGTGAATAAAGCCCATGTTTTCGAACCAGGCGAAACCGGGAAAAATATAGGTGCATCATAAAGACATGTTGGTTATGAGCAAATCGGTTTAGCCAAGCAGGTAACCGTGCTCTGCCCCCATTTTTTAGTCCCGAACTTGCGACCTCTTGCATGCCATGTGAAACGAACACCAAACTCTCATTTTTTTGCAGTTTTTTCATAAGTCTTTCAACCACAATGAGCAACAATTCTCGATGAATAGCAAGTTGTTTTAGGAGAAACCCCAAAAGTATTGCGTGGGATTGCATGGAATTGCATCTATTGCGAGTAATTACTTCAGGACTTAATCTATCCCCATAGATTGAATAATGGTTTGTGTACCATTTTTCTATTCAAAAACATTATAAAAAATGTGAATATTTTTGGCAAGATAATTGTCTTAGTACTTGGCAAAAATTCATCCATTCATCAAGCGGCCCTCTTGTAGAACTTAAGCAGACCGCCAAGACGTTCATGGCAGACAATTTTGCCTTTACCATTAGGTGGTGGTTTGATGATTTTGTTATCTAAAGCTTGATGAGGACGTTCCTCATGATACAAACCCACAACATAATACCCCCAAATACAATATTTTTCCCAAACAGATGCAATATCGCTGGCATCCTTTCTTCGGCAAAACCTTTGATGTTTATTCACATTTTTTAAGAGGCTCCATTGAAACTTACCGTTGTCGTCCCTTTGGCCAACCGGAAAAAATGAGATTGGATATGCCGGCATGGATGTTTGATACGGCAGTATGTTCTAGAATGCAACTTTTAAAAACTCCCTATTGCTCTTTAGATTCTCTCAAACAGCTTCTTCTATTGCTAAATGAAGCATCTCCGACTGAATGTATAATAGGCAAAAACCAAAATACATTTAAGCAAGGAGATGCTAATGCAAAATTACCATCAAAAACGCAGATCGGTGGATATGCCTCTATTCCGCCAACCGGATCATTATCAAATGATAAGGCAAAATCTACCACAAAAACAGATGTCACAAGTGATACAACTGATGAGCCAAATGATAATCGAATTTAGAAAATCGCAAGGAGTAAACCATCATGAATGAAAAGATTAAACCTACTCATCTTTCCAGAAAAGCTATTATTTACATTAGACAGTCATCACAGTTCCAGGTCAATAATTATACAGAGAGCCAAAAACTTCAATATGGCATGAAAACCCGGCTAAATCAGATTGGCTGGCATGATATTGAAGTTATTGATGATGACCTTGGCATTTCAGCTTCAGGAGGAGAAAAACGCCATGGTTTTGAGCGTATGGTAACAGAAGTGTGCATGGGAAATATAGGCGCTGTTGCCGCCAGAGAATTGTCGCGATTTGCTAGGAATAGCCGAGAATGGCAACAATTAATCGAAGTCTGCAGAGTAGTAGACACTATCTTGATAGACCATGATAGCATTTACGATCCAAGGAACAGTAATGACAGGCTTTTACTTGGATTAAAGGGAAGTCTAAACGAATACGAGCTTGATCTTTTAAGGTTAAGATCTCAGGAAGCCAGAAAGGAGAAAGCTCGCAGAGGAGAATTGTTGGTCGCGGTACCTATTGGTTACATTAAAAATAATGGATGCATGGAAAAGAATCCTGACTTAAGAATTCAAAAATCAATTGAACTTGTATTCGAAAAATTTTTAGAATTAGGATCTGTAAGACAAACACTGCATTGGTTTGTAAATAACGAAATAAAAATGCCATCTACGTGGTTGACTGACAAATTTGACTGGAAGCTGCCTGGTTATTGTATAATAATGAAAATATTGAAAAATCCGATATATGCTGGTATATACACTTATGGTAAAACCCAACTTCAAAGAGTATTTGAAAACGGTGTGCTTCGAAAAAAATCTAAGTTACTACCAATGAAAGATTGGCAGGTATTTATCGAAGATCACCACCAGGGATATATCAGTAAGGAAAAGTATTTTCGGATACAGGCTATGATAACTGATAATTCTCAAAATAATTCAACCAGAGGTGCCGCAAAAAGAGGAGTGGCACTTTTGTGTGGTCTTTTGCGTTGTAAACGTTGCGGGCGAAAGCTGACCGTCAATTATACCGGTAGAGAAAGGAATGCTTTGCGTTATTTTTGCAGAAGAGGCCGGCTTGATGCTGGCCAATCAAAATGTATTGATTTTGGGGGTGATGACGTCGATACAACTGTGTCTAATGAAATACTCCATGTTATTGAACCATCTGCCATTGAGGCATCATATCAAGCTTGGACGGAATTTTGCCAGAAAGAAGATGAAATTATTAAATCGATGGAACTCGAACTTCAGCAAGCTAAATATAATTCACAACGTGCATGGAAACAATACGACGCGACAGACCCAGAGAACCGTTTGGTAGCATCAGAACTTGAAAAACGCTGGAATGACTCACTAGAAGACGTAAAGAAGTTAGAGCAAAAGATATATAATGAAAAAAATAAAAAAAAGAATGTTACTATGCCAGAAAAAGCAGACTTTTTGAGTTTGTCCCAAAAATTTGCTTTGGTCTGGGATCAGCCTGGGTCGGACGCCACTCTGAAGAAACGTATAATTCGAACATTAATAGAAGAGGTGCTTGTTGACACTGATTCGAAGCGAGGTTTTATTGAAGTTCTTATCCATTGGAAAGGCGGAGTGCATTCAGAACTGCTGGTTCCCAAGCGAAAGCACGGACGCAACCGTTTCGCTTCACCTGATAATGTGGTAGAAATAATAAAAGAACTTTCAAAAATTTATTCCGATGATATCTTAGATGTGCTTCACCAAATATCAACATTCTATCCAAACATTCGGCTTTTATACTGCGAATGAATCTTTCAACAAAAGGACTGAAATTTGGAGAAAGCGGCATTGACTTAATAGCCTTAACGCCCCCTGCTTTTAATATTTCTATAAATGCATCCGTGTATAAAGGATCTCTATCACGAATAACATATTTTTTATTCTTCAAAAATCCTGAAAATGTGTCAGTGAGATTTCTGGCCATCTGCTCCATCCAACGGCCGTGGGCCTGCTCTATAATACCTACTATCTCAACTTTTCTCGTTGCATAATCTATAGCAACAAGGACCATATAGCGGGTCAAACCTTTTAACGTATAAACTTCACTTGTAAAAAAATCAAATGGCGCTTAAAGATTGCCAATGCGCAGATATAAATTCTGCCCATGTTGTTTTCTTATTCCTATCCCGAGATAT
>JBDKUM010000315.1:0-7232 GCA_039679715.1 Phycisphaerales bacterium
TGCGATGGCTGTAATACTCTTGTTCATTATTGTTCTTATGACGATTATCGTAACCAAACTGACTGCGAGCAAAATTTACTATGCTGAAAAATGATTTTCAAAAGACCGCATCACATAAAAAGCAGCGATTTATTTCATCTGTGCTGATACATTCTATTTTGATTGCCGGCGCAATCGCTTTTATATTTCCCCTCGTTTGGATGCTTTCTACGTCGTTGAAATCCAGCGATGATCTTTCAAAACCAAAACCGACTATTGTTCCTTCTAAATTCATATGGAGCAATTATTCCAAAGCAACTACCGCGATACCTTTTTGGAAATACGCGAAGAATACTTTGATAGTTTGCGTGCTGACTGTAATCGGAACGCTTGTATCATCGACACTGGTCGCGTACGGATTTTCCAGAATACAATGGAAAGGCAGAGATACACTATTTTATTGCGTTCTTGCGACAATGATGATTCCCTTTCCTGTTATCATGGCGCCTTTATTCGTTATCTTCGGCAAGCTTGGATGGATTGGAAGTTTGAAACCTTTATGGATTCCATCATTCGGAGCGGCAGCTTTCAATATTTTTCTAATGCGGCAATTTTTCAGGACAATACCAGCCGAACTAACTGAAGCGGCAAGAATTGACGGCTGCAGCGAATTAGGAATTTTAATGAGAATAGTTTTGCCCTTATCCAAACCTGTACTGCTGGTAGTGGCGCTTTTCCAATTTATAGCATCATGGAATGATTTTCTTGGACCGCTGGTATATTTAACGCGAGAAAACTTATATACGCTTGCGTTGGGTTTGGAATTTTTCCAGAATCAGCATGGCGGCACTCAATGGAATTATATCATGGCCGCATCGAGCCTGATTGTTTTGCCAATCATAGTTATATATTTCTTCGCACAAAAAGCCTTTATCGAAGGCATATCACTAACCGGTTTGAAAGGTTAGAAAATAAATACGCTCTGATCTATTGACAATAGAATTATTTTATATATAATAAAAACCGGTTGCTAAGGCATATATTAAGTATTAATTCTCAAGGAAATGTTTTAATCGGAGATGAAAAATGCCAGGATATTCGCTGGGCAGCAATGGTGAATTTATAATTGAAGGCTATAACCAGGCAAAACCTTTTGCCAGTTTCTTTCCCGGAATCGCAGGAGTTGACGGGATTCCCATGTGGGTTTTTTATGTTAATCGCGGGCAATGCATTTGCAGTATGGGACTGGAAGACAAGAACAAGCCTATCATGGAATTTCTTTCCGCAAACGCAGCCTATGAACTTACATCGGTGCAGGGATTCAGAACGTTTGTTAAGATTATTAATAGCGGCAAACAAATTTTTTACGAACCTTTCCAGGATAAATTACAGCAAAGCTCAATGAAGCTTTCGCAAAAAATGATAATTCGTCCTGAATCATTGTCTCTTGAGGAAGAAAACAAAACATTAGGGCTGACATTCAGAGTTGATTTTTTCAATATTGTACGCGATGAATATCCGGCTCTTGTCCGCAAACTTACAATTAAGAATTTGACTTCCAAAAAAATGAAAATGGAAGTTCTCGATGGTTTGCCATTAATCATTCCTTTCGGTGTGGACAACTGGAACCTGAAACACATGAGGCGGTTAGTTGAATCATTTGTTCACGTCGCAAATCTTGAAAACGATACTCCATGCTTTAAGGTGCGAACAAAACAGCAGGATAGTCCCGAAGTTATAGCTGTCAAGGAAGCGAATTTTTATGCAGGCTTCATTGATGGAAAAATAGTCTCTCCGATAATTGATCCCGAAAAAATATTCGCAGGCCTGACTGATTACAGCTATCCGAAAGAATTTATAGATATCACTCCTTTTAAAGTTAAAGGGGAACAAATAAAAGAAAACCGGCTGCCTTGCGCAATGGGACATTTTTCAATTAATTTAAACCCTGCGAAAAGCTGCACCTATAATTCTATTTTCGGCTCTATCACTGACGTCGCCAAAGTTAATAAGCTCGCACGCAGGATTTGCAACGAGAAATATATTTCCGTAAAAGAAATACAAAATAAAGCTCTTATAGAACAACTTACACAAAATAATTTTCTGCACAGCAGTTCCAAAGAGTTCGATTTATATTGCAGGCAGAATTTTCTCGATAATGTTTTACGAGGCGGCTTCCCTGTTTCATTAAAAAATGAAAACAAAAGCACGGCTCTGCATTTATATTCCCGAAAACATGGCGATCTCGAAAGAGATTATAACGATTATCAGCTCTCACCAACCAATTACTCGCAGGGCAATGGAAATTTCAGGGATGTTAACCAGAACCGCAGAAACGATCTGCTCTTTAACCCCGATGTTAAAACCGACAATATCGAGCAATTCTATAATATGATTCAACTTGACGGTTTTAACCCGCTGATCGTTAAGCCTGTAAGTTTTGAAATAAAAAATAAAAAAGAATTAGAGAAAATCGTTAAGAAAATATTTACGAAAAAAGAGGCCAAACAAATTTCGATACTTTTGAAGAATCATTATACTCCCGGCCAGATTACAAGCTATATATCGCAAAATGGCATAAATCCGAAAATTCCTGTATGCGATTTTATCACTGAAATATTGTCGATAAGCAAAAAAGTTTCTTCACCCGATTACGGCCATAGTTTCTGGTCAGATCACTGGTGCTACAATCTCGACCTGATGGAAAATTATCTCTCTGTTTGGCCTGAAAAATTGAAATATATTTTATTTGATAAAAATGATTTTACATTTTTTGATAATCCTCATTATGTTTTGCCGCGTGAAGAAAAATATGTGATATGGTGCGGAAAACCAATGCAGATTGATGCGATAGCAAGAAGTTGCAAGAAAGAATCGCTCATAAATCAGAGAAGAGAGAAAAAAAATGAGCTGCGAACAAATTTTGGCAATGGTGAGATTTATACTACAACGCTTGTGCATAAAATCATCAATCTGATTGCAAACAAAATCGCTTCTCTTGACTCGCAGGGCATCGGCATAGAAATGGAAGCCGATAAACCGAACTGGTATGACGCATTAAATGGTTTGCCGGGCCTGTTTGGTTCGAGCTTATGTGAGACTCTTGAATTAAAAAGACTTATTATTTTCATGATTGATGCGATTGGAAAAACGAACAACATAGAAAAAGTTAATCTCGCATCTGAAACTCATGTCTTCATGACAGATATTCAAAAACTCCTGAACACAAAAATGGATTCATTTGAATATTGGGACAAATCTGCCAGCAGAAAAGAGAAATATCGCAGCGAAACACTTTTTGGTTTGAGCGGCAAAGAAAAAGCGGTAAACATTTCTAAAATCAAGGAATTTTTAACTGCGGCCCTGGACAAACTCAATAGAGGTATCGCAAAAGCAGCAGCGAAATCAAAAGCAGGTGTATTGCCGAGTTATTTCCGAAATGAACCGGTAAAATATAAAAATATTTTCATTGATGGCAAAATGAAGCTAAACGCAAGAGGTTTTCCTTGCATCAAAGTTTTGAAATTCAAACAGTACCCGCTGCCGTCATTCCTTGAAGGGCCGGTACATTTCCTGCGGATAGAAAAAGATAAAAACAAAGCAGTCGCCCTCGCAAATGCGGTTCGCAAAAGCGGCTTATTCGACACAAAACTGAAAATGTATAAAGTAAATGAACCGCTGCTGTCAGAACCGATGGAAATCGGCAGAACAAAAACATTTTCTCGCGGCTGGCTCGAAAATGAGTCTATCTGGACTCACATGTCATATAAGTATATGCTTGAACTGCTGCGAAGCGGCCTTTACGAGCAATTTTACGCTGATTTCAAAAATGTAATGATTCCATTTATGAAGCCGGAAGTTTACGGCAGAAGCATACTTGAAAATTCATCGTTCCTGGCAAGCTCCGCAAGCCCTGACCCGAAAATTCACGGTACAGGCTTTGTCGCCAGGCTTAGCGGCGCAACCGCGGAGTTTATTCATATATTTATGATGATGGCAATCGGCGAAAAACCTTTTTCACTCGATGAAAATGGAAAATTAAAATTAACATTTGCGTCTGCTCTTGCTAAATCACTTTTTACAACAAAGAATGAAAAAGTAAATCTCTGGTCAGGCAATAAAATAAAACAAATAAATTTTGCCGCCAATACTTTCAGTTTCATGTTCATGGGAGACATTCTTGTAACATATAGAAATCCGAAAATGAAAAACACTTTTGGCAGTAATGGCGTAAAACCAATCGCCGCGGTTATAAAAGAAAAAAATGGCACAATTACCAAAATCAACGGCGGCATATTAAATGAACAAATCGCCCGCAAAGCAAGAGAGCATAAAATTCAATCCATTGAAATAGAATTAGGTTAAGCAATCAACAGGGAAAGAAATATGACAACGCAGAATACAATCACATACGATGCAAAAAGTTTTATCGTTAACGGCCAAAGGTTGCTGCTGACCGGCGGCGAATTTCATTATTTCCGAACGCCAAACGAATTGTGGGAAGACAGAATTATCAAAGCGAAACGATGCGGAGCAAATCTTATTACAACGTATATTCCCTGGAGCTGGCATGAGCAAACAGAAGGCAAGCAATGCTGGAGCGGAGACAGAGACCTCGGCAGATTCATAGAACTTTGCCAAAAGCATGGCATGTATATGATTATCAAACCGGGGCCGTATATTTGCGCAGAATGGGATTTTGGCGGTCATCCAGATTGGCTGCTCTCAAAAAAAATCCCAATCCGCATACTTAATGATAAATATCTTTCTTATGTTCGCCTCTGGTACAAGACCGTCGCCGAAAAAATTTCGCCTTACCTGATTACGAAAGGCGGCAACATTCTCTGCATTCAGGTTGAGAACGAATACGACCATTACATGAATTATGGCGAAGATAAAGTTTCGCTTGACGATGCGGTCGAATATTTTAAACGCTTGAGCAATATGATTACTGAATTCGGAATCGACATTCCGCAATTCGCCAATGAAGCGGAATTCCTGCGAGGCAAAGGCATAATCGATACGCGCACATATTATCCGAATATTCCGTTTTTCGGCAATTGGATGTATGAACACGAATATTTCGACGGCAAAATTATCAATGCGAAAAAAGGTCAGCCCAACTGCCCTACAATGATTCTCGAATTACAGGTGGGCTGGTTCTCACAATTCGGCCAGCCGTTTTATGTGCCGCCGGTTCATTTAACCGAAAGCGTTACTAAAAGCGTTATCGTTCTCGGCGCTTCTGTTCTAAATTATTACATGTTCATCGGCGGAACGACTTTCCCGTATTGGGGCTGCCGCGGAAACAATTGGCCGATAACAGGAATCGGCACAGGCACAAGCTTTGACTTTGGCGGCGCGATGATTCGCGAATGGGGCCAGGTGATGGCCGGCAGATACGACTGGACAAAAGCGTTCATGCTGTTCTGCAACGACTTCAAAGATTTGGTTCTTGAATCAGACACATGCGGCGAATTTACAGCATCGACAGAAAAAAGCGAAATACAGGTTTTAACAAACGCATCGGCATCCGCAGATAAAACAATTTCCACCAAATCTGAAAAGTTTAAAGTTTACGCAAAGAAAAACAGCAAAGGCGAGCATCTTGTCTGCATAAGAAATTTAAGCCCGCAGAGCAGATGTGTAACCATAGAGAAAAATGCTGCTCCGATAATCACCGGCCTTGAACTCGAAGCATATCAGACAGCTTTGCTTCCTGTAGAAGTCTGCATTCCAAATACTGAGATTAAAATTGTAAGTTCAAATTCCGAATTGCTTTTTGCAAAGAAGATTGATAGCCGGGTCTGCTTCGGTTTATATGGAAAAACCGGAAAAGACGGCCGGACAGTTTTAAATGTGCCTGAATCCGATATTAAGGTTATCAAAGGCAATGTAGAAGTGGGCGGCAATAATCAGGCTGCTTTAAAATATAAACATACAGGTGTGCAACTCCTTCAAATTAAAAATAATCTAATGTTCATTATCGAACAGGAAATGGCAGGCAAGATTGAACCGCTGAAAAACGGTATTTTGATTTGCGATATATATTTTACAAAGAATGTTGAAGAGAATGAAAAACAAGCCGTTATAAAATTCCAGGCCGCAAATGGCGCAAAGAATAAATTTCAATATTTCGGCGGCAAAAAAGTTGCCAATATCGCAATCAATGGAAAACCTCTGAAATTTACTGCCGAGGATAATAATATTGAAACTTCATTCAATTATAAAAAGAATATAAATAATGCGGTCGAGTTAAAATGGCTCAGCAATTGGAAAGTTAAAGCCGATACCGACGAAACATCGGCGAATTTTGATGATAGCCATTGGCAGAGACTTGCCAAACCAATTTCGCTGGAAGAAGCCGGACTGCTCGAACATGGTTATATCTGGTATAGAAGCCAGTTCGAACTGCCCGCAAGGTCAAGAGATGTTCAAATTATATATAAAGGAAACGCAACTGACAGGCAGTATATCTATCTCAACGGCAATTTGATATGGAATGGAATTACAAATAACGAACTGCTGAAGATTGATGTTGATAATAAATTTGTGCTGGAAGGGACAAATTGTTTCGTTGTAATGTACGCCAATGTATTTCATAATAAATCGCATCCGCATGAAGGCGCGATTTTAAAATACAGCGGAATCATGCAGCCTGTTACAGTGAATGCAGTCGTATCTGGAACACCGTTTACAACTTATCTTTCGGAATTCAAAGTTCGTCAGCAGCTCAATGGCATTTTGAAAGGCTATACGAAAGATAATTTCGATGATTCGGATTGGCTGCAAGTTCCTGCGGCCGAAAAATATGTTGTCTCGCAGCAGATGGGCAATATTGTCTGGTTCAGACGCAAATTCGAATATAAATGCAAAAAAAATGTTGAAGCGGCTGCTCGCCTTACAATCCCAGCAGCAAATCAAAGATGCGTTTTTTATCTGAATGGTAAACCTTTAGGCCAATTCGAATCCATCGGCCCGCAGCATGAATTTTATATTCCGCAAACATTCCTGAAAAAACAAAACGTTCTTGCGATTGTCCTCGAAGGTACTGATAGTTTCCTCGCGGAACCGAAACTTGATACATTCTACCAGGCAATAGATGCAGAATTAAAAATTGATTTTGAAAATTAAATACTATTTTGTCCCCAGCGGAAATTAGGTATAATGTCTTCCAGATTTCAAAGGAAGATTCATGTATACATTTACAAACCAGTTTATTTCCGCTGACAAAGGCATGGAGTTTTTGAAAG
>JBDKUM010000316.1:0-22518 GCA_039679715.1 Phycisphaerales bacterium
TGATAATGGCTGCGATGTTAGAGATGTAATCGATTCGGCTGCTGAAAAAATCGAAATTAAATATATCACTCACGGCAAAAGTAAAGGCCCTTCGGCCGCTCGCAATACCGCGATTTGCAGCGCTGAAGGTAAATACATTACTTATCTCGACGACGACGATATCATTTATCCCAATCACATTCAAACTTTGGCTGATTTTCTTGAAAATTCCGAATTTAAAATCGCATATACCGATGCTTACCGTATCCTTCAGAAAAAAGAAAACGATTCTTATATTACAATCAGCAAAGAAATTTATCACTCGCAGGACTTTAACCGCGAATATTTTCTTATCGCCAGCTATATCGCGGTACAATCTATAATGCATGAAAAGGCATGTCTGGATAAAACAGGTTTCTTCGACGAAACGTTAACAACTCACGAAGACCTCGATATGTGGATTCGGCTTTCTCATTGGTTCGATTTTGCGCATATTCCCCAGGTAACATCCGAATTTTACGAAAAAGATGATGGCATTTCACAAACCTGCTGCAATAAACAAAGACGTTTGACAAACCTTGAAATAATTTATGAACGATACCATCAATGGGCTTCGCCTAAAGTTTTATATCTTCAAAAAAGAGTTTTGCAGCGAATGTATGCCAATTACGCGATTGAATTGCCGCAGCATTTGAAATGATTAATCATCAGAAAAATGGGGACTGGCTCATTAAATTTTTTGGCCGTGAGGACATAAAAATTTACATGTGCCTGTTGAAGCGAAGCGAAAACCCATAAGCAAAGCGGGGTACCCATTTTTCATCATATTAATCTTGAATTTTTCTATTTAATTTATATCATTAATGCAAAACATCAAAAAGGATTTAAAGATGTCCAGCGATACCACAGTCCAACAACCAAAGAATGGCCCGCCAAAATTTCTATTAGATGCCGCTTCCGCCGTCAACCAGGGACAGCACGACAAAGCAATCGAAATTTTCAAACAAAATATAGAAACCGACCGGTTTATCGCATATAGCGGTATTGGCGATGTATACCGCGCTAAAGGTCAGTACGTTGAAGCCTTCAACTGGCTGAAAAAAGCTTATGAATACAATCCAAACGCCTTAAACGTAATCGAAAGCATGGGATTGGTACTGAGTAAACTAAATCGCAATGAAGAAGCTGCGCAAATCATGTGCAAAGCTTTACAACTTCAAAAAACAAATGTCTCTGTCAGGTTATTGGCTGAAGCAATGCGCAAACAGGGAATGGGAAAACAAGCCGCTGAAACTCTGGAAAAAATGATTCCAACCAGCAAAATAAAACTTGATCTCATGTTCGAATTAGCAATGCTGTATGAACGGATAAACCAGAATGAAGAAGCTGAGAAATTATATCATAAACTTATCAAATTAGTTCCCCATCAAATCGTTTATGGCAAACTTGGCCATCTTTATATGAAATCAGGCCGAATGACTGACGCAGCCGCTAATTATAAAAAATCTTTGGAATTGGCCCCAAATGATACTCATATATTAAACTTGCTTGCAATAACATTGATAAAATCGGGCCAGATTCTTGAAGCATCCAAAATTATGGAAGATATGGTGAGAAAAGGAACAATTGGGATATATGCACACACTGCCTACCTTTACCATTTGCATTTGTTGCCTGAAATAGATTTAAATAAAATTTTCCTCGAGCATAAACATTGGGCTGATAAACATGCTCCAATATCTTTGGCAAACTCAAAGCATGACAATAATCCCGATCCCAATCGTAAACTCCGCATAGGATATATTTCGCCTGATTTCCGTCATCATCCAGTTGGTTTTATTCTGGAATATATTCTTAGAGAGCACAACCTTAATGAGTTCGAAATTTATGGTTACGGAAACGTTGAATTGCCTGATGACAACACACAAAAACTAATGAAGATGTTATACAAGTATCGCAACATCTTTGGTGTAAACGATGATGCAGTTGCAAAGGTAATTAGAGAAGATCAAATCGATATTCTCGTCGACCTTGCAGGTCATACCATAAATCATCGGCTATTGACCTTAGCCCGCAAGCCCGCACCCATTCAAGCCACTTATCTCGGTTATTTCGATACAACCGGAATGCAGCAGGTTGACTATATCATCACTGATGAAATGTTAACTCCTGCTGATTCTCAAAAATATTTTACAGAACAATTTGCGTATTTGCCCGGAGGCGTATGTTTCTATCATCCATTTAAAGATTTTGAAATAAGCCCTGCCCCCATCATTAAAAATGGATACCCGACATTTGGTGTTTTTACAAATAATTTAAGATTTAACAGCAAATTGCTCCAGACATGGGCGGAAATTATTAAAAATATTCCTAACTCCAAACTTATGATCGCTTTTGATGGCGGCGATGATCCTTCTGTACAGGCTACCTTCCTTAAAGACTTTGAAAAACTTGGTGTGTCTAAAAACTCAATCAGTTTCACGGGCCGAAAAATCTATGAACTTTATATGCAGCAATATGGCTTAATTGACATATTCCTGGATACTTTCCCCGAGAATGGAGGCACAACCACTGGTGATTGCTTATGGATGGGGGTGCCTGTAATTTCATATTACGCTTCACACATGAACGGCCGGGTAGGTTTGACAATATTAAACAGGGTTGGCATGGATGAATTCGCTGTTCCTTCAATAGAGCAATACATCGCAAAAGCTGTTGAATTAGGTAAGAATCCAGAACGGATAGTTGAAATAAGGAATTCACTGCGTCCGATAATGAAAAACAGCAGATTGTGTGATTCGGCAAAAATGACCAGAGAAGTTGAAACCTGCTATAGGCAAATGTGGCACAAATGGTGCAAAAATAAAGTATAAACTTCAGAATTGGATGTTGGACGTTCGATGTTCAATATTGAACGTTCAACATAGCCGTTTATAGGACGAAAAATTTATATAAAATTCAAAAAAAGTAAAATTTTCCATTTCAGTTCTTTCTCTCATAAAGCCCTTATCAGTATGCTTTTTTGCGATATTAAAAGACCCTAAAAATTTATAAAATTTTCTTACCGGACCTGCCCCTAAAAAACCCCTTTTTCAGCCTGTTAAAACGCATTTTTTGACCTCCCATCTTATTCTCCTTATCCAGCTTAAAATCAGGCCTTAAGTTTTTAAACATACAATCGAAAATCTTTATGTATAGATATTTTCACCTGGGTGTGCTTGTTGCGCATTGCATGTGAAACAAGGCTTGACAGGGCCTGAAAAGTAAACGTTTATTTTTTAAGGAGCAAAACCATGTTAGCGATTAAAAACAACATTATGGCAAGTAATGCTGCCAGACACTTGGGCAAAGCTTATGATAGCTTGGCAACAAGCGTTGAAAGATTGGCATCAGGCCTTCGCATTAACAGTGCAAAGGACGATGCGGCAGGTATGGCCGTTCGCGAATTAGTTCGTGCTGACGTTGCTGTTATACAGCAAGGTGCACGTAACGCACAGGACGGTATCAGTATGTTACAAACTATGGAAGGTGCAATGGGCGTTATAGATGACAACTTGATCAGAATGAAAGAACTGGCAGAACAGGCTGCTACAGGTTCATATTCTGCTGATCAGAGAACAATTATGAACGCTGAATTTGCTGAAATGGCCGCTGAAATTGATAGAATCGCGGGCGCAACATCATTTAACGGCATTAAAATGCTGCAAAAATTAAGTGGCGCTACTGAAGATATCGAAATTCACGTTGGTACAGATGAGACAATCTCTATCGCAAGACAAGATATGACAAAAGCTGGTCTTGGTATTGCAACAGGCAACACAGGCGCAACTATCGTTGCTTCAAGTTCTGTTACAGGTTTAGATCAGACATATTTTTCAGTTATCGATGATGCAGCAGGTGCAGCTACTGATACTTTTAAATTAAGCATCGCTTTCACAGATACAGACCCAACAACTGATGTTGCTGAAACAACTGTTGATGTTGAATTCGGAATCACCGATGGCGGAACAAAGGATTACACTCTGCAGCAAGTTATTGATAAGATTAACCTCGTAAGCCAGAATCTTGGCAATGGCACAGACGGCGTTTCTCTCAATTACCAGATGGCTTCTGCAAAATTGGATACAAGCGGAAACTATTTCCTGCAGTTAGATTCAAATTATGAAACCGCTGATGCTGTAAGTATTACTACTATAAGTGGTTCATCTGATGTTCATAGCAGCGGCTTTATTACCACTGCAGCTGCTGACGCTGTTACTGCCATTTCAGACGCTGCAGGTAGCTTTGGAACAGCCGCTGTTGGCGCTGGCATTAACATTTTGACAGCTACAGCCGCACAGGATGCTTTGGTTTCTGTATCTTCAGCTATTACCACAAAAGACGCAGCTCGTGCAGCATTCGGTTATAAGATGAACCGTCTTGAAAGCACGATATCGATTCTTGATATTCAGGCAGAAAACCTGATGTCTGCTGAAAGCCGTATATCTGACGTTGACGTTGCTACAGAAATGGCAACTTTGACCAGAACACAAGTGCTTTCACAAGCTGGTATTGCTATGTTGTCTCAGGCTAATTCAATGCCTCAGATGGCTCTTTCACTTCTTAGATAATTAAGAAGATTGATCGATTTTCAGGGGGATGGTTTAACCGCCATCCCCTTTTTTAAAAAGCAAAAAGGTATCCAAGTTATTATAAAGTAAAATGGAGTGCGAAATAATGAAGGGCTTCGAGACATATCAGGAGAATTCAGTTACAACCCAAACCCAGGGCCGTATTGTTGTGATGCTTTACGATGGAGCGATCAAATTTTTGAAACAAGCCATTAGCTCCATGCAGGCCGGCGATCATGAAACCAAAAGCAAATTCCTCTGCAAAGCTGAAGACATCATAAATGAACTTAATACCGTATTGGACATGGATGCAGGCGGCGAAATAGCGAATAATTTAAGAGCACTTTATATGTTTATGATCCGCAATCTTCATGAAGCTAATCTGAAAAAAGATGCTGATAAAATAGAAGAAGTTATAAAACTGCTGGAAGACCTCAACCAGAGCTGGAAGGCCATTTCCAACTAATTTGTTAAATATTCCTACAATATCATAATCCAAAGCCGTTTTTTTAACCAAAAACGGCTTTTTTGTTTATTGGCATATTTATTGCATATTATTCATCGGTGAATTCTGTAAATAGTCGTAGGGTGGGCTTGAGCCTACGCAGTTATTCAGTTTCGATCATTCGAATTTTAGAATTTTGGATTTGTTTAGGGTTTAGATATTAGGATTTCGGATTTAAATCCACTTGGATATAAAAATGCAGCTTAAAAATGAAAACCAAAACAGCTTAAAAGTAGATCCTCTTGACGGCATGAAGTTTGACGAATGGTCGAAAAAAATTATGCCTCAATGGATGAAAGACGCTGATATCGCGGCCGAGCACGGCCAAATTGAATTGGCTGAAAAAATTTTGGATGAAAAATTTATCAAAAACTATGTCGAAAGCATTTCAGGCACAAATAAAGTCTTCAGCATGTATCATATTGCGGGTCTTTTGAAAAATGCTAATCAGCTATTCAGAGCCGAGCAGATGTATGAAGATCTTTTGAAGATAAACACACACTCCGCGATTTATAACCAGTTAGCGGAAATTTTCAGAAAAACAGGCCGAATAGCCAAAGCTGTCATTTACCTGCAAAAGGCAATCGATACGAATCCGAATCAGCCGCTGCTTTCGGGCAATTTATCCACTAATCTCATCAATCTTGGCCAGGTGGAAACAGCTATTAAAATCGATAAAGAACTGCTTGCAAAGCGGCCTGACGATAATTTGGTTTATTCAAATTATTTTCTTCATTTGCATTATTTACCGAAACTTGAGCGCTGCCTTGTTTATAATGAATCCATTAAATGGGCAAACCGCAATTTACCTCATCACCTGGCGAAAAATAACCACAGCAATATTCCAGATCCCGACCGAAAATTAAAAATCGGTTACATATCACCGGATTTTCGCAACCACTCGGTAACATTTTTCTTTGAACCTTTGCTCGAAGCGCATAACAGAGATAATGTTGAAGTTTACGGTTATGGAAACGTTCAATTTTATGACAGTGTTACCGAAAGGCTGAAACCAAAATTTGATCATTATAGAAATATCAGGCCGCTTGATGACAAGCAAACAATTGAGTTAATAGAGAATGATGAAATTGATATACTCGTAGACCTGGCAGGACATTCGGGAGGTTCCAGGATTTATGATATGGCCTATAAGCCTGCCCCAATTCAGGCTACATGGTGCGGCTATCCTGACACTACAGGCATGAGCCAGATTGATTATCGGATAACCGATGCGCTGGCAGACCCGCCGGGATCCGAAAAATATTATTCTGAAAAGCTGATGTACATTCCCGAGACTTTTCTCTGTTATAGCCCATGCGGAATACAGCCTGCTTTGGCTCCTTCACCCTTTATTCAAACAAAAAAAATTACTTTCGGCTGTTTCAACAATAGCTGTAAGATAAATCCGTTTATTATAGGACTTTGGGCGAAAATTTTAAAACAAGTCCCCAATTCCAACCTTCTTCTGAAATTTAAATCGGGTCAGGACGATGAAATTCGTGAAATCTTTTTGAAGAAATTTGCGGACGAAGGAATTACACGCGACAGAATAGCTATTTCAGGCTGGCTTGAATCCCCCGCTGACCTGGAACTATATAACAGGGTGGATATCGCGCTTGATACTTTTCCGTACAACGGCACAACGACTACATGCCAAGCGTTATTAATGGGCGTACCGGTAATTTCACTTGTTGGCGAGCATCACATGTCACGAGTCGGCTTGAGCATTCTTACAAATCTTGGTTTTGAGTTTTTTGCCGCCCCTACCCCCGAGCAATATGTCTCAAGAGCTGCTGCGCTTGCGTTTAATCATAATTCACTTGCCAAAATCAGAGCTACAATGCGCGACCGTATGCAGGCAAGCACATTATGCAACAAAATTATTTTTGCAAATAGAATGGAAAACGCGTACAGGAAAATGTGGCATACGTGGTGCCAGGCAAAAACTCACAAAACAAGTATTTCAGCCGAACCAGTCATTTTAGAAAAAAGTTAACATTTCACTTTGGTGATTTAGATTGAATAAAAAAAATCCCGCGGGTTTTAATCACGGGATTTTGAAAATTTATTTTTGTAATTATTAGTTGGCGCTTGGTTCGCCGGATTCCCAGACAATCATGCCCGGTTCGTACAAATCTGCTAAATCTTTATGCTCCGGCAGTACTCTGACCGCAAATCCGCATTTTCCGCTTTTTGCACATTTAATAGTGCCGGTATACGTATAGCAATTCTCTTTTGTATGCTTTGCGGTAAATGCCATCTGCTTTACGCTGCCGCGGTTAATATTGCCCCATGCGTCAACGACACCATGATAAATCTGGACGCTGATATCCTCTGGAGCCAGTCGGCCGATTCCGACAACCGCTGTAATCTGTAATTCCGAACCTACTTCAAGGTGCGATGCGTTACCGTTTAGTGAAACGGCGGTTTTGCCGTTCTTCACGACGACATCGACATCGTCAACCCTGATGTTGTTCCATTCGCTTTGCAGCCTGCTTTTCAAAACTGCCGCTGCTTTAACCCTGTCAAGATTGGCTGAAATATTTTCCCACTTTGCCGCTGCGGGTTTATAAAACTTATTCGTATATTCAGCGACCATCCTGTGTGTATTAAATCTCGGGACGATCCACTTAATCGAATTCTTCATTCTGTGTATCCACGCGCGTGGCAGATTGTCTGTCGAATGCGTGTAGAACAGCGGAACAACTTCATTCTCAAGCAAATTGAAAATCGCTTCAGATTCGACTTTGTCCTGATATTCATAATCGTCATAAGTTTCGCCTGCGCCGATTACCCAACCGGTGTTCAGGTTATAGCCTTCAACCCACCAGCCGTCGAGCGTGCTTAAATTCAGTGCGCCGTTGAGAGCGGCTTTCATACCGCTTGTGCCGCTTGCTTCCAGCGGAACGCGCGGGTTATTAAGCCATACATCAACGCCCTGAACCATATAACGTGCGATATCCATATTGTAATCTTCAAGGAAAACAAGTCTGCGGCGGACATCATTTCGCGAACAGAAATGAATAATCTGGCGGATGATTTCCTTGCCCTGCTCATCATTCGGATGAGCTTTTCCTGCGAAAATAAATTGAACAGGTCTGTCTGTTTTATTCAAAAGTCTGACCAGACGCTCAACATCTTTCAGCAGCAGGTTGCCGCGTTTATACGTTGCGAATCTGCGTGCAAAACCGATAGTCAAAGCTTCCGGGTCAAGAACCTGTTCAGCCCAGCCCAATTCAGTATGATATGTCCCTCGGCGCTGCATTTGCTTTTTAATCTGTTTGCGAATAAAACTTACCAGCGCTTCTTTGCTGCGCTGATGTATTCGCCAAAGCTCTTCATCTGGTATCTGATTGACATTTTGCCAAAGCGATTCTTCAGCAATTTCTTCTGACCAGTTGAAACCAAGATAACGTTCATACAACTGATTCATTTCAGGCGCTACAAAGCTGTTAGCATGTATGCCGTTGGTTATTGATTGAATTGGAACTTCCTCTACCGGAAGTTTCGGCCAAAGGTCAGCCCACATCGAGCGTGAAACGCCGCCGTGAAGCTTGCTAACGCCGTTACGCCATGTACTTAGTTTAAGAGCCAGAATCGGCATTTTAAACGATTCGCTATCCTTATTCGGATCGAGTCTGCCAAGTGCCATGAATTTGTATCTATCAAGCCCGAGTTTCGGGAAATAATCGTTGAAATATTTGTTCATCAATTCGGGACTGAATTCATCATTACCCGCTTTTACCGGCGTGTGAATTGTAAATACGTTGCAGGCCTTTGTAGCTTCAAGAGCCTGGTCAAAATTTAGTTCCCTTGTTGTGCAAAGATGCCTGATGCGCTCGAGCGCCATAAATGCTGCATGACCTTCGTTCATGTGGCAAACCGTTGGTTCAAGACCCATTGCCAAAAGCGCTTTGTACCCGCCGATACCAAGCAGAACTTCCTGCTGGATTCTCATTTCAGTATCGCCTGCGTAGAGTGCTGATGTCAGCAGTCTGTCGCGCTCTGAATTTGCCGGCACATTGGTATCGAGCAAATAAAGATTTACTCTTCCAACTGTAACCTGCCAAATCTGGGCGATTATCTGTCTTGAAGGGAATGCAAGTTTTATCGTTAACGGATTTTCACTTTTCTTTCGTACCAGCTCACACGGCATGTTATAAAAATCATTATCTTCATATCTTTCCTGCTGCCAGCCATCGGCGTTTAGATACTGTCTGAAGTATCCTTTCTGATACATAAGCCCTACACCGGCAAGAGGAAGACCTAAATCTGACGCGCTTTTTAAATGATCACCGGCGAGAATGCCCAGACCGCCTGAATAAATCGGCAATGATTCATGTATGCCGAATTCAAAACTAAAATAGGCGATGACCGGTTTTTTGCCATTGACCCAATCTTTATCGAACCAGCCAGGCGAAGCAAGATAGTGACTCAATTTCTCCTGCGCCTGCTTGAGCTGATAGATATAGCCCTGCATTGTCGCAAGATCATTCAGACGATTCTGACTGACACTGCCCAGCAATTTGACCGGGTTGTGTCCGCATTGTTCCCATTTTTCAGGATCAATTTGTCTGAACAGTTCGATAAATTCGTAGTTCCACGACCAATACATATTGTTGGCAATTGTCCTAAGAGCTGATAGAGCTTCAGGTAATGCCGGCAATACTGTAAAATTACGTATCTTTTGCATATAAATTTAGTTCCTTCCGACATCATTATCGACATTTTGCCCTATGGTCTTAATAAAAGACTTATGCAATTAAAAGCTGTTGCTAAAAGAAGTACGTAATACAAGACTTATGAAAGTGTGTAATAAATAATTGCTAAATCCAAGCTATGCAAAGACATATACTTGCGGCAAATTTAGCAACATTTAGATATGTCTTTTTTACCTAAGAATTTATTGAGCGTTCTGCGTTTGATAATTTGCTTTAAGATTATTCAAAACAAAAATAAGTTTGCCTGCCGCCGTCTGATTATTTTTATCGGACGCTTGGGCTTTATTCAGAAAATCCAAAGCCTCATCGTACCTGCCGACGCCCATCAACTGATAACCTGCAAGCAGTTGCAATTCACTATTTGAACCGGCCTGGCTTACAAGTTTATCTATCTGGGATAATAGAACTTTTTCATCCAGATACAAACCTCTTGGATAAAAAGCCCAATCACTGCCTGCGGGCTGTCTGTCCATAGTATCTCGCAGATTTCGCGCTGCCTCGGGATATTTTCCTTCCGCAAAGAGGGATTGAATATAAGCAAACGGTAAAATCACATCAGATCTGGCGTTACCTTTTGCCTGATAGAAATAATCAGATGCTCTGGAATAATTACCAGCCGCGAATAGTTCAACGCCTTTCTGGAAATATTGGTCAGTTGATGTTTGTTTTGCAGGCTCTGTTATGTTCGCAAATGGTTCGTAATTAGCATTACCTTCCTTGTACGTATAAGGATTGTCATTACTGTAGCTGTTGCCTGTTGCCGGATAAGGATTGCTGCCGGTTTGATATGGTGAGTCTGCTGTCATGTACCAGAAATATGGATATGTTCCGTAATTATAATATCGCAGGTAATTATATCCCGGCCAATAACCATTCAAACTTACAAATATATATCGTCTTGGAATATGCGAACGATATATCGGCTTTGAATCTGAATAGCTGTTATAAGTATTATCATCATAATATGTGCCGCCGTAATTATCATAACTGCTGTATCCGTTATAATAATCTGAATAATAACCGCCATACAAATAAGGCCAATAACCAAAGCCTAATCCCGAATATGGATAAAATCCTCGATTATAATAGCGGGGATAATAATACGGATTATACCGATCATAACCGTATCGGTTATAACGATAGTACCTGTTATTGTCTCCAAACCTGTTATAATTGTAGTAATTATTGTATGGCCAATGATAGCGATAACCATAGCGATTATCGTATCTGCTGTACGGATTTGAATAACGTCTGTAATTGTTGTTGTAAGTGCTTAAGTTACGGTTTGAATACGGATGAGGATATCTTGTATAATCTCCGCTGAACTGCCAGGTATGAGATGAAATGTTGCCGGAATACGGCCGCCTGTAAACTCTACTTCTGTCGTAATCTTTTCGGAAATCATTTTGTCTTCTTCGGTCAAAGTCATTTCTTTGGTGATCGCCCCCCCCTCGCCCATCGAAGAGACCTGATGGCGAATGGTCTCTGCTTCTGGAATCGAACGAACCGCGTCTTGAATGCGATGAATCATGCCCGCCAGAACCGCCTCTGAAATCGCCGCCTGACCGATGACTGCCGGAAATTCCGCTGGATGATGAATGTGAGCCTCTGGAATGACCTCCGCCGCTGCGTCCGCCGGAGCCGCCGCTTCTTGCCGCATCTGCGTAACTAAGCATTAACAGGGCAAATACAACGCTCAAAATAAGTAACAAATTGTATTTTTTTCCTATTAACATATGAACCTCCTTAACTATATGGTGTGA
Organism: Phycisphaerales bacterium; assembly: GCA_039679715.1. Taxonomy (GTDB): domain Bacteria; phylum Planctomycetota; class Phycisphaerae; order Sedimentisphaerales; family UBA12454; genus UBA12454. The sequence continues at coordinate 11,579 of JBDKUM010000316.1, forward strand.
AACCAGAGCGTGTGGTAACCATTATATTTATACTATTTTAGGAAGTCCAGAGTTTATATTAATCGGCAAATATGTGTAATAAAGATATGATTATAAATTAAAAAAATAATCGGGTAACTCGCTATGAGCAGCTTTATCGCGAAGTCTTATAAAAATTCGGCCCGTGGCCTTTCGGTTCTCAATGACCTAAGTTCTTCGTGTTGAAAGGTGCTCATATTTACTTTCGAATTACCCGATTCTTACCAACAACATATACTCTATAACTGCCTTAAATGTTTGATATTTTTTACGAATTTTGTTGTAAGGAGAAATGCTTTTTAAAAGCGCATAAAAAAAGGCCTGCGAGCAGACCTTTTTATAGTTGGTACCTCCACCTGTGCCGATGGAGGGCTATTTAAAGAACCCTGTATTTTAAAGTGGTAAATCAGCGTCAAGCGTTCGAAAGTCCCGGTTAAGGGCATGTTCGAGCCGTCAGGTTCTGACTCCCTAAAAATATGGGTATCGGTTCTTCAAATATCTACCGACCTGTCGTACACTGCAGGGGAAACCTACTTAATATATTATATCGGAAAATCATTTTCAGTTCAATGAATTTTTGATTTTTCATCCCTAAATTTCATTTAAATTTTTTTTATTCCATTTTTAGACAAAAAAAATTCTTCGCTTTAAATGCACTAAAAATAGGTATAACCCTTAATTAACAAGTAATGTTTAATCTTAATAGACTTTTTTGCCTGAATATGGTATATTAATATTTGCGTGTATTCAACTATATGCAGTTCTTTTAAAATCAAATAAACATCAGGAAATATTTTTCGTATTTCATTTTGAACCATTCCATAATCATCCTATTTGAAATCTCAAATTTGAATTTCAAATTTCTAACAGGGGGCGAAAGGCTTCGACCGGATGGGTAGAGAGATAGGTTGCATGTCCAGGACGTCGGTTGGCCTGGCTAATCATCCGACACAAATTTAATTGGCAACTACCAATTAAGAATGGCTGCCTAATTTAGGCACCCGTCCTGCGGGATTGCTCCCGTCAGTTTCGCAAGGGCGTCAAAATACGGGATCGCTTCGAATGGCCGTTTGTCCAGACGGAGTTAAAAAACAACAAACTGGCCGAGTTGATAGCTTGTTGTTCAGCGATCGGCAAGGCGAGAACCAAATGATCAACTAAACATGTAGATGCCTGTCTTGAAACATTTCGGGACGCGGGTTCGAATCCCGCCGCCTCCATCCTGCGTCGCTCCCAAAGGGAGCTATGCAGGATGCCCTGAGCGAGCAAGCATTAGCGAGTCGAAGGGCTCGTGCCCTGAGCGAACATAGTGAGTCGAAGGATAAACAATAATATCAACGGGCCTACATAAATGTGGTATATGTACATTCTAAAATGTTCAGATAGTAGTTTTTACATTGGACATACTAATAACATTCAGGAACGCTTAACAAGACACAATAGCGGCCGAGGCGCAAAATGGACCGCTGCTCGATTACCTGTAAACCTCCTTTATAAAGAATCTTTCATTTCTGAACAAGATTCTATAAAACGTGAATTACAAATAAAAAAGTGGTCTCGTAATAAAAAAGAGGCACTCATTAATGGAGATTTTAAAAAGCTTAAAAGTTTAAGTAAACGCCATCACCCTTGAAAAAATAAAAACTTCAATTTCATATCTTATACGGATCCCAAAAAATACTCGTGCGTTATCCGCGGCTTAAGCGAAGCTTAAGCTCCGCTTAACTCAATGACTTACAAACCTTCCGACGCGCGAGTAATAATACCAATTGGTATTATCTCATCAATATGGCCATTTCCAGTTATCAACTTCAGGTTTATCTATGCCCCATTCGTACGCGTAATTCTGGCAGTCAATCTGCATATTCCGCATTTTTTCTTTCACATTCGCACCGGCAACACTAAGCGAAGGCACTCGGTCGATAACATCAATAGCCAAACTGAATCTGTCAATCTGATTTTTAATCGCCAAATCCAAAGGCGTATTAATATTCCCTTTTTCTTTGTAGCCGCGGACATGAAGATTATCATGATTATGCCTGCGATATGTCAAACGGTGTATCAGCCACGGATAGCCGTGGAAATTAAAAATGATTGGCCGATCAAGAGTAAACAGACTGTCGAAATCTTTATCTGTCAAGCCGTGCGGATGCTCCGTATCCGGTGTGAGCCTGTAAAGATCGACAACATTGATATAGCGAATCTTCAAATCTGGAAAATGTTCTCGAAGCAATACTATAGCCGCTAGTGCCTCTTTAGTTGGAACATCCCCAGCCGATGCCATCACAACATCAGGAACACTGCCGTTATCATTGCTCACTTTATCCCAAAGGCTGATACCTTTCGTGCAATGCTCTATCGCTTCGGTCATCGTAAGATATTGCAGATGCTTTTGCTTATCACAGACAATAACATTCACATAGTTCGTACTTTGCAGACAATGATCCGCAACACTAAGCAGGCAATTAACATCCGGCGGCATATAAATCCTGCAAACATCCGGACTCTTATTACAAACAACATCGATAAACCCGGGGTCCTGATGAGTGAAACCATTATGATCCTGCCGCCAAACCGTCGAGGTGATAAGCAGATTAAGCGATGGAATCGGCGACCGCCATGGCAGATGCCGCGAAATTTCCAGCCACTTGGCATGCTGATTAAACATAGAATCTATAACATGAACAAAAGCTTCGTATGTAGAAAAGAAACCATGCCGCCCTGTCAGCAAATAACCTTCAAGCCACCCTTCGAGCGTATGCTCTGAAAGCATTTCAAGGACTCTGCCATCGCGCCCCAACTGACTGCCGTCAAGGTCTTCGGGCAGAAAATCCGCCATCCAGAGTTTTTTAGTTGCTTCATATAAATTATCAAGCTTATTCGATGTATTTTCATCAGGCCCGAAAACACGGAAGTTTGACATATTCTGCTTCATGATATCGCGCAGAAAACATCCCAGCGGACGCGTATTTTCTACCATCACCTGCGCGGGCTTTTCAAGTTGAATTGCATAATCGCGAAAATCAGGCATTCGCAGCGGCTTTCGCAAAATACCGCCATTGGCATGAGGATTCGCGCTCATTCGCTTCGCACCGGTTGGAGCAAGTTCTTTTAATTCTGGAATAAGTTTTCCGTTCGCGTCAAACAATTCCTCAGGTTTATAACTCCGCATCCAATCTTCTAATTGTTTGAGATGCGCAGGATTTTCATGCACACCAGAAAGCGGCACCTGATGCGCGCGCCAAAATCCTTCAACTTTATGCCCGTCAACTTCTTTTGGCCCCGTCCAACCTTTCGGACTTCGCAAAACTATCATCGGCCATCTTGGCCGCTCAGCATTTCCGCTCTCGCGCGCTTGCTGTTGAATTCGTTGAATTTCAAGAACGCAATCCTCCATCGTCGCTGCCATCTGCTGATGCATTAATTCAGGCTCGCTACCTTCGACAAAATGCGGATTCCATCCATAACCTCTGAAAAGATCTTCAAGTTCTTCATGTGTTATGCGCGCAAGCAATGTCGGATTATTAATCTTGTAACCATTCAAATGCAAAATTGGCAGAACCGCACCATCGCGAATCGGATTGATAAATTTATTAGAATGCCATGAAGTCGCCAGCGGGCCCGTTTCTGATTCGCCATCGCCAACAACAACCGTTACAAGCAAATTCGGATTGTCAAATGCTGCCCCGAATGCATGCGAGATACTATAGCCCAGTTCGCCGCCTTCATGAATTGAACCCGGCGTTTCGGGAGTACAATGACTGCCAATTCCTCCCGGGAAAGAAAATTCTTTGAAGAACTCTCTCATACCTTCTTCATCCTCGGCTTTATTCGGATAAATTTCAGAATACGTACCTTCAAGGTAAACGGGAGCTAAAACACCCGGTGCGCCATGACCCGGCCCGGCAAGAAAAATCGCGTCAATACCATATTTCTTTATCAGCCGATTCATGTGAATGTAGGTAAAGCTCAAACCCGGACTGCTGCCCCAATGGCCTAATAGACGCTTTTTAATGTGTTCAGGCTTCAATGGCTCACGAAGCAGAGGATTATCCCGAAGATAAATCATTCCGGCGGCAAGATAATTACATGCTCTCCAATACGCGTGGATTTTATTAAGTTCGTCGGATGATAATTTTTCGCCCATTTCGGCTGCCTCCATATTTTGGGGTTCGATTATTGCAGATATCATTAATTACCCTTTCGGCTAAAGTACATTAAAGACATTAATGGCTTTAGAGCATCCTGCAATAAGCATAAATCTGCTTGTCAAAGAGGAAAATGCTTATAGGTTAATCCTGCGAAGCTTTAGCGAAGCAGGACGACAAAGCAATCTCAACCCCTTAATTTTGGCTTGTTTGCGCCGAATCATTTCCTGTAAACCGCCAGTGCCAAGGTTCATAGGTAATACCTGCTTTAGCATCTTTAGGATATGAGAGAACAAAGTTAAATTTGTGTGCGTTCTTCAAAAGCCAGTCATTTTCAGCAAGTGCTTCGAACTGTTCAGGGCAGCCGTCGCCGTTAATACCTTCTTCGCTGATAAAATCCAGCGCCTGCACTCGCGGACACCCATGTTCGCTAAAGCCCGGCAGCGCTACATACTTCACCGTCTCGCGAATTGAATATTTATGATTTTTCAGACTGTCGATTAGAATATACAATTGATATGCGCTGCTGCGATAAGCCGATTCGATATAAAGACGTTTACCGATATCTTTCTGCATAGCGTCCATCATCTTCGTATAGCTTTCATTAACATCTTTGGGCACAAACTGCGGCGGGATAACGGCCCTTTCACCTTTAATTTTAATTTGCTGACCAGTAATGATTACAAAATCTTCATTGCCTTTTGCCATTCCTAAAAATGGAATTTTTACTGATAGTAAATTTGCGTCGAGAGTTTCAAATTGCTTGAGAAATTTCTTCTGACTTTTGTTAAGCGGGGAATATAGTTCTTTAAATGTCAGCGATGCAAGAGTATGTTTTTCATCTCTTTCTTTGATTAAAGGCTTGAGAGTATTAATAATGGTTTCAACTTTGTTCACATCAGATTGGCTGAGACAATCAAGATTCAATTCGGCAAAAGAAGTACCTGCGAACAAAAATGAAAAAACAAAAATCAAAATCAAATATTTTGACATCTTAACATTCCTTGTCATATTCACATTCCTTTTTTGTGATATTTTAATTTGAAAACCTTTTTTTAGCAAGATTTACCCAATAATAAATTATCAGACCCGCGACCGTGATGAAGAAGCTTTAAGTTAATCCGCGTCATCCGCGTAATCCGTGATAAAAAAACCTTAGTGCCCTAGAGTCTTAGTGGCTAAAAAGAAAGTTTGCGCAAGTTTAGATTTCCTCTTTTCTCAAATTTTCCAATTTTCGTCACTGAATTAATACTTTTAACCACTTTTTTCTGCTTTTTTCACACCTTTTCGCGCTTTTGTCAAATCCGCGCAAGTATACGCTGTCCGCTAACCGCTGTACGCTAAATTTGCAGAGCAAATTTAAAATAACGGTAGCATTTAAAAATACTATGTAGCATTTTGAAAATGTTACAAGGGTATTTTCCCTTGCGCAAATTTTCTTGCGCTCTTTTAAACCTTAAATTTATATGTCTCCCCCTATATAGCCCCATCTTGCGCAGTTTTGCACCTGTCATTCTGAATGGAGCGCAGCGAAGTGAAGAATCTCGTGTTTTTTATGGATAATTTTTTTTAAAAAAAATTCCGCGCACCTTTTCCATTGCGCATATTTAAGAAACCTGAAAAAAAAGAAAGTCTGCAATTGAATTACGCAAGCTCATAAAATTTTTTGATCCTTATGCGGTACTATTTTTTTGAGAATATTACTTATTTACAAACTAGATAAACAATTTATAATATTGCTTTATTTATTATAGGTAAGGAAAATGGTCAAGGAACAGAAAAGCATCGAACAAATCGCAGGCATTACCATCATTATCGCGATTCTTGTCGGCTGCTTTGTGATATTGAAACCTTTCACAATCGCCATCCTCTGGGCAGCGATACTTTGTTTCGCGACCTGGCCTCTTTACGAACTCATTTTAAAATGGGTAAAAGGCAGACGCAATCTAGCCGCCTTTACTATGACGCTTATCATTCTGCTGGTCCTGTTTGTGCCCTTCTTTATCTTCGGCCTGACATTTACAAACAGTATTGAAAATGCTATGGATTGGCTGAACTCACAAAACTTACAAACTTTATCGCAGCCTCCGGCATGGGTTTCCAAAATACCTTTAGTCGGTTCGCGGATTTCGGAACTTTGGACAAGACTTAGTACAAATGCAGAACCTGCGATTCGATGGCTCGTACCCTGGGTACAAAAAGCCGGCGTTTGGCTCCTTTCGCATAGCATTGGATTCGCTCAAGGCATATTCCAGCTTGCTATAAGTATTCTTGTCGCGTTCTTTTTCTATCGTGACGGCAAAGAAATCGCATTAAGAATCAAGGAAGGTTTCATCAAAATACATGGCCAAACCGCTGAACACCTTATCAATGTAACCAAAGCAACTGTACAAAGCGTCGTATATGGAATCATCGCAACCGCTATATTCCAAAGCGTCGCTACAGGAATAGGTTTAGCAATCGCTAAGGTGCCTTCGCCTATCCTGCTTGCATTCCTGACTTTCTTTTTAAGCTTTATCCCTGCCGGCGCAGCTCCGGTTTGGGTTGGAGCCTCGATTTGGCTTCTGCTGCAAGGCCACATAGGCTGGGGAATTTTCATGTTTATTTACGGCGCAACTGTTATCAGCAGCATTGATAACTTCGTTAGAAGCTTTATGATGAGCCGAAAATCAAGACTGCCCTTTATTGTAATGTTTATTGGCGTTCTTGGCGGAATCGGCGCATTTGGTTTAATCGGTATTTTCATTGGCCCGACTCTTCTTATTGTAGGTTTAACTTTGGCAAAAGAGATTCTTACTCAGCAGCCGGTAATTACGACAACGACTCTGGAAAATGAAAAGCCGCCGGAAGAGAAAACAATCATAAAAACAGATTAGTCAGATGTAAGCTTTTCTTTACCCTTCTAAATCATAGTAGGAACTTCCGTGAGCATCTTTTCGCAAACATCCCTGCATTCAAAACATTTATCTGCGCAAATCATGCAATGTTCGTGTTCTTTATGCAGCATGCATTCACTGCCGCATATATCGCAAGCAGCTACGCAAGCCCGCAACTGCTCTCTCAAAGCGTCTTCATTTATTGACCCGATTCTTGAAAGCATATTACCTGCCGTCTGGCAAATTTCAGCGCAATCCTGATTCAGCCTTATGCATTTAACCAAATCTTTGACCATTTCTTCAGACAGGCAGGCATCAGCGCATGTTCTGCAAATATGGCCGCAGCTGTAACATTCTATGATAGCAGAGGCTAGTTCTTCTGTTTTAAAAGCAGATCCTGCCGGATGTGATTCTATCAACTTTTTAAGCCTTTCCATAAATCCCCTTTCTTAAATTAAAATCATATGATAAATAGTTAATAATGGATAATGACCTAAGTTTATTACTGTTTTTAATATGGCAAATACTTTATTTCCATTTGACATGTCGTAAAGTTACAACGTATTATAAATATTCATGTTTTTAAAAGGGAAAATTGGAGCATGTCAAATACTAAACGCATAATAATAGTCGGAGGTGTTGCTGGGGGAGCTTCCGCGGCCGCAAGGATTAGGCGATTGTCCGAAGAAGCGGAAATCACTATGTTTGAGCGAGGCAAAAATATTTCCTTCGCTAATTGCGGTATGCCATACCACATCGGCGGGGATATTCCAAACCGCGACAATTTGCTTGTACAAACGCCTGAGCAAATGCAAAAGCGTTACCGCATAGATGTCAGAACACAATGCGAAGTAAAGTCGATTAACCGGCAGACAAAGACTGTTACGGTTGAAAACTTAGTTACACATGAGCAATTTACACAAAACTATGACGCTTTAATCTTAAGTCCCGGGGCAGAACCATTTATTCCGCCAACAAACGGTGTTAAGAGTTCGCGTGTTCTTACCCTCCGAAGTCTCGAAGATATGGATAGAATTAAAGAAGCTGTCGATAAATCCTTAAATCAGCAGGCTGTTGTTGTCGGGGCAGGCTACATAGGCCTTGAAATGACTGAGGCACTGGTAAAAAGAGGCATAAGTGTTACTCTTATTGAACTTGCGAATCAGATTTTTACTCCCGCAGATGCGGAAATGACCGCTCCTTTGCTTGAGCAATTGGAAACCAATGGAGTTGATCTTAAACTTGGGACAAGTATCACAAATATTTCGGAAATTAATAACTCGCTTGAACTTACGTTGAGTAATAATGAAAAAGTTACCGCTGGTTATGTAATAATGTCGATTGGTGTAAAGCCGGAAGTCAATCTTGCGCGCGCAGCGGGTTTAAAAATCGGCTCGACCGGCGGCATCGAAGTTAATGAGAACATGCAAACCAACGACCCGAATATTTACGCTGTGGGCGATGCGGTTGAAGTTCCGCATCTACTTAATGGCAATAAAGTCCTGCTGCCGCTAGCAGGCCCGGCAAATCGCCAGGGAAGAATCGCGGCTGATAATATTTTCGGCAGAAAAAGCATTTACAAAAGCAGCCAGGGAACTGCTATCTGTAAAATATTCGATTTGGCAATCGCAATGACCGGGCTTAGTGAAAAAAATCTCAAAAGACTTGGTAAAAGATACGAAAAAATCTACGTTCACCCCGCAAGCCATGCAAGTTATTATCCCGGCTCAAGCCAAATAACCCTCAAACTTCTGTTCGACCCTGAAAATGGAAAAATTCTCGGCGCGCAGGCAGTTGGCGCAGATGGAGTTGATAAAAGACTCGATGTACTGGCAGTTGCTATTCGTGCAGGTCGTACCGTATCCGATTTGGCGGATCAGGAATTATGTTATGCCCCGCCTTATGGTTCGGCAAAGGATCCTGTCAATTATGCGGGCTTTGTCGCATCAAACGCAATTTCGGGCGATATGCCGGTTTGTCATGTTGAACAAATTCTTTCAGCATCTGAAAATCAATATCTTCTGGATGTTCGCAGTAAAGCGGAATTCCAGGCTGGAACAATCCCGAATGCGAAAAATATTCCACTCGATGAACTTCGCAACAGAATAAGTGAGTTGCCTAAAGATAAAGAGGCATTGGCATTTTGCCAGGTTGGTCTTCGAGGTTATCTTGCGTGCCGTATAATGCAGCAGAATAAAATCCCCTGCCGGAATCTCACAGGCGGTTATAAAATTTATAAATATTACACGGCTGCGAATAATCCTTAAACGCATAATTAAAAAGCTTTCCGACCTGCCCCCAACAGGTCAGAAAGCTTTACATTAAACCAATACTCCCGGCTACCCTGACTAAAGCACGATATATCTATACTCCCGCGAAACAGTTAACGCAACTAATCCGAACAGCATGGCTCTGCATCGAAGCCGCAATAACCCATTTCATCGCCAAGCTGTTTAATACGCCACCAAACCCTGTCATCTTTGATTACGTCCAAAGCTACGGGGTAGAGAATGTTATCTTCCTGGAAAATATGCTCACGTAAAATTGGTACAATAGCAGAGGAAAGAGCATTTATCTGAATTTTAAACTGGTTAAGCTCAAATTGATGGAAATTATTTACCGCCATTGTCAGATTGCCAACCATATTTTTGATTCTCCAGTGCGCTTTGCCCAATACCAAACAAACGCTTTTGCATGGATAATTTTCAAGAACAGGGAAAATCAAATCATCTTCCCGTTGATTATGCACATCAATGGCCTGCAGATGCTCCGCCACATGCTGCAATCTTCGAAACTCACTGGAAAGCTCTGTCAGTTCGTCTGCATCCTGTATCATCAGGTTTGCGACCTCAAGGTCTGCCAAAAAGCATTCGAACATTTCATGCTCTGCCAGCACTCTGCGAATGGGATGGTCGGGCGACAAATTGGCTCTAAGAAGTGCGAACTGATCCCCGAGCAGTGACGCAAAGGCATAGACAAGTGTGCGGAGCTGATCAAGCGAAATGCCAGTTCCGACAAGGTATTTCTGTGCCTTGCTTATATCGCTTAATCTAAGAGTTGAAAGGAGCTGCCTGGCCTGCTGCCTGATTTTTGTTGGGTCTTCTCCGCTCCTGACGCGTTCAAGTATGTCAGCCAATTTTCGTGCCTTTTCCATAACCGTGCCTCCCTTCTGACATTTTAAAATGTCAATGAATGCTGCAAAAGCATTAAAACAAGCTACCGCATAACTGCGGGATAAAGCCTTGTTCCAGTAAACACGCGTTCTGAAACTGAAGAACCTTTTTGGTTTTAAGATCTTGTTTGCCTCGGCGATTGCCTGATTTTTTCAACCGATAAGATTTTAAAGACCATTTGGGTTCTATACCAATATACGTTTAAGTTCGCAAAATGGATATGAAAATTAAGAAAATTGCGCATAAATTTTCAAAATTCGTGTTAAGTATTATCCGAACCGGTAAGTGGGGTAAAATGGGGCGTTCTCGTAAAACGTTTACTAAATTTTCATACAGTTTTGGTACTGGTTTTGTGATTAAAAAAAATGTTATGGAATAATGAAATAGAACGTTGATCCTTTTTTTTCTTCGGATTCAACCCATATTCTGCCTTTATGCCTCTCAACGATTCTCTTGCATACAGCATGTATCAGCGCTATAGCCAGGAAAATTAATTCTGAAATCTAATAGGGAAAAACCTTGTAAATATTTATTAAAGATGGGACTTAATGACCGCTGCCGCGTGCATAGCGAGAATCATTAAATAATCCAAATCGCTCAGGCTGTAATGTTCATGCACCATCGCGTTGTCAATGTAAATAATGCCAAAGCAGCCGCTTGGGCGTTTTATGCTTGCCATCATAGCAGAACGAATGCGTTCCGCTGATTCGAGTTTGGCCGCGACT
>JBDKUM010000317.1:0-3199 GCA_039679715.1 Phycisphaerales bacterium
ATCAAATTCAATCAGGTCTGGCTAATGCGGCCACAGCCATAACAGCTTTGCTTGTGTATGTGCTGGACTGGGGGCGCTTTGCGGATGCCACCATCGTTGTAGTGATGTTGGTGTTTTTTGCTTTGTCCGCGACAAATCACTTGGCCACGGCTATCATGGCGGGGAATATGAAACCGGTGAATTTGCTGCGTCCGGTCATGACTTTGTTTTTACTCGGCTTACTGCTTCCCCTTATGTCTAAAGCTCTGAGTCAGTGAAGCCTTTGCACAGCCACAGCTGGTTCAATCGAAGGACGATTGAACCAGCGAGAATGCCCCCGGCATGCCTGAGCTATCTCGTAATCCTTGATTGTCCTTGCCCAACTTGATTGGGCAATCCAGCATGGTTTTTCTGGATTCCCCCCTTATCAAGTATGGGGCATGCTTACCGTCTCATTGTCATTCGCAAGGGAATGACAGGAGTAAAGTCATTGCGGCGTAGGAAAAATACGTCTCAATCCTCCAGCTTCGTGCAGCTGGTTCAATCTTGCAGATTGAACCGTAAAGTTAAAACCGAAGTGCTTTAAATGTACAGCATATTCGTTATGCTGGGGGCAGGAAAATTAAACTTTGTGATGCGTAAATACATGGTTCAATCGAAGGACGATTGAACCAGAAAAAAGGAAGGGTAATACTTGGAGAAAAACATTGAGAAAGTAGAAAAAATTCTAGGTGAGCCATTCGCAACAGATTTTTCAGATTATGTGAGGAAGATCCGCAACGGGCTAATAATAACTAGTGTAATTTCATTATCCCTCTTGTTGGGAAATCTACAAATAACCTCTGATTCAAGTTTTTTAGGGCTCAAATTTAATGGCCTGAGTCAAGCGCTTATTCTTAAGGCGTTGTTTTTTCTTAATACCTATATGTTCATTCATTTTTTTTGGTGCAGCATTGACAGATTCCAAGAATGGCGGCTTAGAGTTACCGGTACAAGGGTGGCTTTCGTGACCACTGGTATGTTTTCATCTGAAGAATGCGATTATCCTAATGATCCAAGGCAATCTACGCTCTATAATTGGTGGAAAGATGAATCTAAAAAGATGTCCTCTTTACAAGAGCCACTTAAACACATTGAAGAAAAATTAAGAGCGTGGGAAATGATGGTAAAAAACGAGTTGGAGGGGAAAAATTCTAATGTCGTGAATGCTTGTATGTCTATTAATCAAGTAGTTGAAGATGTGCGAAAGCTAACGCAATCAGTAGAAAGAGCGAGCAATTCTATAGAATCAAAGAGAATTCCTGCTTCGCTAAAACGATTCGACTCGAGTTTTCAGTTGTTTTTACAAAGTCAAAACTTGCGGTGGCTAATCGTGGAGCTCGGTTTTCCTTTAATTTTAGGTGTCTGTGCACTAACACTATTGGCAATTAGAGTATTATAAATGTATGACCTCCATTGGTTCAATTATGGAGATTAAACCGTTCAAACTTGCAAAGGGACATGTGTAATCATCAAAATAACGAAAAACAACATGATTTCGCTGTGTATCGTTTTCACGCTGTTCTTTGCTTCCAGATGCTTTTGCAGACTGAAAAAAGATTACTTGACGGTGCGTGGCGGCAAGAAGGTGATATATCAATGCGAAAATGGCGACAGGATTGTGGCCAAGTATTACTCTCTTTCGGATGGCAGTCTTAATTTCGTCAAATTGATTTTCTCTGATGGTAAAAAACAAACGCTGCCGCAGGCACTTTCAGCATCGGGAGCGCGCTACACGGATGACAGGGAATTGGTCTGGTGGATCAAAGGAGATTCGGCGAGAGTAGAGAGTCGCGATGGTGAAGGAATCTGGCAGCCAAAGTACAACGACTGTAAAGTAGCTCCTGATAAAGAATGATTTACAGATCAAAGATGTCATTCCCGTCAAAGCGGGAAACCAGTCTTATTAATTTCTTTCTGGATGCCGGCCTGCGCCGGCATGACTAAATGAAATTAATTAAATCAGCGCCAGACTGTCGGCTACCGCCAGACCGTAGAGTGTCGGTATCAAAAATCCCTGCTCCAGCTTTACCAGATTGTTTTCGAGCAAATTTTCGATTACCCGTTTTTTTTCAGTAAGCAAATCCAGACCGTATTTGTCCTGATAAAGCTTGAGGTCAATTCCGGATCGAGTGCGCAGGCCCAGAAACAAGGCCTCAAGTTGGAGTTGATCCGGACTGAGTTTTTCCGAACCATCCAGCGGCATTTTGCCTTCTGCAAGTTCCGTAATATAGTCACTGACGGAAGATTTGTTCCACCAGCGTTTGTCATCAAGAAAGGAATGAGCTCCCGGACCCAGGCCCAAATAGGGCTTATGCTGCCAGTATTTCGTGTTGTGTCTTGATTGGAGATGCTCGGTGCGGGCGAAGTTGGAAACTTCGTAATGTAGATAACCGGCGGCTTCCAGTTGAGCGGAAGTCGTCAAAAAAAATTTCAGTTCCTGATCTTCTGAGAGCATGACAAAATTTTCTTTTGCATATCGCTGATAGAGTGGCGTTTTATCGTCCAGCGAAAGCTGATAGCAGGAAATATGCTCCGGTGCCGGAGCAATAGCTTTCTGTAAAGTATTTTCCCAGGACTTAATGCCGCTGCCGTGAACCCCATAAATCAAATCTATTCCCAGGTTGTCAAAACCGGCCTGTCTGGAAGCAATGATTGCCGCCATTGCTTCTTTGGCCGAATGCCTGCGCCCCAGAAATTTTAAAAGCTTGTCGTTGAATGATTGAACTCCGATATTCAAACGATTGATGCCGATGCCCTTCAGCGTTTTTAAATATTCCCGGGAAATGTCTCCGGGATTGGCTTCCAGGGTAATTTCAGCATTGACGGCAAGTTTATAGGTTTTATGGACGGACGACACAATATCTTCCAACTGATCAGCTTTGAGCAGGGAAGGGGTGCCGCCGCCGATGTAGATAGTGTCAAATGAATCGAAATATTTTCGGTAAAATTTAATTTCCTTCTGTAATGCCGTCAGATAATCCGGAATAAGACTGATGGATTCAATTGAGTAAAAGCTGCAATAAGCGCATTTGCTCAGGCAAAAGGGTACGTGAATGTAAATACCGGCTTTAGTCATTTTCCGATTTCAATACCGCCAAAAACGCGCTTTGCGGGATGCTTACCGAGCCGATCATCTTCATGCGTTTCTTGCCTGCCTTCTGTTTTTCCAGCAGTTTTC
>JBDKUM010000318.1:0-2500 GCA_039679715.1 Phycisphaerales bacterium
TTAAAGAACGTTTCCACTTCAAAATAACGAATTGTCAATAAGTACCAAAAACTACATCTATACTCCCTCCGTACGAGATTTAGTACCTATCGCCTTCAAAGCGAAAGCGTCCAAACGCCGCGCATAAGTCCAATGCGGCTCACAAAATGCAGCCACCAGGCTACACACGGCTGTTTTTACCTTTATATATCATAACTTACCTTCCGTTTGACTAATACTTCAAACTATATAGTAAAGTTCAATTATAACTGCACATAAATCTTTGTCAAACATATAAAAATGAAAAAAGGATAAGGAATTTAAAGAAGTCGAAAGATGAAAATGAGTCCACAAACACCTGTATTTATAATACTCTTGAAAACAAGACATAATTATGGTATAATATGTAAAAAGTGAAAGTGAAAAACTAAGAGTGAAAAGTAGGGTGGGCTTTCCTGTCCATCGTAGCTTTAGCGAAGATGGAAGCCCACGCGGTTACTAACTACTGTCAACTAACGACTTTTTACGAATCTTTTGAGTATCTTTTCATTTTTTTTTGTAAAAAAATGAAATTTTGAAGCAAAAATGAGGTTTTTTGAGTAATTTTTTTCATTTCGGCCTGTTTTTTAAAGCCTTTTTGACATGAAGTAACATCAAAATGACATCCACGCGACATAATGTGGTATCTGCGCGACATTTTTGAGCATGTTTATGACAGGTTTTTTTTCAGAATCTAATGAATAATAGGAAAGGCCCGCTCTTACCTATGCGGGAGAAGATCAGTAAAAGCGAGCCTAACCAACAAGCATTTATTTAATTTTCTTTTTCAATATATTGATGTGGTAATCTCTATCCTCAATCGCAAGACCAGTGCCGATCGTACGCAGAACCCCCTGAACGTTTTCATTCAACACCAATTGATTATACGCGACATCGCAGACTCGCAGCGGCTCGCCTACCATTTCGGCATCTTTCTCTTCAGAGCTCGATTTATCGTTCAACGCTTTTAAAAGCATACTCTTAACTGGTTTGATATCTGACAAATCGCCTGCGGTGGCTATAACACGGCCCCTGACAAACGGATCTCTATCATTGTACAAAGACACAAGTCTGTTTGCAGAGACATCGGCGAAATAGTTTACTACCTTTCTGGATACATAAAAGTTCCTGGCCTTGCGATACGCATTCGGATCTGATCGGTTTATTTCAGTATTCTTAATGCGATTGATAGCTTCATCAACGGCCTGATCTTCTTTATCTTCAAGACTTGATGATATCGCATTATTCATTATTTCATCGTCTGTAGAAATATTAGGGTCTTCAAGCTGCGTAAATATCTCGGGTACTGACAATGCGGTCATCCTTGAAATTCGCTGCGTACTCTCCGGACTGGAAGGAACTGAAGCGGCTGATTGCGTTGACAGTTCGCCCCCTGCGCTCATGGCATTTAGAGTTGCGGCACTTGCAAGCTGGCTGGATGGAGCTATGTCGTAATTGTAATAATCATATATAGCTTGGACACTTTGAAGAGACTGCCAGATTTGCCTGTCGGTTTTTCCTTCAATAAAGCTGCGTAAGAAGATTTTACCATTGTTGCCGTAAACCGAACCCATGCTGTAAAATACTTTGCCATGCCTGAAAGGTTCACCGTATTGGTATCCGCTTCCGCATGAATCGAGCATAAGTCTGCTGTATTTGAGATCTGATAATCCGAGGGTATTGGACTTTGTGAAAATAATTGTTTTTGCTTTGTAATGTGGTTTTGCGTAACCGCCGGTGTAGCCGCCTGAATTCGTGATGAAATATTTTGTGTCGCTTGATTTTGGTGCCGCTCCTGATGATGAATACCATGCGGATTTGCCGCAGTCAGGGAATCTTTGCATTGCACTGCGGTTGGCAGTTTCAACTTTATAATATGTTGAGCCAATTTTGTATGTAATATAATAGTTGTAGGGCGGTGTACCCTGCGAGAATGTGTATGGCATGATGCTGCTGGAGCCGTCTTTGAATTTTGTCGTCCAGTTTGGATACGCCTGGTATAAAATAAAATCCTTAACATCTATCGCGACCCATTTTGGAGTCATCTGGAATATTCTGTCGTCATTGACGTATTTGACACCATAAATTTTTTGATTTTTGATTTCGGTATCATTTGCGAAGACAAAACCAAGGCCATAATTTGAATGGCCTTCGATAATAACGGTTGCACCTTGTACTCCCAATGCTAAACGAAGGGCGCTGTTGCTGTTTGCCCAGTAAATTTTGTAGGTTTTGCCAGATCTTGTTAATGTCCAGCCGTCGCTTGTTTGTGTTGCGCCAAAATTTTTGAGCACAGAAGTGTATTCACCTGTGCAGTTGTTTGAGTTGTATATTAGGGCGATATAAATTTTTTCAGTAGTTGTGCTGCCTCCACCACCGCCTCCGCCGCCTGTATAAGCAATTTTAACGGCATCTGCGCAGGCTGTTGCAGGTGCGGCAGGGGCGGTTAGTTTGACATAATAGGATGTTCCTTTATTGAACG
>JBDKUM010000318.1:7500-13696 GCA_039679715.1 Phycisphaerales bacterium
GGCGCATCTTGTATAAGTGCTAATTTGCTCGGTTTTATCGCTTCGCTGGTGAGTTTTCCGGAAATTTCAAATGGCACTGTTTGGTCGGCAGTGCCATGAATTATCAAAGCAGGTACTTTTATCTTCGCTAAATCTTTGCGAAAGTCAGTAGAACTCCACGAAAGTGCGCATTCGAGAGTCGCAATAGGAGATGCGGCAGCGGCAACATTCCAGCTATATTGCACGGCCTGGGAGCTGATAAGTTTGCCTTCTAATGAATCAAGGTTATAGAACATTTTGAAAAAACTTGAGAGAAAGGCAAAACGGTCTGAAACAATAGAATTTTTTATTTCTTCAAACTTTGCAACATCAATACCTGTTGGGTTGTCCAAAGTTCGAAGAAGAAACGGAGTTACTGCAGCAATGAAGACAACTTTGCTGATTCTGCGGCTGCCAAAATTTGCGATATAGCGTGCTATCTCTCCTCCACCCATAGAAAAGCCTACGAGTATGACTTTGTTCAAATTGAGCTTTGTAATAAGTATATTGAGGTCTTTGGCCAATGTGTCATAATCATAGCCCTTCGATGGTTTGCTGGAATTGCCAAAACCTCTTCGATCGTAAATTATAGTTCTATAGCCAATATTTAATAAAGCTGGAATTTGTTTCTCCCAGGATTTGCCGCTAAGCGGCCAACCATGAATGAGAATCACAGGCTGACCTTTTCCGTAATCTTCGTAATGTAACAAAATGTTTGCCGAATTTTCTTTACCCACTTTTAAAAACTGCATAGGTTTTTCCTTATAAATTATAATTGACTGACTCCACCATCTACAAGCAATTCGGCTCCTGTTATATAACTACTTTCATCGGAGGCGAGAAACATCGCGGCAGCCGCGACTTCTTCAGATGTACCCATTCTGCCAAGCGGGACATATTCTTGAATTTCAAGTTTAGATTCTTCCAGCTTCTTTTTGCTTGAATTAGATTGGTGCCACATTTCAGTTTCAATCGGGCCTGGGCTAATTGCATTCACGCGGATTTTCCTTTGCTTTAAATCTATTGCCCATCCTCTTGCGAATGAACGTACAGCTGCTTTTGTGGCCGAGTAAACACTAAACGCGTATGAAGCTTTCAGCCCTGCAATGGAAGCAGTAAGCATTATTGAGCCGGAGTCGCGGATGAGAGGTAAGGCTTTTTGCACAGTGAAGAGCAACCCTTTAACATTGATGTCGAACAATTTATTATAATGCTCTTCAGTGATTTGGCCCAGTTCGGCATGTTCTGAAATACCGGCATTTGCGAATACAATATCAATTTTACTCTTTTGTTTTTTTACGACATCGTACAAATGATCAATGTCCTGCAATTTCGAAACATCGCCCTGAATAGCAGTAACATTTTTTCCTATTTGTTTTGCTGCTTCTTCAAGTTCTTTCTGTCTTCTTGCAGTAATGAAAACATAGGCGCCTTCTTTTACAAAAAGCAGGGCGGTGGCGAAACCAATTCCTGTACTTGCGCCTGTAATGACAGCGACTTTGCCGGCAAGCCGATGAGCCATAAGAATCTCCAAAAGTAAATATTAGAAGTGTAATTTTAGAAACGAGCTATGAGCAAAAATATGATAATAGGCAAGGAAAAGCTTTAAAGGTTATTTTAAACATTTAGTAATTTCGATATTAGTAATTGCACTATCTAAATTTAAATTATAAGCACGATAGTGAATCTGCTGGAAGAAGCTTATCATCGGCTGTTTTGAAAGGGGATCTTATGTCGAGTGTGGTTTATTTTGAGATACCGGTTAATGATGTCGAGCGTGCAAGCAAATTTTATAATATGCTTTTTGGGTGGAAGCCGGAAAAAGTTCCGGGGCCTTCGGAATATTGGTTTGTTCATACGAAAAAAAACAAAGATGAATCCGGCATTGATGGGGGAATTTCACGCAGGAAAAATTCGACAGAACACATAGTTGATTATATTGATGTCAAATCCGTGGATGATTGCCTGAAAAAAGTTGAACAACTCGGGGGAAAAGTTGTTGAACAAAAAGCTGCCGTTCCGAAGATGGGTTGGTATGCGATATGCCTTGATACGGAAGAGAATACTTTTGGTATCTGGCAATCAGATGAGAATGCTAGCTAATCGCAACTTGTGAATTGAATAGGGATTATTACAACTATTCGCGGGAAAAATTAAAACTCTTCAAAAAGGAATTGAAAAATCAATTAAATGTGATAAATTAAGCATCTCGAAACGTAAATCAATTTAATGTATTCGCATAAGTTTTTTAGCAATAGAAACTTATGTCATGTCATGGCGACGTAGCTCAGCTGGTTAGAGCATGGGATTCATAAGCCCAGGGTCGGCGGTTCGAATCCACCCGTCGCCATTTTTAGCCCTCATCGTCTAGTGGTTAGGACACAGGCTTCTCAAGCCTGCAGCAGGGGTTCGACTCCCCTTGAGGGTATTAATGAAGCGGCTGTAAGTACTAATAATAAAGAACTTACAGACGTTTCTGTTTTACAAGATTCTGTCTTTGTCCCCAGCTTAGGCATTGACCTGCAAAAAATCATTCAAAATTACCCCGCTTTACGGCAGATAATCGCAATTTGGGAATCATTATCAGAGCAGGAAAAATCTGCAATCACAAAAATAATCGAAAATCATTCAATGAAGGGGGCTGGGAATGGATGAACCATTAACAAACGGCGATAACGGCAAAGACATAAACGGCAGATTTTGTAAGGGCAACAAATTTGGCCGGGGAAATCCTCACGCTGCGAAAGTCAGTAAATTGCGAGCGGCATTACTGAAAGCCGTCAAACCTAAAGAAATTGAGGCGGTAATAAAAAAACTTTTGGAGCAAGCCAAAAGCGGGAATCCAGACGCGATAAAAGAATTGCTTGATAGGGTAATCGGAAAGCCTGTCGAAACTGATCTGATAGAACGCTTGGAACGATTAGAGGAATTAGAAGAGCAAAGGAAGTGTGAATTATGAGCTTAAGAAGCAGGATACAATCCTTGGAACACAAATTAAAACCTTCTATAAGGCGAGCGGTGCCGGGACTTAAAATAATATCTTCAGCGACGGGCAAAGTATTGTTGCACCTTGGAGGGTTCAAAGCGGAGAATGTAAAATGATAAATATTAAAATCAAGATAGAAACTAGGAGCGTGTCGGGAAACACCACCCTCCGCCCAAGTGCCCGTCATTTGTTTAGCACCTCACCCTTTACTCATTTATCTGTTTCCAACGCTTAGCTCCCCCTTTGGGGCGGGACGGAGTTATTATCATAACAGAAGATATTTTTTACGCTGATTTGCCATCCCGAAGATGTCCCTGTTTTGTCTTGACAACACGTAGGAATTTATAGTAAAAATGATGCTTTAATCTGTATATTATATGCTTTAAAAGAAAGGTGAAGGAAATATGGAAACAGGTTCTTACAACCCATTTCACACAGCACAGTCACAATTTGACAATGTGGCAGCTATTCTGAAATTGGATGAAGGTGTCAGGGAGTTATTGCGGCAGCCGATGCGTGAATACCAATTCACTATCCCGGTACGCATGGATGATGGGACATTCAAGATTTTCAAAGGTTTTCGCGTACAGCACAGCGATGCACGCGGTCCGGCAAAAGGCGGTATCCGTTTTCATCCTATGGAGACCATCGACACCGTACGCGCCCTGTCAATGTGGATGACATGGAAGTGTTCGGTTGTGAATATTCCTTTGGGCGGCGGAAAAGGCGGCGTGGTATGCGACCCCCATCATCTCAGTATGCGCGAGCAAGAGCAAATTTGCCGCGGCTGGGTGCGTCAGATCGCACGCAACATTGGTCCTGTCAGTGATGTTCCGGCTCCGGACGTGATGACAAACGGCCAGCATATGCTATGGATGCTGGATGAGTATGAGACTATTCATGGCGGTCGTTACCCAGGTTTTATTACCGGCAAACCGGTCGGAATGGGCGGTTCTTTGGGCCGAACAGAGGCCACGGGCTTCGGCGTTATTTTCGTCTTGCGCGAAGCGCTTAAAGAGCTAGGAATACCGCTGACTAACACCACTACCAGCATACAGGGATTCGGCAATGTGGCGCAATATGCAGCACAACTCTTCACCAAACTTGGCGGAACGGTTGTCGCCATTTCATGCTGGGACCAGGCGGACAAAACTGCTTACACCTACCGCAAAAAGAGCGGCATTAACATCGAGGAGTTACGCGGCATCTCTGACAAGTTCGGCGGAATCGACAAAAACCGTGCCCGTGACCTGGGCTATGAGATGTTGCCGGGCGGAGCATGGCTTGAGCAGGAAGTGGATATCCTTATGCCGGCGGCACTCGAGAATCAAATCAACAAAGAGAATGTCAAAAAGATTGCGGCGAGCGTTAAGGTCATAGCAGAATGCGCTAACGGCCCGACTACGCCCGATGCCGATGAAGTTATCAAACAACGTAAGATTTTTGTTTTGCCGGACTTCCTTGCCAACGCCGGCGGCGTGACTTGCAGTTACTTTGAGCAGGTACAATGCAACACGAACTATTTTTGGGAGAAGGATGAGGTGCTCAACAAACTGGATACTAAGATGACCTCCGCTTTTACGTCGGTGTTCGCACTGGCGCGTAAACAAAATCTCTACATGCGCGACGCTGCGTATGTAATAGCTATCGACAGGGTGGCTCAGGCGGTTAAGCAGCGAGGGTGGGTATAAGATGCCCGTAGTTTTTCTGTTCAGTTTTAGATAGACCTTGCTTTTCCCATGATATTAGATCGTTGGCTAAAGTTTGTGAGAGTTGATGCCTATGAGTAATAAGAGGCAGGCGAAAGACCGTCTCCATGGTTTGCGTGAACGTGCAAAGGAATTGGACTGCCTATACAAAGTTGAAGAATTGCTGGCCAGTGAAACCCGTCCGCTTCCTGACATTTTTCGAGATGTCATTACGGTCATTCCCTGCGGTTGGCAGTATCCTAAGTATTGTCAGGCGAGAATAGTATGTGAAGACATCGTCTATGAGCCTTCCGGCTATGTCCAGACGCCGTGCAAAGATACTGCACCTATAATGGAAGAAAACAGAACTATCGGTTTTGTCGAAGTTTCTTATGTCAAGGAGATGCCGGCCTCAAATGAAGAAGTATTTTTGGAAAAAGAAAGCAAGCTGATCCGCACGATTGCGGAACGTATCGGACAAACCGTTTTTCACCGAAAGCTCGGGGAGCTGCTGCTTGAGAGGGAGGCCGCTAACCGCGTTTTGTCTGCTAAAAGCAATCATGAGTGGATGGTTATAGTTGACTTGCTGCGTCACACTGATGAGAAGCTTTATCTCTACACCGCACGTAAGATGCTTCACCATTTGTTCTGGAGCGGCATTAAGGAATCACGCAAGGTGCTGAGCATGTTTGGTGCGGATTTTGCATCTGAACATGGAGAAAGGATGCCCGATGCCAATATCCCCAGTCAAAAGCAATCACGTGAGAATATTTTGGCAGCGAGCGAACATGTGTTTGCAATTGCTGCTCGCTCCCTGAAAGACGGGGATATTCTTGCATGCCTTCGCAGGTGGATTCAGGAGAACAAACTAAGCTTCCTAATTAAGACCGTAGACGCGGATAATGCGCCGCTGGGAGCGGCCATCGATGCAATTCTTCGATATCGTGCCTTGCCGGCGAACGATGCCGTGCTCGCGTCATCTACGGAAGAGTGGCTGAAGGTATCGCTGATACGGCGGTTCTTTTCGGATAACAGCAATTTCATAAATATTGCCAAGCGATATTTGGATGTGTCAGATTTTTTCGACCTGGCCTCTCACATAATCTACCCGTCTGCAAGCAACGGGCGTTTGGGGGGAAAAAGCACAGGTCTCTTTTTGGCGCGGCATATTTTATTGAGGGCGGCAGATAAAGAGAAGCTTTTTGCTGATATCAAAATGCCGAAAACCTGGTATATGACGGCGGACTGTATGATGGATTTCCTTCGATATAATGACCTGGAGGACGTCAAACAGCAAAAATATAAAGACATAGAGCAGGTTCGGATTGAGTATCCAAATATCATCCAGCTTTTTAAGCATGCGAATTTCCCCGATGACATTTCAAGAGGATTGTCTCTGGCGCTGGACGATATCGGCGAGCGCTCGATTGTTGTGCGCAGTTCCAGTCTTCTTGAGGACCGTGAAGGAACTGCCTTTTCGGGCAAATACAAGAGTCTCTTTCTT
>JBDKUM010000319.1:0-7674 GCA_039679715.1 Phycisphaerales bacterium
AAGTTCATCAAGTTCCTGGATTGTCGCAACCGGCGGTTTTTCCAGAAAAACATCAAATCCCTCATCGATACATTTTTTGGTAAGAGAAAAGTGCGTGTTTATCGGCGTAGGTACATAAACAACATCTGCCTTGCCTTTGATGTTTGCTAAAAGCTGTTCGGTAGTATCATAAACAGGAATGCCTTTTTGCTGGCAGGCACTTCGCCCCGGTGAGTGTCTGGCTGGATTACTGCTGACGGCAACAATACTAATGAGTTCGGGAATTTCCCATATCCATTTAATTAAATTAAATGCATACCCGCCTGCACCGATCATTGCCAGTTTGAGCATATAAATTTCCTTTTGTGCGCCAAAAAGATACCTTTTTATACCTTTTTTTTACCCAAACTGCAATAAAAATATAATCAGGAGTTGTAAAATTGATTATTGCTGCTATTTAATTTTCTCTGCAAAAACAGGGTCATCTCCGCCGCCAAGCACGGCATAAAGCCTCGCCTGATTTACTAATTTCGCAAGGCGAAATGCAACAAGCCCCTGCTCGGCGTTATACATCGATCTTTGCGAATCAATTACAACAAGGTAATTATCAATGCCTTTGAGATAACGGGTATTGGATAAGCGATAGGTCTCTGCGGCGGCATCAGAGAGAGATTGTTGGGCGGCAAGCTGATCTTCAATCGTGCCCTGCACCGCCAGCGCATCAGCGACTTCTTTAAATGCCTCCTGAATTGCTTTTTCATATTGAGCAACCGCAATTTTCCTCTCTGTTTTTGTAACAGCAAGCGCTGACCATGCCCGCGGATCAAAAATCGGCATTACAAATTGAGGCGCGAATGTCCATGTTGTCGACCCGTTGGAAAACAATCCAGACAATTCAGAGCTGGCTGTTCCAATAGAAGATGTCAAGCTGATGCGTGGAAATAGAGATGCTCTAGCCGCACCGATATTCGCATTTGCAGCCATTAACAAATTTTCAGCTTCAAGAATATCAGGCCTTCGCAAAAGAACATCTGACGAAATGCCTGCGGAAATTTCCTGGGGCTGGCTGACAGATTCAAGATAGCCGGGCAGGAATTCATCCGGAACTGTAGAGCCGACCAAAAGATTTAATGCAGATTGATCTTGAGCGACCTGGCGTGTGTAAAGTGCGATATCCACACGCGCGGCGTCTACTCTCGTTTGCACCTGCAGCAAATCCAGTTCCTGCGAAAGTCCGTTATCATAACGGGTTTTGATTAAATTGTATGCCGCCTGCTGCGAATCCAATGTTGATTGCGCAAGCTGAAGGCTTTCCAGGTCTGCTGCCAGAGTAAAATACGTATTTGCAATTTGCGATATCAAAAGAATCTGTGCGCTTCGCCTTGCAAGCCTTGACGCGAAATATTCTTTCAGTGCTCTTTCTTCAAGACTTCTGATACGTCCGAAGAAATCAATCTCCCATGAAGCCATTCCCAAATTTACGCTATATTCTTTGCTTGTTACCACGCTTCCATTTTGTGAAAAATCGCCGGGCACGCGCTGTTTAGTCAAGCCGCCAAAAGCATCAACTATCGGAAAAAGTTCAGCTCGCTGAATCCCGTAAAATTCACGCGCTCGTTCAGCATTAAGGGTTGCAATTTGCAAATCCCTGTTATTCTTCAAAGCCATTTCCATTACAACTTGAAGATTTTCATCTGTAAAAAATTCACGCCATGTAAGCCCCTCAACAGTGGGAATATTAGGATCAATTATATTTTCTTTATATGCAGGTCCCTGCGGCCATTGAGCCGGCACCGGTTTTTCCGGCCTTGTATATTTAGGATTCAGCGAACATCCGCTTAAGCATATAATTGCAGCTAAACAGAAAACAAAAATTAATTTCCTCATTAGTTTTCCTCCCGCAAATCTTTTGCGTTAATGTTGTTCATCGCAGAGTCCTGCCGCTTTTTCCGAAAGAGATTATTTACGAGAATAAAGAACATCGGTATGAAAATAAGATCGATAAAAGTAGCTGAAAGCATACCTCCGCAAACTGCGGTACCGATGGCATTTTGTGCGCCTGCTCCTGCACCGGATGATGTAGCCAAAGGAAGCACACCAAAGAAGAAAGCCAAAGATGTCATTATAACAGGTCTAAATCTTGTTTTGACCGCGCCCAAAGTGGCAGGGATTAATCCTTCTCCGTGTTCGATGCGGTCCTGCGCAAATTGAATAATCAAAATCGCATTTTTCGTAGAAAGACCAAGAGTGGTAAGAAATCCGATTTGGAAATAAACATCGTTGGGCAGACCCCTTAGCCAGGTCGCAAGCAAAGCGCCGAATACTCCCAAAGGAAGCATTAACATATTTACAAATGGAATCGTCCAGCTTTCATACAACGCCGCTACGAAAAGGAAAATAATCAAAATCGAAAAAGCATAAAGCGGAAGCGTCATAGAGCCTGCTTGTTTTTCCTGATAAGAAACCCCAGACCAGTCGTAGCCTATACCTTCTGGAAGTTTTTTAATGAACTTCTCCATTTCAGCCATAGCCTCACCTGAACTTCTTCCGGGTGCAGCTTCACCTAAAATGTTAATAGAGGGGAAACTGTTGAAACGCTCAAGCTTGGGCGAACCACTAGTCCAGTGGCCGGATGCAAACGAAGAAAACGGAACCATCTTGCCGCTTTGATTGCGTACATAAAGTTTTTCAATATCTTTCGGCAACATACGATAAGGAGCGTCAGCCTGGACATATACTCTTTTTACACGGCCACCTTGAACAAAGTCATTAACATAAGCACTGCCGAAAGCTGCGGAGATAGTATTGTGAATATCAGTGATAGGAACACCTAAAGCACCGGCTTTCTCCCAGTCAATATCAACTCTATATTCAGGAACGTCTTCCAGACCATTTGGTCGAACCTTGGCCAATATTGGGTTCTGGGCGACCATGCCGAGCAACTGATTACGAGCATTCATCAAAGCTTCGTGCCCCAAACCGCCACGATCAAGCAGTTGAAAATCAAATCCCTTGGCCTGACCAAGTTCAACAACTGCAGGAGGCGCAAAAGCAAATACCATTGCATTGCGGATACGCGAAAAAGTCCCCATAGCTCTTTTCGTTATAGCGGCTACCTTCAAATTTGATCGCTCGCGAAGTTTCCAATCCTTTAGTTTGACAAATGACAGGCCTATGTTTTGTCCATGACCGGAGAAACCAACACCGGATACTGTCATGCAGGATTCAACTGCATCTTTTTCATTTTCCAAAAAATAATTTCGAACAGTATCCATTACCTTATTTGTCTGCTCGATAGTTGAGTTTGCAGGCAACAGAGCCTGTACAATCAAAATTCCCTGATCTTCATCAGGCAGATATGCCGTAGGCATCTTTTTAAATATGAATCCTACACCGGCAACAATCAGAACGAAAACAGCTAAATATTTGAGTTTGTGATTGAACGATTTGCTTACGATTGAAACATAGTAATCTCTCAACCGGAAAAAACGCTTATCAAACCATCTGAAGAATGGCCTTAAAAAGAATACACTTGCGTCAGCAGGTTCATGCCCTTTTGGAACAGGCTTTAACAATGATGCAGCCAGCACAGGAGTTAGTATCAATGCCACAACCACCGAAAGAATCATCGCTGAAATAATTGTTATTGAAAACTGACGGTAGATAACGCCCGTTGCTCCTCCGAAAAATGCCATCGGACCAAATACCGCTGAAAGCACCAGTCCTATACCGATCAGCGCCGGAGTTATCTGCTCCATCGATTTTTCCGTCGCCGCTCTGGGTGAAAGTCCTTCTTCACTCATAATTCTTTCAACGTTTTCTACCACCACGATTGCATCATCAACCAGAAGACCGATAGCAAGCACCATTGCAAACATGGTTAACATATTTATTGAAAAGCCAAAAATCGCCAGTGTTGCAAAAGTTCCGAGCAGAACTATCGGCACCGCGATTGTCGGAATTAATGTGGCACGCATATTTCCCATGAACAAATACATAACAAGGAAAACAAGGACAATTGCTTCGATGAGAGTTTTAACAACTTCTTTGATAGCTGCACTAATAAATGGAGTAGTATCATAAGGATAAACCACTTTCATACCGTGAGGGAAAAATTGGCTTAGCTCTTCCATCTTGTTTTTAATATTCTGGGCTGTATTAAGAGCATTGGCTCCGGATTCCTGACGAATTGCCATAGAAGCCATTGGCTTACCATTGTAATATCCCGAGATATCATATGATTCAGTTCCAAGTTCTACACGTGCAACATCTTTAACACGCAAAATGGAACCATCCGGGTTGGTACGGAGAGGGATACTCGCAAACTCTTCGGGTGTCTTGAGCATGCTCTGTACAAGAATAGATGCATTCAGACGCTGGTCTTCAACCGCAGGTACACCGCCGAACTGTCCGGCTGAAACTTCAACGTTATATGATCGCAATGCTCCAATAACATCCTGAACCGTCATCTGATAATCGGTCAGATTGTCCGGGTTGAACCAGATTCGCATAGAATATTGACTGCCGAAAATTTCCAATTCGCCAACGCCTTGAACACGTGAAAGTATTTTTTCAAGGTTGGATTGAGCATAGTCCAGCAAATCATACATGTCCATACTTCCATCTTCAGATATCAGACCAACGACCATCAAATAGTTTCTGGTAGTCTTGGCTACTGTTACGCCGCGGCTTTGCACTACATCCGGCAGACTTGACATTGCTAACTGCAGTTTATTTTGCACCTGCGTCCACGCAATATCTGGATCTGTTCCCGGTGCAAATGTCAGTTCAATACGGCTCAAACCTGAAGAATCACTGCTGGCATTAAGATACAACATATGGCTCAAGCCCGTCATCTTCTGCTCAATAATTTGAGTTACGCTGTTTTCTACTGTTTCAGCAGACGCGCCAGGATATGGAGCAAAAATTGAAATTGATGGCGGAGCTATTGGTGGATACTGTGATATGGGCAAAGTGTAGATCGCCAGACCACCCACCACCATTATTACAATCGCGATTACCCATGCAAAAACCGGTCTTTCCAGAAAGAATTTCGATAACATTTATTCACCTTCAACAGTCTGTTTTGCTTCGTTTGTTTTTTTCACTACTTCTTTGTTCGGCTTATATAAAACTGTCTTCACAACAGCACCGGGCCGAACCTTTTGTATTCCTTCAACTATCAAACGATCACCAGCTTCCAGACCGCTGGTAACAAGCCATTGGTCTCCAATCGCCCTGTCGAGAACAAGCATTCTCGGCTGAACCTTTTTATCTTCATCAACTATCAATGCGATTGGATTGCCTTTTGTATCGCGTGATACAGCCTGCTGCGGAATGAGTATTGCCTGTTCTTGAACGCCTTCTACAACAAGTACTCGCATAAACATACCCGGCAGAAGAATATTATCCGGATTTTCAAAAACAACTCTGTATGTAACCGACGCCGTTGTCTGGTCAACTGTTATATCACGAAACTGGAGCGTTCCCATTAAAGGATATTCTGTTCCATCTTCAAGGAAGAGCTTTACTTTGTTTTGATTTTCATTTTTATTAAGTTTACCATTTCTCAAATGACGATTTAAACGCAGCATTTCAGTTGTCGACTGAGGCACATCTACATAAATTGGATTTAATTGCTGAATTGTCGCAAGTGCCACCGGTTGATATGCTGTTACAAGAGCACCATCTGTTACAGTTGATTTACCGATTCGGCCGGAAATCGGAGCAGTAACACTCGTGTAGCTAAGATTGATTTGAGCCGTATCCAGCATAGCTTTCCAATACTGAATATCTGCCTGCGCCTGATTTAACGCGCTTGTCGCATCATCATATTCCTGCTGACTGACAGCTTTGTCCTCGAGCAATTCTTTATAACGCTCAACTCTCAATTGGATTGAGGGTAAAGTCGCTTCTGACCTTGCCAGAGAAGCTTTGGCGTTGTTTACCGCCGCTTGGAAAGGTGCAGGCTCAATCTGATAAAGCACCTGCCCGCAATTAACATCAGCGCCTTCCGTAAACAGCCTTTTTTGTATTATGCCGTTGACCTGCGGCCGTATTTCCGCGATTCTATAGGCAGATGTACGTCCCGGCAGTTCAGTCACAAGTTCCTGCGGTTGAGGCTGAATATTTATTATCGCCACTTCCGGCTCTGACGGCATCGGCTGCATTTTTTTGCCGCAGCCGATAAACGATAAAAATCCCATTAACAAAATTGAGACCCAAATTATTTTTACATTTTTCATTTCTATTTCCGATAATTTATAATTCATACAAGACCTTAGTATAAGAATTTATTTGCTGATCAATAAATCAAGGAATAATGATTCCAAATTCGCTAGTCCTCTTTTTACTTTAGCTTTATCATAACTCTTCGATGATTCCAGAATGAATGCCTGAAGCGAAGAAACTAAAGAAAGCACATATATTTCTGTATCGATTGGTTTTAATACTTTTTTAGCAATTCCCGTATTAACTACTTCTTTAATTTTATTTATAAGCATTGCTTTAACTTCATACGATTTTTTATCTGAATCTGAAGAACTTTGAGTCGGGGTTAATGTGCCATAAGCTGAAACGTACATCTTGATAAATTTGAGATTTTCTTCCGTTGATTCACTATGGGTTTTAATAAAATTCCTTAATTTCTGTTCTTCTGATTCATCAGTCTCAAGTATGGGTCCAAGTACATGTAATATCTTGTCAGCACAATTATTTCTTAATTCTTCAAATAGTTGCTCTTTGCTTTGGAAAAAATTATAGAGGGTGCCGACCGCATACTCCGAACGTACGGCAATATCCTGCATTGAAACATTATGGAAGCCCTTTTCAGAAAACAAATCAAGCGCTTTGCTTAGTATTTCAGTCCTATGCCAGATTCTTTCCCTTTCCTTCCTTGTTATTTGATCATTATCCATTTTTCCCTTTTAATATTTTATATTTTAGTTATTTTAACCAACATAGAATGTATATTCATATTATGAATATTGGTTCAATAAAAGTCAAGCCTTTAAGGCTGAATTCTGCTATAAAAATCGGCTTTAATGGACAATGAATTAACCTAAACTTAGCAATGTTAACTATTTATGTATTATTTAACGATTACGTCCCATAATGTAGTTTAATTGCTCAACAAAGAAATGATTTGTTATTGTGAATGGGCTGAACTTATATATAATTTCCTAAGTAAAATGATTATTTCAGGCTTTGCCTGATTAGGGATAAAAATGGCGACAAATAATAACGGTTCGCAGAAAAACAGTTTGGGACTGATTTTGCGAGCCTTGAAGCATAAAAATTACAGGTTGTATTTCGCTGGTCACGGCGCTTCATTGATCGGCACATGGATGCAGCAGCTTGCAATGGGCTGGCTTGTTTATAGGCTGACTTCGTCGGCATTTTACTTAGGTTTGGTGCCCTTCTGCAGTCAATTGCCGATATTTTTAGCCGCGCCAATTGCCGGCGTTTTCGCTGACCACTGTTCCAAACGTAAAATTTTAATTACTACCCAAATTCTATCGATGCTCCAGGCTTTTTTATTGGCGGCATTGGTGTATTTTGAAGAAATAAAGGTTTTTTGGATTATTTCAGTCAGCATATTAATCGGAATCATTAACGCTTTCGACATTCCAACGCGGCAGTCGTTCATTTACGAAATTGTCGATGATGAAGAAGATATGCCAAATGCCATTGCAT
>JBDKUM010000320.1:0-2311 GCA_039679715.1 Phycisphaerales bacterium
GTAAAGAAATTAAAACAATCAGGAACTAATAACACACAAGATATTAAAGGTTCAATCGACCTAACCGAAGAGCCAAAACGTAAAAAGCTGTTAGGAATTTTTAAACGTAAAAATAAATGATATGAAAAAGTTCATCATGTTCTTTGTATTTTTTGCATTGTGTTTATTTGGATTTGCTCAGGAATCTGATCAGTTAGTCGAACCATCAAAAGGAATTTTATCCGGTCTCGATTGGACTAGCATTCTAAATGTAGGATTGGGAGTTGTTGCCTTTGTATTTGCAACAGGATGGGCGTTTGCAACTAAAAAGATTAAACAGGCCGGAACACTTCTGATTAAATTTGCCGATGCTGTTGAAGACAAAAAAGTAGATGCAAATGAAAAGACAGATTTAGCGCAATCAGCAAAAGAATTATTTTCAAAATAACGACCATGCGCCAGCTCGTTGAAAAAACATTAGCAGACTTCGGATATTACACGCCGGATTCTGCTAATTTGATTTTAGGCACAATTGCCCAGGAATCAGCATACGGAAAATATCGGAAACAATTAGGGAACGGACCCGCTTTAGGTATTTGCCAAATGGAGCCAGCAACGTTTAACGACATTTGTAATAACTATCTTAAATACCATCCGGATATTACCGATAAGATAAAATCAGTTTGCCATGTTAATGTGCTTTCTGCTCTGGATATGGTTTCGAATGACCGTTTAGCTATCTGTATGTGTAGAGTTCATTATTTGCGCCAAAAAGGCGCAATACCCACTACAATTGAAGGATATGCGAATTATTGGAAACAATGGTATAATACGCCACTTGGAAAAGGTACTGAAACTGAATTTATAAGGAATTATCATTTGTGGGTTTTGAATGATAGGGATTAAGTAGGTCACTGTATTTTTCCCTAAACTCACGATCAGTATCTAAATATCCTTGAATCTTTTTAATCGAATTAAGTACAGTTGAATGGTCTTTGCCTCCAAAATATGCACCAATTGCAGCCAATGTACATTTTGTATTTTTTGACGCAATATAATGGCAAAATTGACGAGGCAAAAGTATATTAGGTTCCCTTGTTTTCATGTTCAAGTACTCAGGAGTTAAGTCAGTTACCTTACAAACCATAGCCATGATCTGATCGAGCTTCATATAAACCTTATTATCCTTGTTAAATATCCTTAATTCAAGTTCAAACTTAAAGTCTGATTGATTAAATGATTTGATTAATTCGTTTATTTTTTGTAATTCTTTTTCCATCGTATTCATATTTTCTATATATTTGTGTACTTCATAGGTTTGTTTAGGTTAGTTGATTTTTGATTAGGATTTGTTTTCCTCCAGGGGTGATTGCCTGGAGGTTTTTTTATGCCTATTCGCAACGTTTCACACTCTTTACCCTCACCCCATTCAAACAATCCGATTCCTTTACCAAATAAACCAAGTAAGCCGATCCGGTGTAGCAAATTTCAATTCCTGTTTTTGGTGAGGTCTGGTCCCGAACGCTTGATTCATGCGAAAGCCATCCAGATGAAATTTTCTCAACGTTCCAAAACTCAACAGATTCTGAGCCTGTAATCAGCGTTACTTTATACCGTTTGCCTTTCACTTCCCGACCAGAGCAAAAGAACATGATTATTGCCGCCTGTTTATCTGACTCAATGAATTCGCGCAATGTATCGAAATAAGCAAAGAAACGACCGGATAAAGCTATCTGATTTGATGTGTCAGGTAGTTCATATAACTTTTGCGTTGCAGTGTCAAATACGCAAATATTTGGTGAGTCTGTGGGTACTATGCGGAGGGTCATAACTTAAACTCGTTTGTGTGAATTACTTAAAATCGTTTCGATACGGTCAATAAATACTGGCAAGGATCGCACAACGTAATACTTTGCCCCTTGTTCGACCGATTTCTTTTCCCATTCAATTTGCGCCGGTGATTGCCGCCCTATTTCCGTTTTAAACTCAAAACAATACAATGAGCCTCGCCAGATAAATAAGCAGTCAGAAACACCTGAAATAAGACCTATCGCCTTGCGTTGCATTGCCCGGGCGATGTGTTCTGAATTATTCGTAACCGAAAAGAACAATCCGCGCGTCTGTGGGTGCGTATTCCACAACCACATGACGCACGATGCTTGGATTTTGGATTCGCTAATCATTGGGAATTATTTCAGCCCATTTGCCAGATGAATAAACCCACGGTTCTCCAAATGCAGATATTCCCTCGCAATTATCGTAATATCTTAATTCATCTTCTCGAACAAATTCTCGATCAAATGGGAAAAGATTACCTTTTACTTTCGTCCCC
>JBDKUM010000321.1:0-4149 GCA_039679715.1 Phycisphaerales bacterium
GGCCGACCTTCGTCAGTTTCGATAACATTTCGGTATAGGAACAACTGCCGGGGAATCTCGATATCGGTGATTTATTTTTGACGGAAAATATTGGCGCTTACAGTGTCGCTTCATCGACGAAATTTAATGGCTTTGAAGGAGCCAGAATACTACATATTAATAAATAGAAAGTGAAAAGTTAAAAGTGAAAAATGAAAAGTTTAAAGTAATTATTTTGCTGCTTGGAATTTGTACTTTCGTTAATGCGATGGAGGTGCAGATAAATATAGAATACGGCAAGGTCGTGGATGAGAGTTTGCTGCTTGATGTTTATTCGCCGAAAGCTGAAGGATATTTCGGCGGTGTAATAGTCGTTCATGGCGGAGGCTGGAGCGGCGGCGATAAACGCGCGGATATTACGTCGCTATTCGAGCCGATGACTGACGTGAATTTAGTTTGCTTTTCGATTAATTACAGGCTGGCGCCAAAAAATAGATGGCCTGCAGCTTATGAGGATGTTATCTCGGCTGTGAAATGGGTAAAGGCGAATTCTTTGAAATATAAGACGGATCCGAACAGGATTGCATTGATGGGTTATTCAGCGGGCGGTCAGCTTGCGATGCTGGCGGCGATAAAAGCACAAAAGGAAACGGATGTTAAGGCGGCGGTTGGACTGGCTATGCCTGCGGATTTGGTGCTGGATAGTTTGAGGCGCGGTAATATTTCAACGTATCTTATGGATTTGTTCGGTGTGCAGGCGCTGGATGCTAATTCGCTGCAATGGATTTGGGATGCTTCGCCGATAAATTATTTGCGGCCGGGGATTATGCCGGTATTGCTTGTACATGGGACGGAAGATAAATCCGTGCCTTATCAGCAATCGCTGAATTTCAAGCAGAGGGTGGAAGATGTCGGCGGTAAATGCGAATTGATAACGATTAAAGGCGCGGAACATAAAATTGCAGAGTGGGGCAATTATGATAAAGATTATCAGAAGAAGATCGCATTGTGGCTTGGCGAGCAATTAAAATACAGGCAGGAATCAAAATAGCCACCAAGACTCAAAGACACTAAAAAAAATGGAATCTATTATGGAAACGAGATATTCGGCGGATGCGGTAAGGTTTGAGCGGATGAATACGGAAGAAATCCGAGATACGTTTTTAATCCGCACACTATTTGCACCTGGTAAAATCGAAATGATATACTGGTTCGATGACAGGGCGATAATCGGTTCGGCTGTGCCGGTGAAAAATGCGTTGAAATTAGAAGCAGGTGAGCAAATCGCAAGTGAATTTTTCTGTGAGAGAAGAGAAATCGGAGTTATTAATATCGGCGGGGCAGGAACGATTACGGTAGATGGGAAAAAGTTCACGCTGGAGTTCAAAAGTTTGATTTATATACCGCGAGGAAGTAAGGAAATTAAGTTTGAAAGCGCAGATTCCAATAAACCAGCGAAATTTTATTTTGTAAGTTATCCGGCTCACAAGGAATATCCGATTGCAGCCGCTGAAAAGAAAGATGCGATGGTCGAAAAACTTGGAACAGATGCGCAGTGTAATAAACGCACGATTCATAAATATATTCATCCTGATGGAATAAAGAGCTGTCAGCTTGTGATGGGGTTTACGGAACTCGATGCGGGCAGTATATGGAATACGATGCCGGGACATACGCATAACAGGCGGACGGAAGTTTATATGTATTTCGAGGTCGATTCCGATTCGGTTGTATTTCATTTTATGGGTAAGCCTGACCAGACGCGGCATATTGTCGTGCGCAATGAGCAGGTAGCACTATCGCCAAGCTGGTCGATACACAGCGGAGCAGGGCTGAAAAATTATACTTTTGTATGGGCGATGGGCGGCGAGAACCAGGATTTTGGCGATATGCAGGGATTCGAACTCGAAAACCTAAAATAATTTAAAATTTAATATTTAAGGATATTTCTAATAATTTTAAAGCAAGAGATTGCTTCGTTGTTTTTTGTGTCCAAAAGCCACAAAAAACGCCTCCCGCAAGGGGACTCCAAGTCGCAATGGCATTTTTAGAGATTGCCTTAATGTTTAAAAGATTTTTATTGAGCTTAAAAACCGGTTGCTTGCTTTTTTTATTGTTATATAGTAAAATGTCTATCATATATAATAATGTGAGATATTTATGGCTAAAGTATTTCTTAAAGATGTAAAAAAAGTTTACGACAACGGTTTTGAAGCGGTAAAAGGTGCCAACCTCGATATCGCTGACAAAGAGTTTATGGTTATCGTGGGGCCTTCAGGCTGTGGCAAAACCACAACTTTAAGAATGATTGCAGGCCTTGAGGAAATATCCTCTGGAACTATTGCAATCGGCGACAGAATTGTAAATGATGTGCCGCCAAAAGACCGCGATATCGCGATGGTATTTCAAAATTACGCGCTATACCCGCACATGACAGTATTTCAAAATCTCGCGTTCAGCCTCAAACTTCGCAAATTTCCAAAAGATGAAATCAAAAAACGTGTTACTGAAGTTGCCGAAATGCTCGATATCAGCAGCCAACTCGATAAAAAACCAAAAGCGCTTTCCGGCGGGCAAAGACAGCGTGTTGCGCTCGGTCGAGCGATAGTTCGCAACCCGGCTGCGTTCTTATTCGATGAGCCTTTGAGCAATCTAGACGCAAAACTTCGCGTTACGACACGCGCTGAATTGAAGGCATTGCACAGACGGCTTAATACAACTTCGATATATGTAACTCACGACCAGGCAGAGGCAATGACGCTGGGTGATAGAATATGTGTAATGTATAATGGCGAAATCCAGCAGGTTGCGCCTCCGATGGAAGTTTATGACAAACCTGTAAATCGATTTGTAGCGGGATTTTTGGGTACACCGCCTATGAATTTTCTTAAAGGCAAAATTGAAAATAAAAACGGAAAATTAGCGTTTGTTCTTAATGACGGCGATGTGCTTGAAATGAAAAAAGCCAACGGTCAGTATAAGCCGTATATCGATAAAGAAATGGTACTTGGTATCAGGCCGGAGCATTTAACGGTCGAGCCATTGGCGGGCCAAAGTAATAACGGCTTAAAATCAAAAGTTAATGTTATCGAACCGCTTGGCGACAGGAAAGATGTTTATCTGACAAGCACCGCCGGCCAGAAGTTTATCGCCAATCTAGATCCGCACACAGCTATCGATGTAGATCATCAGGTTACGATGTATATAGATTTGAACAAAGCTCATATTTTCGAACCCGGCGAAACGGGAAAAAATATAAGTTTGTTTTAAAAAGGGCTGGAAGTTCTAATCTTTTGTTTCTGCCGCTAATTGTGTTGCGGTGTTCAAACCAATTGCAACTTCGGGTATAATTCCTTTTTTGACATATATCGGATGAACCAATTGCCTTATCCGCGGTATCTGGAAAATAAAGAACACCATAATCATTAAACTTAAAACGCCGCATAAAACCAGGGTATGAGGCGCACCTATTTTTTCGGCTGATACACCAGACAGCAGATTCCCAAATGGAGCGGTGCCTACAAATGCCATTACATGGAAACTCATGACTCTGCCGCGTTTATCGTCGTCTACTATCGTTTGAAGGATAATGTTAGTCGATGCAGATTGCACCATGAGGCCAAAGCCTGGCAGGATCACTAACGCAAGTGACAGCCATAAAACCCGCGAGAAAGAAAAGCCTATAAGTCCTGCACCGAAAACACACGCAGCAAAGACGACTATATAATCGAACTTCCTCTGATTTTTCTGAACTGCCAAAAATACTGCGCCAATTAAAGCACCAACGCCGATGGAGGATGTGAGCATACCCAGTGTTCTGGAATCGCCATGAAGAATGTCTTTTGCAAAAATGGGCATAAGTACAGTATAAGGTGCAGAAACTATACTTATGAGAGCCGTGAAAATTAAAACCATGCGTATTGGGACAAAATCGTAAGCGTATTTGAATCCATCTTTAAGACCCTCAAGAATCGGCGGGGTGATTTTTTTCTGAATAGGACGATTGATTTTCATTGCCGCAAGTGAACATATCACTGCGAAAAAACTTAGGCCGTTAATGAAAAAACAAATATATTCATTTTTTGTCAGTGCAATTAAAAGACCTGCGATAGTAGGACCTATCAGCCGGGCGATATTGAAAATAAGCGAATTTAATGCAATGGCATTTGG